>NZ_JAIQLH010000399.1 GCF_020037025.1 Streptomyces huiliensis | reverse complement strand
CGCCGGCCCCGCGCCGGCCCCCGCCGGGCCCCGTCGGGCCCCGTCGGGCCGTCGCCGGGGCCTTTCCGGCGGGCCGGATACCGGGCCGCGTGACGAGGGATGTGAGGATATGGCCATGCACAACGTTTTTTTCGACATCACCATTGACGGTAAGGACGCGGGACGCATCGTCTTCCGCCTCTTCGACGACGTCGTCCCGGAGACCGCGCGTAACTTCCGCGAGCTCGCCACCGGCCAGAACGGCTACGGCTACGCCGGCTCCGCCTTCCACCGCGTCATCCCGGACTTCATGCTCCAGGGCGGCGACTTCACCCACGGCAACGGCACCGGCGGCAAGAGCATCTTCGGTGCGTCCTTCGCCGACGAGAACTTCTCCCTCAAGCACGACCGGCCGTTCCTGCTGTCGATGGCCAACCGCGGCCCGAACACCAACGGCTCCCAGTTCTTCGTGACGACCGTCGCCACCCCCTGGCTGGACGGCAAGCACGTCGTCTTCGGTGAGGTCGTCGAGGGCGAGGAGCTCGTCAAGAAGATCGAGGCCCTCGGCTCCCACAGCGGCGCCCTCCGTTCCGACGTGGTCATCAAGGAGAGCGGCACCGTCGCCTGACGGCCGCACGCACGGCCGAGACCGAACGCCTGAGTATCCCTACTCAGGCGTTCCGCGTTCCGGCCGGAAACCGTGGCTCCCCATGCGTCTCCGGTCCGGACCACACGTGCAAGCGGAGTGGCGGACCGGCTCGGTCATCCGCGACGCGGACGAGGTGATCCGGACGGCCTTCGACCAGGCCGAGATCCCCGACCTCGACACCGAGGCCCCTGGATCGTCGGGCGCAGTCAGGGCGCAATCAGGACGCGGTCAGGCAGAGGTCTTGCGCTCGACGCTGAAGTAGGACGCGGATTCCCGTGTCCGCAGCAGCAGGACCGCTGCCAGGCCGGCCACACACGGCACGACGCCGGCCACGGTCATCACCAGCGGATGCGGCTGGCTGAAGTTGTACACGGCCAGGACGCTGCCCAGCACGACGGCCGTGGAGCCGATGCCGCGCGCCCACCGCCGGCCGCGCCGGATCGCCCAGGCCATCGCCGCGAACAGGCAGACGCCGAGCACGCCAAGGGTGAACAGGTAGGTGAGGATGCTGGATTCAGCCATGCCGATCTGATCGGCACTGCGCTGCGGATAGCTCTGCCTGAGCCGTTCGGCGAGACCACCGCCGACGGCCTGGTCGATGACGATCACACCCGCGGCGGCCACCGCCAGCCCGGCGGCGGCCTGCAGGGCACGGCCGGCCCTGCGGACGGATGCGGGGAGTTGTTGCACGGACATCGGGATCCTCCTGATGCATAGAGCACTCACGAGACTTGGGATATCGTGTCTCAAGTTTTGTCGGAGAGTAGAGGGCCTGATGACGAACGAGCAACTCCAAATGGGAGTGGCACGGCGCCGACGCCGCCGTACCGACGCCGAAACCGCGCAGCGCATGCTCGACACCGCCATGACGATGGTCGAGCGCACCGGACTGACCGTGAGCCTGGATCACCTCAGTTTCGAAGACGTCATCCGAGACGCCGGCGTCGCACGCAGTGCCGTCTACCGCCGCTGGCCCTACAAGGACCTGTTCTTCAGCGACCTGCTCAAGGAACTCGCCCGGTGCGCGCCGGCCGCGGCGGGCGCCGACGGAAGGGCCGGCGAGGAGGCCCTCCGCCACCTCGCCCTTGCCCGCATCGATGGCTTCACCACCGCGGCCGGCCGTCACGAGCTCTGCGTCGAACTGCTGCGGCAAGGCGCGTTGCGAGACTTCGAGGCCATGCACGCCTCGACCCAGTGGCGCACCTACATCGCCCTGCACGCCACCTTCCTCGGCTTGGCCGACGGCACCCTGCGACGGGAGGTGCAGACCGCGCTCGACGCCGCCGAACGCGACCTCAACGACCGCATCGCCCGCTCCTACGAGAATCTCGCCGCGCTGTTCGGCCTGCGCCTGCGTCCCGACCTCCACACCACCTTCGAGGAACTGGCGACCCAGCTCAGCGCCACCATGCGCGGTTTCGTCCTGACCGCCCTCGCCCGTCCGGACCTCGCCGGGACGCACCGCAGGCGCGGCGTCTTCGGCACGGGGAACGAAGCCGAGTGGTCCCAGCCCGCCCTGGGCGTCGCCGCGACAGCGCTGGCCTTCCTCGTCCCCGACCCCGACGTGGTCTGGGATGAGGACCGCCTCGCGCAGGTGCGTCGGACTCTCCGGGAATGACGTCGCGCGGGTCCGCCGACGAGCAAGGGCCTTCACCCACCGCGGGACTGTTCCGGCGTCCAGGGTCTTCCCGCCGCCCCCTCATACGGAACCGCGTCCCGGCAGGTCAGCGCCTGGGACGTCCCAGGAACGCGTCAGTCGGGAGACGACCGTGGCGGCGTACGCCCCCCGCGCCGCAAGCTCTTTTCGGGGCCGGTGGAGCTCGGCCCCGTCGGCTCTCACAGGGGGAACAGCATGCGTATGACCAGGAAACTCGCGTCCGTCGTCGGCGGTGTGGTGCTGACCGGCGGACTGCTCGCCGGCGGCGCGGGGATCGCCGGCGCGGCGCCGGGCGGCGCAGAGGCGGCGAAGGACTGCCCGTCCGGCTACTTCTGCGTCTGGTCCGGCAAGAACTACACCGGCCACCGGCAGCAGGTCGCGGGGGACAACAAGGACCTGACCAAGTACACCGTCTTCCGGGCCTTCAAGTCGTACTACAACCACGGCTCGTCCTGCGACTTCCTGGGGTACTCGGGGAAGAACCACTCCGGCTCCCCGTGGCTCGCCAGGAAGGGCGCCAAGGACTCCCTCAGCGGCTCCGGGTTCTGGTACACGAAGTCCAACAAGTGGACCAACTGCCGCTGAGCGAGCGTCGGTTCCTGAGTGATCGGGAAAGGAGCACGTCATGCGCGTACGAGTCGGTCCTGCAGCGGCGACGACCACACTGGCCGCCCTGCTGGCCACCACCGCCGCGGCGGGGCCCGCACAGGCCGCCGGACACGGGGAGGGTGCGGGGCGGGCCGCCGCCGACACCTTCTTCACCAGAGGTGACTACGTCCACTTCTCCGGCACCGCACCGGGCAGGATCAACGCCCACGGCTGGTGGACCAAGAACAGTGGCCCCGCGACGATGGCCAAGGTCACCATCTGGCTGCAGGGCGGCACGGGGTGGCGGACGCTCGACAAGGGCGTCAAGACCGTCCCGCCGGGCGGAGGCAGCAACAAGAGGGCCGTCGCCAACTGGGGATGCACCAACTTCGTGGCGAAGAACGACTTCCGGTCCGTGGTGGACGTCGACATCGTCGGCTACCCGGACGGCGCGTCGAAGCTGGTGACGAAGACGCAGACGCTGTACTGCGGTATCTAGGAGTACCTGGTGTCGGACGGTCCCGCGCGGGCCGTCCGACGCGTGCGTCCGCGGCGAGACGAAGGCGGTGACCCGATGGGCGATGACGAAGCGGTACGGCTGAGCGTGGATGGCCAGGAGTTCACGGTCCGGGCGCGCCCGGACGAACCCGGCGTCTACGACTTCGACTGGACCAACGGACCGCCCGGCCAGGGCTTCTCCAGCGCCACGTCGGACGGCTCCCCGATGAGCCACGCCGAACTGGAGGCGGCCGTCCGCGACTTCGTCGAGACGTACGACCCCGGGGACTGAGTCCTTTCCCTCCGATCACGATCGGAGAGACAGGACTCAGCCGTGGAAGGCCGTGGTCGCCTCAAGT
>NZ_JAIQLH010000398.1 GCF_020037025.1 Streptomyces huiliensis | reverse complement strand
AGACAGGACTCAGCCGTGGAAGGCCGTGGTCGCCTCAAGTGGGGCCCGCTCGGTCCGCACGCGGTTCACCGGGGCCGTCTCGTCGGCGTACCCGAAGGAGACGCCGACGAGCAGCTTTCCTCCGGTGACGCCGAGTTCGGCGCGGACGGTGTCGGCATGGAAGCTCAGCAGTCCCTGCGGGCAGCTGTCCACGCCGTACGCGGTCATCGCCAGGAGCAGCGTCTGCAGGTAGGCGCCGACATCCGCGGCCAGCCGGGCCTCTCCGTCACCGTGGACGAAGAGGAAGGCGGCGTGCGGCGCGCCGTAGAAGCTCAGGCTTTCCGCGTCGTAGGCGGTACGAGCCGCGTGATCGTCCGGGCCGATGCCCAGTGCCCCGTACAGTGCGGCACCGAACGCCGCCCTGCGCTCCTTGTGCACGGGGGCGTACATCCCTTCGGAATACGGGAAGTCCACCGAGGTGCGCCGTTCGGCGTGGGCCTTCCGCAAGGCACCGGCCAGGCGCTGACGTACCGCGCCGCTCACCACCTCCACCTGCCACGGTTGCGCGTTGGAGTTGGACGGCGCGGTGCCGGCCAGCGAGAAGATCCTGCGCATCGTGTCCTCGGGGACGGGTTCCGGACGGAACGCGCGGGTCGCGTGCCGGCCGCGTATCAGCTTCTCCGCGTAGGTGCCGAGCTCGGTGGAAGTGGGCGTGCTCATGGGACTCCTTGGTGGCGAGAGGGATGGAGGTAAACGTCCGCGTTTACCTTCGGGGATCACCTTAACGCCGCACGGAGGTCCAAGTAAACGAGTGCGTATACTTACGTCATGGACACGACCGCGAGTAAGACGGCCACGACCTCCCCGCAGCGAGGGCGCGGCGGGCGGGAGCGCATCCTGGCCGCCGCCGCCCGGCTGTTCGCGATCCAGGGCATCGGCGCGACCGGCATGGAGCAGATCGCCGAGGAAGCGCCGGTGTCCAAGCGGACGCTCTACGCGCACTTCCGCACCAAGAACGACCTGGTCCTCGCCCACTTGCAGGGCCTCGCCGGGTCCGGAGCCACCTTGGAAGGCGTGCTGACGCGCGAGGACATCCCTCCGCGTGAACGGATCCGCAGGTTGTTCGACCAGCCGGTGACGGAAGGGGCGCCGGTGCGCGGGTGTCCGTTCATCGACGCCGCCGCGGAGTTCCCCGACCCGGAGAACGCGGTGCACTCCTACGCCCGGGAGCAGAAGCTGCGCATGGTGCGGCTGATCGTCGCGGTGCTGACGGAGCTGGGCTGCCGCGAGCCCCTCCCGCTCGCCGAGCAACTGGCCATCCTCGCGGACGGGGCGGCGAGCCGTGCCATGGTGCTGGACGACGCGGACCACGGCCGGCACGCGCGGGCGGCGGCGGACATCCTCCTCGATCAGGCCATGCCGGGACAGCCGGGACAGCCGGGAGAGGGTCAGGGGCGCGGGAAGGAGGGAGTGCCGGCGGGGACGCCCTGATGAGGGCCGCCCACGCCAGAAGTCTGACCAGTCCTCAGTCCGAGGCAGGCGGCAGTTCGCCCGAGCCGCGGGGGATCAGGCGCGTCGGGAGTTCGACGCGGCGGGGGGCCGCGGCGGAGCCGTCGAGGCGTTGGAAGAGGAGTTCGGCGGCGGTGCGGCCGAGGCGGGCGGGGTCCTGGGCGATGACGGTGACGGCAGGGGAGAGGAGGTCGGCCAGTTCGAGGTCGTCGAAGCCGACGAGCGCCACCGCCGTGGAGAGCCCGCGTTCGGACAGGACGCGGACGGCCGTCGCGGTCACCCGGTTGTTGCCGGCGAAGAGGGCGGTGACCGGGGACGGGCCGGACAGCATGCGCCGTACTTCGCCGCGTACGCGCTCCGGGGCCGTGGGGCCGAGCGAGATCCAGCCGTCGTGCACCGGCAGCGCGGCGGCGTCCATCGCGGCCCGGTAGCCGCGCAGCCGCTCGGTCGCGGTGTGGATGTGCGGCTGGTCGCCGACGAAGCCGATCCGGCGGTGGCCGTGGGCGATCAGGTGCGCCACGCCCTCGCGGGCGCCGCCCGCGTGGTCGGAGAGGACGGTGTCGGCGGATATCAGGCCGGGGGGACGGTCGACGAAGACCGTGGCCACGCCCGCCGCCAACTCCGGCTCCAGATAGCGGTGGTCGGCGCCGGCCGGGATGACGACGAGTCCGTCGACGCGGCGGGCGCAGAGGGCGAGGGCGAGTTCGCGCTCCCGCTCCGGGTCCTCGGCGCTGGAGCCGTTGATGAGCAGGGCGCCGTGGTGGCGGGCGACCTCCTCGACGGCGCGGCTGAGCGGGGCGTAGAACGGGTCCGCCAGATCCTCCAGGACCAGGCCGACGGACGAGGTACGGCCCTTGCGCAGCACGCGGGCGCTGTCGTTGCGGCGGAAGCCGAGGGCGGCGATGGCCTCCCGGACGCGGCGTTCGGTCTCGGCGGTCACGCCCGGCTCGCCGTTCACGACGCGGGACACCGTCTTCAGCCCCACGCCGGCGCGCGTCGCCACGTCCTTCATGGTCGGCCGGGTTCCGTAGCGCGGGTGCGGCCCTGGGCGTGGTTGTGGTTGCGGGCGCGGGCTGTGGGCGGTGTCGGGCACGTGGCGCGTCCTCCGTGGCCTCTTCGTGCAGTGGGTGCGTCGATCGAGCATAGGGCCTGGACAACGTTGTCAACAGTGGCGGAGACTGGCGGGAAAGCGACGGCCGGTCACCCGGGGCCGGCCGCGCCGCGAGCGGAGCAGGAGAGATCGTTCCCCATGCCGTCCCCCACGCACACCGAACCGGGCGCCCTCGTCGCCGCTCTCGACATCGGCGGCACCAAGATCGCGGGAGCGCTGGTCGACGCCGAGGGGCGGCTCCTCGTCCGCTCCCGGCGGCGCACCCCCGCCGAGGGCGACGCGGCGGTGGTGATGGGCGCGGTCGCGGAGGTGCTGGACGAACTCGCCGCCTCCGCCGCCCCCGCCGACTGGCGGCGGGTGCGTGCCGTGGGCATCGGCAGCGCCGGTCCCGTGGACGCCTCGCGCGGCACGGTCAGTCCCGTCAACGTGCCGGGCTGGCGCGGCTTTCCGCTGGTGGCGGAGGTCGGACGGCGGGTCGGCGGGCTGCCCGTCGTCCTCGTCGGCGACGGCGTCGCGATGACCGCCGCCGAGCACTGGCTCGGCGCGGCCCAGGGACGGGCCAACGCCCTGTGCATGGTGGTGTCCACGGGAGTGGGGGGCGGGCTGGTGCTCGGCGGGCGCCTCCATCCGGGGCCCACGGGAAACGCGGGCCACATCGGCCACATCAGCGTCGACCTGGACGGTGACCCCTGCCCCTGTGGCGCCCGGGGCTGCGTCGAACGCATCGCCAGCGGGCCCAACATCGCCCGCCGAGCCCGCGAGTCCGGCTGGCGGCCCGGCCCGGACGGCGACGCGGGCGCGTCGGGCGTCGCCGTGGC
>NZ_JAIQLH010000397.1 GCF_020037025.1 Streptomyces huiliensis | reverse complement strand
CGCCGCCGCCCGCGCCGCCGGAGCCGCCGCGGCGCGGGCGGCAGCGCGGGTTGCTGGCCGGCTGCGCGGTGTGGTCCGGGCTCTTCTGCAGCTGCCAGGTGTGCTGCCGGGACCCGTACCACGATCCGTGGAACGGGCAGCCCCGTGAGGGGTGGTGCCACAAGTGCGACTGCGACAACTGTAGCGATTGCTGTGACTGTTGCAGCAACTGTGACTGCTGCGGGGATGGTTGCGGGTGTGACGGCTGCGGGTGTGACTGCGGCTGCTGAGGCGTGGTCGTAACAGTGGGACGCCGGTGGCGGATTGGGCCTGCGGGGCGGAACGTTTCCGCTCCGGCCGCCCCGCGGTCGTCCCGCGACCGCCCCTCGGTCGCCCCCGGTTGTCGTTCGCTTTCGCCGCCCATCGGGGCGGCCGTGTGGAAAGGTGGACGCCCATGAGCACCACCGACGCGCCCCGGCAGTGGACCGAGTGGCGCGAGCTGCGCCACGCGACCGTCTCGGCCCCCCACGGGCCGCTCGCCCTCACCGCCACGCACTGGCTCGCCGACCGTCCCGGCGGCCGGCTCCCGGACGTCCCCGGACGGTGGGCCGAGGCCCTCTCCGGCGACGCGGTGCTGCTCACCGCCGCTCCGGAGGACGGCCTGCGCCTCGACGGGGAGCCCTTCGCCGGCGAGGTCCGGCTGACCGCGGACGGGAGCCCGGCGGCGGCCAGGACCGTGCACGGCGCCCGGCGGCTGGTCGTCCTGCGCCGCGAAGGGCGGTGGGCGGTACGGGTCTTCGACCCGGCCGCGCCCGCCCGCCGGGAGTTCGCCGGCGTCGACGCCTTCGCGTACGACGGCCGGTGGACGCGGCCCGGCCGCTACCGCCCGTACGAGCGGGCGCGCACCGTCCTCGTCGGGAACGCGGACGGGCGGGAGCGGGGGCTGAGCCTCGCCGGGGAGCTCTCCTTCGAGCTGGCCGGAGAGGTGCGGGTGCTGCGGGTGGGGGAGGAGACCGACGGGGCGCTGTGGGCGGTGTTCGCCGATGCCACGAGCGGAGTGAGTAGCTACCGGTTCCGCTTCCTGCGCACGCCCGCGCCGGACGCCGCCGGGCGGGTGGAGGTGGACCTCAACCGCGCGGTGCTGCCGCCGTGCGCCTTCGCGGACCACTTCATCTGTCCCTTCCCGCCGCCCGGGAACGTCCTGCTGGTGGCGGTCGAGGCGGGGGAGCGGGCGGTGCTGACGCGGTAGGGGGCTGTGGGGTGCGCGGGAGGCGAAGGGCGTCCGTCCGGCGGGGAAGTGCCCGGAACGACCGGTTCGACCCTTGCGCCCGGGGCCGCCCGGTCGAATACTCCCTCACCAGTGCTTGTCGGGGCACGGCGCGAGCGGAACGCGCCGTGCCGTGTTCTGTGTGGTCGTTCCATGTGGTCCCGCTCCTCCGGGAGGACAGCAGCGTGAGGATCAAGCGCACCGCCCGCACCACCGTCCCCGCCGTTCTCTCCGGCAGAAGAGCCGCCGCCCTCGCCGCCGGCCTGCTCGCCGTCTCCACCCTCACCGCCACCCCCGCCGGAGCGGTCGCCGGCACTCCGGCCGTACCAACCGCCGCGCGGCTCGCCGCGGTGAGCACGGCGGTCGGCGAGGCCGACGTCCCGGGCACGGCCTGGGCGGTCGACGAACGGACCCACGAGGTGGTGGTCACCGCCGACGCGACCGTCCCGGACGCGGGCGTCGCCAGGATCAGACGGGCGGCCGGCCCCGACGCCGACGCGATACGCGTCGAACGCGCCCCCGGCACCTTCCGGCCGCTGATCGCCGGCGGCGACGCGGTGCACGCCCGCGACTGGCGCTGCTCGGCCGGGTTCAACGTCCGCAAGGGCGACACCTACTACTTCCTGACCGCCGGCCACTGCACCGAGGGCAAGCCCGCGTACTACGCCGACGCCGCGCACCGCACGGCCGTCGGCCCCACCGCCGGCAGCACCTTCCCCGGAGCCGACCACGGCCTCGTCCGCTACGCCAACGGCTCGCTGCCGCACCCGTCCGCCGTCGACCTCTACGACGGCCGCTCCCAGCGCATCACCTCCGCCGCCACGCCCCGCGTCGGGGACCGCGTCCGCCGCAGCGGCTCCACCACCGGGGTGCGCGACGGCCGGGTGACCGGGCTGAACGCCACGGTCAACTACGGGAACGGGCAGGTCGTCCGGGGGCTGATCAAGACGGACGTGTGCGCGGAGCCCGGCGACAGCGGGGGCGCCCTCTTCGCCGGCTCCACCGCGCTGGGCCTGGCCTCCGGCGGCATCGGCGACTGCCGCAGGGGCGGGACCACCTTCTACCAGCCCGTCGTCGCGGCGCTCGACGCCTACGGCGTCCGTCTCTTCTGAGCGCGGTCCGTCCTCCGGAGCCCCGGAGGGACGCCGGCCGGGCCGGCGCCCCTCGATCACTGCCGCGCGAGCGCCGGGGCGGTGCCGCGCGGGTGCCGCCTCCCGGTCACTGCGGCCCGGTGCAGTTGCCCTGGACGGTCACCCAGATGTTGTTGTCGGGGGTGGTACCACTGGCCACTATGCCCCAGGGGTGGCAGTTCTCCGGGAGCTTGTAGTTCGCGTTCGCCCGGGCGCCGTCCAGCGAGCCGGCGACACCGGTGACGTAGACGTAGTAGGTGGACGATTCCGCCGTCACCGTTCCCCGGGCCGGCGCTGGGGTGGCGGCCGATGCCGGGGCGGCCAGTGCCACTCCGGCCAGCAGGGTCGCCGCGGCCGCGGCGAGTCCGGCCGTCGCGAGCTTTCCGTTCACGGGAACCTCCAAAATCAACTTCCCCGAGGTGCACGGTGGTTGCGCCGCACGCAAGGAATCTAGGGCACCGTCGAGCGCCGCAAAAGTGGTTGCACAATGTACAAACACGTTTCGTAACTGCCCCCGGCGGCGTGGGGACCGTGCCGCCTTGGCCGTAGCCCTACGAGAACGCGCCCTCCCAGGGCTCGACCCCGGGTCCGGCGGGGCATACCGTGGACATATCACCTGTCGTGGGACACAGGGGGCCGTGATGGTCGAAGACCTCGT
>NZ_JAIQLH010000396.1 GCF_020037025.1 Streptomyces huiliensis | reverse complement strand
TGGGACACAGGGGGCCGTGATGGTCGAAGACCTCGTGGTGGCGGCCGTGGCCGCGGCGTCCGCCGGAGCGGTGTACCTGATGGCGGCGGCCCGGGTGGTCAAGCAGTACGAACGCGGTGTGGTGCTGCGCCTGGGCCGGCTGCGCAGCGAGGTCCGGCCACCGGGCTTCACCTTGATCATTCCGGGCGTGGACCGGCTCCGCAAGGTGAACATGCAGATCGTCACCATGCCCGTGCCCGCCCAGGAGGGCATCACCCGCGACAACGTCACCGTGCGGGTCGACGCGGTCGTCTACTTCAAGGTCGTCAACGCGGCCGAGGCCGTCATCCAGGTCGAGGACTACCGCTTCGCGGTCTCGCAGATGGCCCAGACCTCGCTGCGGTCCATCATCGGCAAGAGCGATCTGGACGATCTGCTGTCCAACCGGGAGAAGCTCAACCAGGGCCTGGAGCTGATGCTCGACAGCCCCGCCATCGGCTGGGGCGTGCAGATCGACCGGGTGGAGATCAAGGACGTCTCGCTGCCCGAGACGATGAAGCGCTCGATGTCGCGGCAGGCGGAGGCGGAGCGGGAGCGCCGGGCGCGGGTGATCAACGCGGACGCGGAGCTGCTGGCGTCGAAGAAGCTGGCGGAGGCCGCCGCGACGATGTCCGCGCAGCCGTCGGCCCTGCAACTGCGTCTGCTCCAGACGATCGTGGCGGTGGCGGCGGAGAAGAACTCGACGCTGGTGCTGCCGTTCCCCGTGGAGCTGCTGCGGTTCCTGGAGCGGGCGGGGGCGGGGGCGGGGGCGGGGGCGGGGGCGGGGGCGGGGGCGGGGGCGGGGGCGGGGGCGGGGGCGGGAGTAGGGACAGGGACGGGAGCCGGGGGGCCGGCGGAGGAGCGGGTGGCCGGTGAGCCGGAGCCGGCCGTCGGTGAACGGGCCGAGGGTGAGCGGGCCGTCGAGGGGGGACGGGCCGAGGGTGAGCGGGCCGTCGAGGGGCCGAAGGCGGCGGGGCCGGCGGTCGAGGGCTGGAGCCCGGAGGAGCGCCTGGCGGAGGAACGGGCCGTCCGGGACCGGCTCCGGAAGAGTGAGAGGGAAGACGGGGAAACAGCCACCGGTGAACAGGGCGTTCCGGAGCCTTAGTTGGCGCAGTGCGGACCAACGGGGGCGGTGACGAGCGGGTCTTGGGGGCGTGGGCGCGTTCGCGGGGCGTGTGCATGGTCATGCACGCGACCGGAAGTCGCCCTTGTGCACCCCCGCCTTGGATGGGGACACTCGGACGACGAACTTGGCATGGACGCGCCTTCCTGTCACGGGACGCTGCCGTGCCCTCGTTCGCCCTCTGGACCCGGATGCGGACCTGCCGCCGGGTCCACCCCCCACTGGAGGTGCCGAGTCGACGACCTTCCGGCCGGATGCCCCCGGCGCCGCGGGCGCCGGACGCGCGCGACGGCCGAACCCCCGGGCGGCGAGCGGGAGTCACCCGTTCCGCCCGGCCGCGGGCGGCGGCCCCCGGACACACCTCCACGGTGTCCGGGGGCCGCCTCACGCGCGGGGCCTACGGGCTCACGGCCCGGCCGGCGTCAGAACTCGAAGACGGTGCTCTTGCTCGCCTTCATCTCGCACGGGTTGCCGAACGTGTGCTCGTACTTGACGCGCTGGCCCTCCCAGACGCCCTCCGCGGTCACGACGAAGGGGTTCCACTCCTTGGTGCAGGCCGTGCCGGACTTCACCTTGGTGAGGTCCGCGAAGTTGCCGTTCACCGAGCGCAGTTGGTCGCATGCTCCACGGGCGTCCGGGTGGGAGCCGCTCGGCTTGGGCATGCAGTTGAGGGTCACCGCACGCTGGACGCCGGCGGAGGCCGCCTTGTCGCCCTGGCCGACGGTGAGCACCAGTGCCGAGGGCGCGTACAGGCTCTGCTGGGCGGCGGGTGCGGGCGCGGGTGCCGCGCTAGCGGTGGCCCCGGCCCCCACCAGGCTGCCCAGGATCAACGCTGACCCCAGGGCGATCCCCCCAGTGATGTACCGCATTCCGAACACTCCCTTGTTCGTGGGTTCTGATAACGCTCGGAAGTTTGGCCCATGCGGTGAGTGAACGCACATGGATCGATCGCTTTCAGTCGCTGGTTGAAAGCGTTGTGTAGTGGCTCGTTTCCGCTGTTCATCGAGGGGTGGGAGGGGTGTCGTATGCGATCGGGGTGCCGCGGGGCGTCCGGTCTGATGGGATTGGGGCGATTTATTGTTTCAGGAGTATTGACCTGCGGTAATCCCTTGCCATCGTTGATTGGACTTTAACTGCCCCTTGGAACTTAAGGATTGACAGGCCGTCGATCCGATGATTCCAGAGTCCGGGGCGGAGGGTCCGGCTCCGGGGAGGGTCCGGCCGAAAAGAGGGCCGGCCGGGGCGGGGGAGGGATTCCGGACGGCTCGGGTATGGCTCGCTAATGACCGAAGAGGCGCCATCCCGACCGTCTGGTATGGGAGTTCAGGTCACCTGTGCGTCGTTTCCTGTTCGCCATGGACCTGGTTTCGTCCGCTGGTGGTCTTCTTCCGTTCACGGAGGACCACGCCCGCCAGGGTGACCACCGTGCCGGCCACCGCCCAGCCGGACAGCACCAGGAGGGGGCAGGTCAGGGCGTTGCCGTCGAAGTAGGCGAGGGAGCGGGCCGACCAGGTGCCGGCGCCGGGCGGGAGCGCCGGGCCGATCGCCCGCCAGAAGGGCGGCAGCAGGGGATAGGGGTAGGCGCCGCCCGCGCTCGGGTTGCCGAGGACGACGACGAGCGCGATGGCCAGCCCGATGCCGACGACGCCCGCGAGGCTCTGCAGGGCGAGGGTGAGGGCGCCCACCGCGAAGACCACCAGCGTCCCCAGTCCCCACAGCGGGGCGACGCCGGCCGGCAGCGCGTCCAGGACCGGCCCGGCGACGACCGCGCCGAGCAGGCCCGAGACGGCCGAGTAGACCGCGAGCGCGGCCAGCCGGATGACGGCGCGGTGGCGGTTGGCGGGGCGGGCGCCCGCGCTGATCGCGAGGATCGCGGCGCACAGGTACCCGCCCACGCACCAGCCCACCACCAGGTAGAACGAGGTCAGGCCGCGGGAGTCGCCGGCCGCGGCGGGGGCGGTGTCGACGACCTTCACCGACCGGTGCTCGGCCGCCTCGGCCCGGGTGACGACCGCCTCGGCGGCCTGGGCGAGCGAGGCGCCCGCGCCGCCCGCGACGAGCAGGGTGTCCGTGCTGCCGCGCGGGTCGACCACCAGGGCCGCGTCCAGGTCGCGCTCGCGCAGGCCCCGCTCGGCCGCCGCCCGGTCGGCCTTGACCTCCGGCTCCAGCGGGTCGCCCGGCAGCCGCCCCAGCCGGTCGGCCAGCGAACCGGCCACCTGCCGGGGCGCCACCACGCCCAGCCGGATGTCCTGCGGCTTCGGGTGGTGGAAGGCCCCCACGTAGGAGGCGATGAAGGCGAGCTGGAGGACGAGGACGCCGGTCACCAGGAGGGCGGCGCGGCCGGTGACCGCGTCGCGCACCTCCCGGACGAAAGAGCTCATGCCCCGAGCCTGCGGGGTGCGGGTGGGCGGCGCAGGCGGGGTGGGGCCGATCGGGGGAGCCCGGGTGGGCCGCTCGCTCGCGTGTTCGTACGAATGTTCGATGAGTGGTTTATGGTGGAGAAAGAGGGGCGGAAATCGGCCAGGGGGTCATGACGGGCGGAACGGCGGAACGGCGGGAGGTGCGATGACTGCTCGTTCGGCGTTCCCGTCGGAACCGACGCGTCCGGGGTCGTCGCGGGTGTTCCCGGAGTTTCCGGCGCGCCCGGCCGCCGTCCCGGCCCGCCCGGCGGGCCCGCGTCGGGCGGCCGGCGCCTTCACCCACCTGCACACCGCCTCCGGCTTCTCCGCGCGGTACGGCGCCTCGCACCCCGAGCGGCTGGCCGAGCGGGCGGCCGAGCGCGGCATGGACGCGCTCGCCCTCACCGACCGCGACACCCTCGCCGGCGCCGTCCGGTTCGCCCGGGCCACCGCCGCCGCCGGGGTGCGCCCGCTGTTCGGCGTGGACCTGGCCGTCCGCGGCCCGGAGCCGGCGCCCGGCGAGACCGTCCGGCGCCGTACCCCCGTACGCGGCGGCGCGTTCGTCGACGAGTCCGCGCCCCGCGCCGTCTTCCTCGCCCGCGAC
>NZ_JAIQLH010000395.1 GCF_020037025.1 Streptomyces huiliensis | reverse complement strand
CCCGGCGGGCGCGGCGGCGAGGACACCGGCGGTGGCGGCGAGGACGGCGGCGCTGGCGGTCAGCCGTCTCGCGAGACGCTTCCGTGGCGGCGTCGCGTGCATGGGTTCCCCTTTTATGGACGTGTGTGGATGTGTGTGGATGTTTGTGCCGGTCAGGCGGGTGCCAGGTGATGCGGCCTGCGGAAGCCTACGGTCAACGCGCATAGTGCACAGGAGGCTTGAGGTGACGAATCGGTAGCGCTCGGACGTTCCGCCCGCGCGGCACGCCGCGCACCGCGTCCGACGGCGCAAAGGTCGCGCCAACTGGCCGAAAACCGGTGGAGCGCGCGGGCGGCCGCCCCGGGCGCCCCTCCGGGCCCTCCCGTCCCGGTCCCGGCCGCGGCATAGGCTCGGTGCCATGACTGACGAGTGGAACGACGAGAGCGGCCGGCGCCGGATCGAGGTGCTGGACGAGCCGACGCCCGAGCAGGCGCGGGACGTGCTGCGGCTGATCGCGGAGGCCGCGGCGGCGGACGGCCGGCACGCCGTCTCCGAGCAGGGCCGGCTCCAGCTGAAGGGCGGCCGGCCG
>NZ_JAIQLH010000394.1 GCF_020037025.1 Streptomyces huiliensis | reverse complement strand
CGTCTCCGAGCAGGGCCGGCTCCAGCTGAAGGGCGGCCGGCCGGGCGTCCGGCACCTGCTGCTGCACGACGTGACCGACGGCGCCGAGGCCCTCGCCGGGTACGCGCAGCTGGAGGACACCGATCCCGTCGAGGCGCCCGCGGGCGAGCTCGTCGTCCACCCGGCGTACCGGGGGCGCGGCCACGGCCGGGCGCTGGGCAACGCGCTGCTGCGGGAGTCCGGCAAGCGGCTGCGGGTCTGGGCGCACGGCGGCCACCCGGCCGCGCGCCACCTCGCGCAGGTGCTGGGGATGAGCCTGTTCCGCGAGTTGCGGCAGATGCGGCGTCCGCTGGACGACCTGGACCTCCCGGAGCCCCGGCTGCCCGAGGGCGTGACCGTCCGGACCTTCCGCCCCGGGGCCGACGACGCGGCCTGGCTCGCCGTCAACGCCGAGGCGTTCGCGCACCACCCGGAGCAGGGCTCGCTCACCCAGCGCGATCTGGACGACCGCAAGGCCGAGAGCTGGTTCGACCCCGAGGGCTTCTTCCTCGCCGAACGCGACGGCGCGATCGCCGGCTTCCACTGGACGAAGGTGCATGCCGAGGAGCGGCTCGGCGAGGTGTACGTGGTCGGCATCCGGCCCGGCGCCCAGGGCGGCGGCCTCGGCAAGGCCCTGACCACCATCGGCCTCCGGCACCTCGCGGCGGCGGGCCTGCCGACGGCGATGCTCTACGTGGACGCGGACAACGCGCCGGCCGTGTCGGTGTACGAGCGGCTCGGGTTCACGGTCCACGAGACGGACCTGATGTACCGCACGGAGTCCTGAGCCGGGGTCCTGACGCGGAAGTCCTGGGTCCTGACCCGGGGTCCTGACTCGGGGGCCTGACCCGCACAGGACACCTGTTGACGTGGGAAGCGGAGTGACGTCATCCTGCTTTCACTAGCTATTTAGTGGAATAGCCCAGTGGAAGCAGGGTGAGGTCGTGGTCGCGTTCCGCATCGACCGCCGCAGCGGCGTCGCTCCCTACGTGCAGATCGCCCGGCAGGTCGAACAGGCGCTGCGCCTCGGCCTGCTGATGCCCGGTGACCAGCTCCCCACCGCCCGCGAGGTCGTCGCCGCCACCGCCATCAACCCCAACACCGTCCTCAAGGCGTACCGCGAGCTGGACCGTGCGGGGCTGGTCGAGGCGCGCCCGGGGCTCGGGACGTTCGTCCGGCGCTCCCTGGCCCGGCCGGGTGCCGCCGCCGACGCGCCGCTCCGCGCCGAGCTGGCCGGCTGGGCCGGGCGGGCCCGCGCGGCCGGGCTCGACCGGGACGATGTCGCCGCCCTGATGACGTCCGTCCTGGACGAGTGCTTCGACGGCGCACCACCCGGTGACCCGTACGCAGCCCACCACACCGACAGCCCTCACCACACCGACCACACCGACCGCCCTCGCCACACTCAACACCTTCACCACATCGACAACGCCGACCACATCGAAAACGCCGACCACACCGACCACACCGACGAGGGGACCGGATGACCGACCTGACCTACGTCCCCGGCGGGACCGCCGTCGAGGCGGCCGGCCTCGGCGTGAAGCACCGGCGCTCCTGGGCCTTGCGGGACTGCTCGTTCCGGATCCCCACGGGCCGCGTCTGCGCGCTCGTCGGGCCGAACGGCGCCGGCAAGTCCACGCTGCTGTCCGTCATCGCGGGGCTGCGGAGGCCGGAGACGGGCCGGCTGGAGGTGCTGGGCGGGTCCGCGGGCGGTCCCGGAACGCGCCCCCGGGTGGCCTACCTGCCCCAGGACAAGCCGCTGTACCCGCAGTTCACGGTCGACGACACGCTGCGCATGGGCCGCGAGCTCAACCCCGGCCGCTGGGACCAGGCGGCGGCGGAACGGCTGGTACGGGAGGGGAACCTGCCGCGGCACGCCCGCGTCGGCGCCCTCTCCAGCGGCCAGCGCACCCGCGTCGCGCTGGCCCTGGCCTTCGGCAAGCGCCCCGACCTGCTGCTGCTGGACGAGCCGATGGCCGATCTCGACCCGCTGGTGCGGCACGAGACGACCGCGGCCCTGATGGCCGAGGCCGCCGAGCACGCCACCACCATCGTGCTGGCCTCCCACGTCCTCTCCGAACTCGACGGCGTCTGCGACTACCTGCTGCTGCTGGGCGATGGCCGGATACGGCTGGCGGGCGAGGTCGAGGATCTGATCGGCGTACACCGCGTTGTCGTGGGCCGCCACGAGGAACCGGGCCTACCCAGGGCGTTCGGTGCGCACACGGTCGTCTCGGCGCGGACGACGGGCCGGCAGCTCACCGCCGTCCTCCGGCCGGAAGGGCCGGTCGCGGGGCAGTGGGAGACGTCCGAGCCTACCCTGGAGGACCTGCTCCTCGCCCACCTCCGCGCCCCGGGAGTCCCCCCGCTGCTCACCCCGAGCGCCGAACCCCGGTCCGGGAGGGCCGCCGCGTGACCGCCATCCTGTCTTCCACCCCCACCGCACCGACCCCGCGGAGGAGCCGGTTCCGTCCGCGGGGGTTCGTCTGGCTCGTCCTGCGCCAGCACCGGGCCACCCTGATCGTCCTGTTGCTCCTGCTGGTGGCAGAGCTGTTCCAACTGGGCCTGCTGGGCTTCCTGCTGCGTAAAGACGCGGACGTGCGGGCGCTAAGGGACCTCTGCGCCGGTGGTGGCTACGAGTGCGTCGAACGCTGGTCGCCGGCCGCGGACTTCCGGGCCGGATACGGCGACGCGCTGCACTTCAACGGGCTGCTCGTGCAGTATGTGCCGCTGTTGGCGGGCCTGTTCACCGCCGGCCCGATGGTCGCCCGCGAGCTGGAGAGCGGGACGTGGCGGCTCGCCTGGACCCAGTCCGTCCCGCCGTCCCGCTGGCTCGCGGCCAAACTCGCCGTGCCCGTGGTGCTGGTGCTCGTCGGGGTGTCGCTGATGGCGGCGCTCTACACGTGGTGCTGGACGGCCGTGCCGACCGAACTGCTGCCCGGCCAGCGCTGGTACGACTCGTTCGGGATGCTCGGCCCGATGCCGGTCGCCGACGCCCTCTGCGGGGTCGCGCTCGGTGCGCTGGCGGCGCTGATGACGCGGCGCACGGTGCCGGCGATGGTCCTGACGCTGGTGGCGTACGGGACGGTCCGGTCCGCGCTGGGCTTCGTACGCCCTTATCTGTGGCCCCGCACGCGGACGGTCTCCCTCGGCATGCCGGGGTACCCGAACGACGGCACCTGGGTCCTCGAACGCGGCATGCTCACCCGTTCGGGTGAACGACTGTCGGAGGATGTGTGTGGCGTCGGGGTGTCCCCGGAGCGCTGCCTCGCCACCCACAACGCCGACCGCTGGTACCTCGACCACCATCCCCCGGCGGACCACTGGCCCCTGGCCTGGCTGGAGGCGGGCATCCTCGTCGCCCTCGCCGCGCTGGCCGCCTGGGCGGCGGCGCGGTGGATGCGGCGCCTCGTGCCGTAGCGGCGGGCGGCCCGGGCGTGACGTGCTCGGCCGTGGCGCGCCCGGCTATGACGCGCCCGGCTATGACGTGCTCGGCTATGACGTGCTCGGCTGTGAGGCGCCCGGCGCCCGGCCGCGCCACCCGGAATCCTCCGGTCACACCGGAAACCTCCGGTCACCACCGGGAGGCTCCCGGGTTTCCCGCACGCCATGTGGGCGTTACCCGTGATTCAACCGCGGTTGCCAGTCTTGCGGAATGCATCCGGTCGCCCCCCACGCACGACAACGCAGGCCACGCGCCGCCGCGGTCGCCGCCGTGCCCGCCCTCCCGGACGAGCGGAACAATGAGGGTATGGCAGACCCTCCGGCGCCCTCGCGCCCCCGGGAAGAGGAGCGGCCGGCCGGCGACCGGCACGCGGCCCCGCGCCCCGGCGGCTTCCTGGCCGCCGCCCGGCCGGGCCCGGCCGCCCCGGACGTGCCCGAGCTGGAACCTGACCTGGACGCCGACCTCGATGACTACGTCGGCTACGACGACTACGACGGGCACGAGCCCGCCCGCTACGCCGAGGCGCGTACGGCGGACGCCGGGATCGACTACGCGGACGGCTACGACGACCGCGAGGGGGACCCCGCCCGCGACGGCGAGCCGCTGCCCGGCAACCGTTTCCTGGACCGCGAGCGCAGCTGGCTGGCATTCAACGAACGGGTGCTGGAGCTGGCCGAGGACCCGGCCACCCCGCTCCTCGAACGCGCCAACTTCCTGGCGATCTTCGCGAGCAACCTCGACGAGTTCTTCATGGTCCGCGTCGCCGGCCTCAAGCGCCGCATCGCCACCGGCGTCGCCACCCGCTCCGCGTCCGGCCTCCAGCCGCGCGAGGTGCTGGAGCTGATCTGGACCCGCTCCCGCGAGCTCATGGCCCGGCACGCCGCCTGCCACCAGCAGGACATCGCCCCCGAACTGGCCGAGCGGGGCATCCACCTGATCCGCTGGCCCGAGCTGACCGAGAAGGAGCAGGCCCGCCTCTTCACCCTCTTCCGCCGACAGATCTTCCCCGTCCTCACGCCGCTCGCCGTCGACCCGGCGCACCCCTTCCCGTACATCTCGGGGCTGTCGCTCAACCTCGCCGTGGTCGTCCGCAACCCGGTCAGCGGGCACGAGCACTTCGCGCGGGTGAAGGTGCCGCCGCTGCTGTCCCGGTTCCTGGAGGCGTCGCCGCAGCGGTACGTGCCGCTGGAGGACGTGATCGCGGCGCACCTGGAGGAGTTGTTCCCGGGGATGGAGGTGCTGGGGCACCACATGTTCCGGGTGACGCGCAACGAGGATCTGGAGGTCGAGGAGGACGACGCCGAGAACCTGCTCCAGGCGCTGGAGAAGGAGCTCATGCGCCGCCGCTTCGGCCCGCCGGTGCGGCTGGAGGTCGAGGAGTCCATCGACCCGTACGTCCTGGACCTGCTCGTCCGCGAGCTGAAGATCTCCGACGCGGAGGTCTACCCGATGCCCGGGCCGCTCGACCTCACCGCGCTGTTCCACATCGCGGCGCTGGACCGGCCGGAGCTGAAGTACCCCAAGTTCGTCGCCGGGACGCACCGTGACCTGGCCGAGGTGGAGTCCGCGTCGGCGCCCGACGTGTTCGCGGCCCTGCGCGAGCGGGACGTGCTGCTCCACCATCCGTACGACTCGTTCTCCACCTCCGTCCAGTCCTTCCTCGAACAGGCCGCGGCCGACCCGGACGTCCTCGCCATCAAGCAGACGCTGTACCGGACGTCCGGCGACTCCCCGATCGTCGACGCGTTGATAGACGCCGCGGAGTCCGGCAAGCAGGTGCTCGTCCTGGTCGAGATCAAGGCGCGCTTCGACGAGCAGGCGAACATCAAGTGGGCCCGCAAGTTGGAGGAGGCGGGCTGCCACGTCGTCTACGGGCTCGTCGGCCTGAAGACGCACTGCAAGCTCTCCCTGGTGGTACGGCAAGAGGGGGACACCCTCCGGCGCTATTCGCATGTGGGAACGGGTAACTACCACCCCAAGACCGCCCGGCTGTACGAGGACCTCGGGCTGCTCACCGCCGACCCGCAGGTGGGCGCCGACCTGTCCGACCTCTTCAACCGGCTCTCCGGCTACTCCCGCCGGCAGACCTACCGACGGCTGCTCGTCGCCCCCCGCTCGCTCCGGGACGGCCTGGTCGCCCGGATCTCGCGGGAGATCGCCCACCGCCGGGACGGCCGGCCCGCCTCCATCCGGATCAAGGTCAACGCGATGGTGGACGAGACGGTGATCGACGCCCTCTACCGAGCCTCGCGGGCCGGGGTCCCGGTGGACGTGTGGGTGCGCGGCATCTGCGCGCTGCGGCCCGGGGTGTCCGGCCTGTCGGAGAACATCCGGGTGCGCAGCGTCCTGGGCCGGTTCCTGGAACACTCCCGAGTCTTCGCCTTCGCGAACGGAGGTGAGCCCGAGGTGTGGCTCGGCAGCGCCGACATGATGCACCGCAACCTCGACCGGCGCATCGAGACGCTCGTCCGGGTCACCGACCCCGCGCACCGCGCCACGCTCAGCCGGCTGCTGGAGCTCGGCATGTCCGACCGGACCGCGTCCTGGCACCTCGGCCCGGACGGCGGCTGGACCCGGCACGCGACCGACGCCGACGGCCGGCCGCTGCGCAACGTCCAGGAAATCCTCATCGACGCCCGGAGGCGCCGGCGTGGCACAGCGACCTCATGACACCCCGGTCGCCCTCACCGCGGCCGGGAGGCGGACCGACATGACCGATACGACGACGGACCCGGCCGGCGCGCCGGCCGCGGCACCGCCGCCCCAGGCGCGCCGCGCGCCGGGTGACGGCCGGCCCCCGCACGGCACCGGCAGCGCCGCCGACGTCCTCACCCGCTACCTGCACCAGCAGGCGACCGAGTTCCTGCGCGCCCTGCGGCTGCACGGCGACAGCGGGCACGGCGCCGGGACCGCCGCCGAGGAGGCGGCCGAGGCCGTCCGGCTGCTGCGCGGCGCCGCCCGCCGCATCTCGGGGACGCTCCACGTCTTCCGCCCGCTGTCGGAGGTGCCGTGGACGGACCAGTTCCGGTCGGAGCTCGGCTGGCTGACCGAGACGCTGGGGCGCGAGTACGCCTGCGCGGCCCGGCTGGCGCGGCTGCGGGGCGCACTGCACCGGCTGTCCGGCGCGGCCGAGGCGGGGAGCGCCACCGCGCCCGCC
>NZ_JAIQLH010000393.1 GCF_020037025.1 Streptomyces huiliensis | reverse complement strand
CAGCTGGGAGTCGGGGACGATGTCCGGGCCGGAGGCGATCACGGCCTTGAACTTGTCCGGGTGCTTCAGGACGGCCTTCAGCCCCGCGAAGCCGCCGGTGGAGGAGCCCATGAAGGCCCAGCCGTCGCGGGACTTGATCGTCCGGAAGTTCTCCTTGATCAGCTGGGGGACGTCCTCGGTCAGCCAGGTGCCCATCTTCGGCTGGCCCGGGATGTCACTGCCGTCCCAGTACAGCGGGTCGGCGTTGCGCGGGTTCAGGACGGGCATCGCGATGATGAAGGGCTTGCCCGTGCCCTCCTCGGACCACTTGGCGACGCTCGACTCCAGGCCGAGGTCGGTGCCCATCCAGTAGTTCATCGGGAAACCGGGGCCGCCGGGCAGCGCGATCAGCACCGGGAAGCCGCTCTTCTTGTACTTCGGGTCCTTGTACTGCTTCGGCGCCCAGACCCAGACCTTGCCGGTGAACCCGGACTTCTTGCCGTGGTACGTCACCACGCCGATCTCGGTGCCGTCACTCAGGGTGTTGGCGTTCTTGAACGGGGCCGCCGGTCCCGTCGGCATCGCGACCTTGGAGTCGGACGCCTGCTGGGCGCCCTTCCCGCCGTCGTTCCCCCCGGCCTGACCGCCGCCCGCCGGAATGTCCTGACCGAAGCTGACCGGTTCGCCCTTGCGGGAGAACGGGCCGATCTCCATGTACTTCATGACACCGGTGGTTATCAGGCCGAGGACAGCTATGGAGGCCACCACTATGATCCAGCGTTTCCGGCCGGATCGCCGGCGGCCCTGAGACCGGTAGGTCCCGCTCGAGTGCGTCATCGCGTCGCTCCGGACGATTCTGCTGCCCCGAAGGACATGACGGTTTGTTCCGACCTAGTGGATGGGGAAACCGGGGAGGCGGGTTCCTGAGACAGGCCATGAATTGAGTCATAGGCTGAAAATCGGAGGCCGACAGGGGGCGTACGGCCCCTTCTGGGGGGAGGCGAAGGTCCCGATGCGGCCGTTGCTGGAGGAGGATCCGCGCGCCGTCGGCCCGTACCGGCTGCTGGGCGTGCTCGGCGCGGGCGGCATGGGCCGGGTCTACGTGGGCCGCACCGGCGGCGGCCGGACGGTGGCGGTGAAGGTCGTGCACCCGCGGCTCGCCCTCGACGAGGAGTTCCGCTCGCGCTTCCGCCGCGAGGTGGAGACCGCGCGGCGGGTCGGCGGCGCCTGGACCGCGCCGGTCCTGGACGCGGACCCGGACGCGCCGGTGCCCTGGGTGGTGACGGGGTACGTGGCCGGGCCCTCCCTGGACCGGGCGGTCGCCGACGTCGGCCCGCTGCCCGAGCCCGCCGTCCGCGCGGTGGGCGCCGGGCTGGCCGAGGCGCTGGCCGCGGTGCACGGGCTGGGCCTCGTCCACCGGGACGTCAAACCCTCCAACGTGCTGCTGCCGCTCGACGGTCCGCGGCTGATCGACTTCGGCATCGCCCGGGCCATGGACGGCACGACCTCGCTCACCGCCACCGGCGTCGTGATCGGCTCGTCCGGGTACATGGCGCCCGAGCAGGTGCTGGGCCGCCCGCTGACCGGGGCCGCGGACGTCTTCTCGCTCGGCGCGGTCCTCGCCTTCGCCGCGGCGGGCGCGCCGCCGTTCCCCGGCGAGCACCACGCGTCGATCAACTACCGCGTCGTGCACGGCGATCCGGAGCTCGCGCCGGGGCTGGCCGGGGAGCTCCGCGAGCTGGTCACGGCCTGCCTCGCCAAGGACCCGGCCGACCGCCCGGCCCCCGCCGACCTGCTGCGCCGGCTCACCGGCGACCGGCCGGCGGGCGACCTCGTGGGACCGGGGTGGCTGCCGGCGCCGCTGGTGGAGCAGGTGAGCCGGCAGGCAGTGGAGCTGCTGGGGCTGGAGGGCTGGGAAGGCTGGGAGGGACGGCCGGGGGCCGGTGGGTCCGCCCCGGCGGGCGCCTTCGGGCCGCCGGAGGGGTACGCGCCGACGGAGTGGGGTGCGGGGCCGCCGTCGGCGGCGGGTGACGGCGACGGGAACGGGCACCGGGACGGGTACCGGAACGGGCATGGCCCGGGGGGCCCCGGTGGTCCGGCCGGGCCTGGCGGAGGCGACGGGGGCGACGGGGGCGACAGGGGCGACAGGGGCGGCAACGGAGGCAACGGAAGCGACGGCGGATCGGTGGGCGCGCCGGAGCGGCCGGGCGCGGGCGGCGCCTCCGGCGCGCCCTCCCCGGCGTTCCCCGCGCCCCCGACGGGCCCTTACACCGGCCCCTACGGGGAGTGGCCCGGCGGCGCGATCCCCGTACGGGACGGCAGCGGGCCGGGGAGGGCGTACGGGCTCGGCGGCGGGGCTGCCGGGGACGCATACGGCGGTGCCGGTGACGGGTACGGGGGCGGGTACGGCGACTCCGGTGCCTCGGGCGCCTCGGGCGCGAAGACGTACGGCGGGCCGGGCGCGGGCCCGTACAGCGACCGGGGCCCGTACGGGGACCGGGGCCCGTACGGGGACCGGGGCCCGTACGGGGACCGGGGCCCGTACGGGGACCGGGGCCCGTACGGGGACCGGGGCCCGTACGGGGACCGGGGCCCGTACGGGGACCGGGGCCCGTACGGGGACCGGGGCCCGTACGGGGACCGGGGCCCGTACGGGGACCGGGGCCCCTCCGGGGACCGCCCGCCCCCGCCGGACGGCTCCGGCCCCGCCTCGGCCGCTCCCCGGCGGGGCGGTGTGCGCCGCCGGGCCGTCCTGGCCGGTGCGGCGGCGGCCGGCGCGGTGGCGGTCGCGCTCGCCGTGCTCGTGGCGCTGGGGGTGTGGCCGTTCGAGCGGGCCGACGGGCACGGCGGCGGGCGGAAGCACGCGGCGAAGGGCTCCGCCGCGCCCGTGTCCCCGGCGGAAGGGGACGTTCCGAGCGGGTTCGTCGGACGGTGGACGGGACAGATCAAGCAGCGCGACGGCACCCCCAACGGCTCGGTGACCACCGTGATCAGCCAGGGGCGGAAGGGCGACTACGTCGTCCGCACCAGCTACGACGTCCTCTCGGTCTTCCAGTGCCGGGCCAAGGCGGCGCTGCGGTCGGCCACCGCGACGACGCTCACGCTCAGGGAGGTGACCGACGGGCCGAAGGCGGTCGGCTGCACGGGCAACGAGGCGACGCTCGTCTACACCCTCAGGTCCGACGGCACGCTCTCCTACGCCTCCGACGACGCCCAGGGCGGCTCTCCCACCGCCACCCTCACCCGCGCCGGTGGCTGACCCCGGCCGCCCCCGGCGCTGTCGGACCCCTGGCGTAGGCTGGTTCGGACTTCACGAACCCCCTCCGAAGGGACGCACGGTGACAGAGCACGCCGACCTCTCGCCCTCTGAGATCGCAGCCGTCCTCGACCGCGCCGCCGCCGGCGGGCGGATCACCCCGGAGGAGGCGCTCGTCCTCTACCGGTCCGCTCCGCTGCACGCGCTGGGCGCGGCCGCCGACGCCGTGCGCCGCCGACGCTACGCGGGTACCGAGCACATCGCGACGTACATCATCGAGCGCAACATCAACTACACGAACTCGTGCGTCACGGCGTGCAAGTTCTGCGCGTTCTACGCCCCGCCGAAGAGCGACAAGGTCTGGACCCGGCCCCTCGACGACATCCTGCGCCGCTGCGCGGAGACCGTGGAGCTGGGCGGCACGCAGATCATGTTCCAGGGCGGGCACCACCCGGACTACGGGGTGGAGTACTACGAGGAGCACTTCTCCGCGATCAAGAAGGCGTTCCCGCAGCTCGTGATCCACTCGCTGGGCGCTTCCGAGGTCGACCACATGGCGCGGATCTCGGGCGTCTCCGCCGAGGAGGCGATCCGCCGGATCCACGCGGCGGGCCTGGACTCGTTCGCGGGTGCCGGCGCCGAGCTGCTGCCGGAGCGGCCGCGCAAGGCCATCGCGCCGCTGAAGGAGTCGGGCGAGCGCTGGCTGGAGATCATGGAGATCGCCCACAACCTGGGCGTCGAGTCGACCTCCACCATGCTGATGGGCACCGGCGAGACCAACGCCGAGCGGATCGAGCACCTCCGGATGATCCGCGACGTGCAGGACCGCACGGGCGGCTTCCGCGCGTTCATCCCGTACACGTACCAGCCCGAGAACAACCACCTCAAGGGCCGGACCCAGGCGACGATCTTCGAGTACCTGCGCATGATCGCCATCGCGCGGCTGTTCATGGACAACATCGCCCACATCCAGGGCTCCTGGCTGACCACGGGCAAGGAGGTCGGCCAGCTGTCGCTGCACTACGGCGCGGACGACCTGGGCTCGATCATGCTGGAGGAGAACGTCGTCTCCTCGGCGGGCGCCAAGCACCGCTCGAACCGGCAGGAGATCATCGACCTGATCCGCAAGGCGGGCCGCGTCCCGGCGCAGCGGACGACGACGTACGAGCACATCGTGGTCCACGACGACCCGGCGAACGACCCCGTCGACGACCGCGTCGTCTCGCACCTCTCCTCCACGGCGATCGAGGGCGGCACCGCCCACCCGGAGCTCAAGCTCGTCGCCACCACCTGAGGTCCGCTCCGGTGCTGACGATCCACACGGCCGGGCTGCTGCTGACCGGCGACCCGGCCACCGCGCCCGTCCCCGGCGGCGCGGTCCTCGTCGACGGCGGCGCGGTCGCGGCCCTCGGCCCACTCGACGAGCTGACGGCGGCGTACCCGGGGGCGCGGATACGGCGCTGGCCGGGCATCCTCACGCCCGGCCTCCGGCAGTGGCACGGCCTGTGGCTGCTGACCCGCGCCTACCACCCGGACCCGCGCGAGTACGACGACCTCGGCGACCGCCCGCTGACCGGCGACCGGCTGGCGGCCCTGGACCTGCCGGACACCCGCCGGTCCGGCAGCGTCCGCCGGGGGCTCCAGCGCATGCTGCGCTACGGCACGACGGCGGTCGGCGGCCCCTTCCGCGACCCGCTGGTCCACACGGCCGTGGCCCGCTCCGGCCTGCGCGAGGTCCCCGCGACCCTCGCCCCCGGCACCACGGCCGCCCCGCCGGACCTCGACCCGTTCCGCAACGCGTCCGCCCTGGCCGACGTGATCCCCGCCCCCCTGACCGCCGGCGGCCGCGCCGACCTGGCCGCGTTCGACGTCCTGGACGAGGCGGCTCTGGTGGCGGCGGGGGCGGGTACGTGCGTGGCGACGGTGCTGGCGGGACGGCTGGTCTACCGGGGGCACTGACGCCGCCACGCCGTCAGTGTTCCGCCGCGGGATCACCACAACGGGTGGCAGTAACGTCGTACACAGGACCGTGAACCGTCCCGGCGTCCACACTCTTGCCCATGGGAGCAGTGATGACCGCAGACCGGCTGACGAAGGCCACGCTGGAGAACTGGATGTTCCCGCCTGCGGACGGCTGGGTGTATGCCCAAGTCAAGGATCTTGATCTGCCCTTCGACTGGGAACTTGTGGACGGAGTGATCGTGGTCCGGGGGCAGACCAAGCTGTGGCATGACACCGTCCGCGATGAGCTGCGCTTCCACCTTCGTCAGGCATGTCCTGACGAGTACCGCGTCAACGTCGAGCGCTGCGTCATGCTCGAGGACAGAACCGTGGTCAAGCCCGACGTCGTCGTCTGTGACAGGAAGGAACTGGACTTCCTCGACGTCGAGTGCACCTCGGTCGACAAGGTGAAGCTCGCGGTGGAGGTGGTCTCACCGGGCTCCCGCAGCGATGACCGGTTCCGCAAGCCGGCCCAGTTCGCGCAGGCCGGGGTCCCCTTCTATTGGCGCGTCGAACTGGAGGCGGAGACCCGAAGCCTTGCGGTGCACGAGTACTGGCTGCCGGTCGACGGGCACGCGTACGTTCCTGCCCCCCTGCATCCGGTGCACCGGGACAAGTTGGTCACCGAGTTGCCGTTCCCTGTGGAGATCGACCTGACGGCCGTTCTCGGTTGACCGGTGCGGGTCCCACCCAGCCGTCAAGGATCCGTAGCGGGGGGCCGTGGGAACGTCAGGGGGGTGTCAAGGAGAACCCTTGCCTCCGGTTTCTTCGGCAGAGTGATTGATGCGGGCCGGCCGCTCCGGTCGTCCGCGGTGCGGAGTGGAGGGCCTGGCCATCGCGGCCGGCCGGAAGAGCTGTGCCATCGGTGCGGGACGGCGGCCGTCGACGGGCGGTGCCGGGTTCCGGGGGACGTGCCGGTGGGCCTGGGGGCGCGGGGGTCCACAGGAGCGAGTGCTCACCGTGCCGTGGAGGTGACGTCGTCGCGGAGCGGCCGGCCCGACCAAGAGGCCCCTGTGCCCGGTGGCCGGGGGCGAAGGTGAACAATGGGGGCGTGACCCGAGCCTCCCTGGACAAGCAGCCGCACGAAGTCGCCGCGATGTTCGACGACGTGGCGGCCAAGTACGACCTGACCAACGACGTGATCTCGCTGGGCCAGGCCCGGCGGTGGCGGAAGCACGTGGCGGCGGCCGTCGCGGGACGGCCGGGGGAGCGGGTGCTGGACCTCGCGGCCGGTACCGGCACCTCGTCGATCCCGTTCAGCGCCGACGGCGCGTACGTCGTCCCCTGCGACTTCTCGCTGGGCATGCTGCGCGAGGGGAAGAAGCGGCACGAGTGGCTGCCGCTGACCGCCGGTGACGCGACCCGGCTGCCGTTCGCGGACGAGGTGTTCGACGCCGTCACCATCTCCTACGGGCTGCGGAACGTGCAGGACACGGACGCCGCGCTGCGCGAGATGCTGCGGGTGACGAAGCCGGGCGGGCGCGTGGTGATCTGCGAGTTCAGCCACCCCACCTGGAAGCCGTTCCGCACCGTCTACACCGAGTACCTGATGCGGGCCCTCCCCACGGTCGCGCGCGCGGTGAGCAGCAGCCCTGACGCGTACGTCTACCTCGCCGAGTCCATCCCCGCCTGGCCGGACCAGCCGGCGCTCGCGGGCCGGATGCAGGAGGCCGGCTGGACGGACGTGGCGTGGCGCAACCTGGCGGGCGGGATTGTCGCCCTGCACCGGGGCAGGAAAGCAGCCGCTTCCGCCGGCTGACGTTCGGTAAGGTTCCGGCCTCGGCCTGGCTGTTCAGGGGTCGGGAGACACCGAGTCACCGGAGCGTTTATGACGTCGTTCTGCCCGTCTTGCGGGTCCGCCTTCGTGGCTGACGCCCGCTTCTGCATGACGTGCGGCAAGGAGCGGCCCGCGGCGGAGGCAGCCGGCACCGGGGCGGCGGGCGCCACCCCGGCGGGCGCCACCCCGGCGCCGGCCCCGCCGCCCCC
>NZ_JAIQLH010000392.1 GCF_020037025.1 Streptomyces huiliensis | reverse complement strand
GGCGGCGCGGGCGGCGGCGGCATGACGGGCGGCGGCCCGAACGCGGCGCGCACGTCCGTGTCCTCCCGGCCCGACGCGGAACCGTGCGCGTGCCCGTGCCCCTGTCCATGCCCGGGATGCCCACACCCCTCCGTGGCGAACGCCCGGTCGACGGCGCGCGGGAGTTCGTGGACGAGCAGGAGGTGGGCGAGCCGCCCCTGGGCCTTGCTCGCGAACGCGACGTCGCCGAGCGCGAGCCGCACTCCGTGCACCGCGTCGTCGCACAGCCGCCGGACGTCCGCGAGGTCGGCGCCGGTCGCGGCGATGGGGTTCCAGGCCCCCGACTCCGCGTCGGCCTCCAGGTCCTCGACCGCGTCCAGCAGGTGCGCGAGCCGTCCGAAGAGGCGGCCCGCCTCCTCCAGCGGCTCGCGGTTCTCCGGCCGCCCGGCCAGCACGGCGGTGTGCCCGAAGGCGGCGGCGGTGGCGGTCTCCGTCGGTTCGGTGAGCGCGGTCAGCGAGGTGCCGGGCCCGGCCAGGGCCTCCAGGCCGGTCTGCCGCTCGACCGCGTCGACCAGCAGCGCCGTGTCGAAGCCCAGGTCGGAGCCGGTCCGGGCGCCCGCCTTGTCCCAGGAGGCGGCGACCCGGCGGGCCGCGGCCGCCACCGGGCGGCGGGCCATCGCCCCGTCCCCGTCGGCGGCGTGGTCGCGCAGCTTCGCGGAGGCGAGGACGAGGGAGACGGACGCGGCGAGCCGCGCGCCCTCCCCCGTGGCGACCGACGCCGTGCGCATCCCGCGCAACGGGCAGGGACCCGCCTTCCGCCGCCACCCCGCCGCCTCTTCGGCCCGCGGGGACTGCGCTTCGACGAGGACGGATATCACCAATCCGTCATAGTTCGTCGCTATTCGGGCAAACTGCCCGTGATCTCCCCTCAAAGCCAGGCAGAGACCGCACAGATGAGCCATCCACTCCGTCCGCATGGTCTCCGAGAGCCGATGCCGACACGGCCTGATGATTCCGAACAATGACGCCCCCGTGTTGGTGCCGAGCAACTGGCGCATCCTAGCCATAGGCTCGGCACAGGCCGGTCACGGCCGAGCGGGGGGCTCGCTTCGGGGGCTTCGGGGTTTCTGACGCACCGCCACCTGCTTTGCACCAGATGCGTCACGAAATCCTCGCTTGGCCCCTATCCACTTGGCACACCATCCGCATCATGGACGACCATAGAGGGGCGGGCGGAACACACCGCGTGTGAGAGGAGGCGTCCATGGGTTCGGTGCGTAAGGCGAGTGCCTGGCTTGGCCTCGTCGACGACAGCGATGACGAGCGCTACTACGACGACGAGTACGCCGAGGGGCCCGAGCCCGGTGACTCCTGGGCGACCAACCCGAGAGTCCGGGTCGCCGACGAGACGGCGCAGGAACAGGGCACCCGGATCGCCACGGTGACCCCCGACGGCTTCCGCGACGCCCGCGGGATCGGCGAGCTGTTCCGCGAGGGCGTCCCGGTGATCGTCAACCTCACCGCGATGGAACCGAGCGACGCCAAGCGGGTCGTGGACTTCGCGGCCGGCCTGACCTTCGGTCTCCGCGGCTCCATCGAGCGGGTCGCCAACCGGGTCTTCCTGCTCACCCCCGCCGACTACAAGGTGGTCAACGGGGAGCCGGTGGGCCGGGTGAACGGGGGCTTCTTCAACCAGAGCTGACCCCTCCGGCCGGCCCGCGCACAGCGACAGGCCCGGCCGACGCGGCTGTACGGGCCGCGTGTCCTCACGCGTCGGACGAGCACGCCTCCGACGCCTGAGGACGAGCCCGGGGCTCCCCGAGAGGCCCCGCGTCCCTCAGCGGAACACTCCTCAGCGGAACGCGTCGATCCCCGTCAACGCCTTCCCCAGCACCAGCTGGTGCATCTCGACCGTCCCCTCGTAGGTGAGCACCGACTCCAGGTTGGTCGCGTGCCGCATCACCGGGTACTCCAGCGAGATCCCGTTGGCCCCGAGGATCGTCCGGGCGGTACGGCAGATCTCGATCGCCTCCCGCACGTTGTTCAGCTTCCCGAAGCTCACCTGCTCCGGCCGCAGCCGCCCCGCGTCCATCCGCGTCCCCAGGTGGTGGGCGAGCAGGATCCCCTTGTGCAGCTCCACCGCCATGTCGGCCAGCTTGGCCTGGGTGAGCTGGAAGCCGCCGATCGGCCGGCCGAACTGCTCCCGGGTCCGCGCGTAGTCCAGCGCCGCCTCGAAGCTCGCGCGGGCCGCGCCCATCGCGCCCCAGATGATCCCGTACCGGGCGTGGGTCAGGCAGCCGAGCGGCCCGCGCAGCCCGACGGCCTCCGGGAGGACGGCGTCGGCGGGCAGCCGCACCCCGTCGAGGACGAGCTCGCTGGTGACCGAGGCGCGCAGCGACCACTTGTGCTTGATCTCGGGCGCGGAGAAGCCGGGGCGGTCGGTGGGGACGACGAAGCCGCGGATGCCCTCGTCGGTCCGCGCCCAGACGACGGCGACGCCGGCCACCGAGCCGTTGGTGATCCACATCTTGCGGCCGGTGAGCACCCAGTCGCCGCCGGCCTCGCGCTTGGCGTAGGTGCGCATGCCGGCGGGGTCGGAGCCGTGGTCGGGCTCGGTGAGCGCGAAGCAGCCGATCGTCTCGCCGGCGGCCATCGGCGGCAGCCAGCGCTGTTTCTGCTCCTCGGAGCCGAAGCGGTGGATGGCGTACATCGCCAGGGAACCCTGGACGGAGACCAGGGAGCGCACGCCGGAGTCGGCCGCCTCCAGCTCCAGGCAGGCGAGCCCGTACTGCACGGCGCTCGCGCCGGCGCAGCCGTAGCCGGTGAGCGACATCCCGAGCGCGCCCAGGGAGCCCAGCTCGCGGGCGAGCTCGCGGATCCCGGGCAGCTCGCCGCGCTCGTACCACTCGGCGACGTACGGCAGGACGCGGTCGGCCGCCCACTGCCGCATGGTGGCGCGGACGGCGCGGTCCTCGTCGGTCAGCAGGTCGTCGAGGCCGAGCGGATCGTGCGGGTCGAACGCGACGGGCTTCGCGGGCCCGACGGGCTGTACGGATCCGACGGACTGGTCGGCTCCGACGGGCTGGTCGGGACTGGCGGGCGTAGCAGACATGGCCCCCTCCACCTGGGTGCGGTCCTCCGGCTCGCCCCAGACGCTACGGCCCGGTAACCGCTCCGTCCAGAGCGGGATCTTGTGATCCCCACCGGCCGGCCACCCGCCTCGGGGCTACTCCCCGTCCGCGGACGCCGGCAGCCGCAGCGCCGCCACCGCCCCCGCCAGCAGGATCACCGCGCTGACCGCGAGCGTGACGTGCAGCCCGTGCACGAACGCGCCCCGCGCCGCCGTCCGCAGCGCGGCGCCCGGCGGCCCGCCGAGCCGGTCGGCCACCTGGTACGCCTCGCCGAGCGAGTGGCCGGCCGCGGCGCCCGCCGCGCTGGGCACGCCGGGGACGCCGGCCACTCCCGGCGCGTAGAACGCGTTCATGACGCTGCCGAGCAGCGCGATGCCCATGCCCGCGCCGAGCTGGTACGAGGTCTCGCCGATCGCCGCCGCGCCGCCGGCCGCGCCGGCCGGGGCCTCGCCGAGCATCGACTCGTACGCCCCGAACAGCGTGGTCTCCAGGCCCAGGCCGAGGACGACGAAGCAGCCGACGAGGAAGGCGGGCCGGTCCTCGCGGCCCATCGCGGTGAGCGCGAGGACCGCCGTCGCCGTGAGCACGAAGCCGCCGGCGACCATGGCGCGCGGCCCGAAGCGGTGCAGGACGCGCGAGCCGGCCAGGCCCGCGGCCATCGCGG
>NZ_JAIQLH010000391.1 GCF_020037025.1 Streptomyces huiliensis | reverse complement strand
GCGCGAGCCGGCCAGGCCCGCGGCCATCGCGGCGAGGGTCAGCGGCAGCAGCCGCAGCCCGGTCTGGAGCGGGGTGAGGCCGAGGACGAGCTGGAGGTACTGGGCGGCGACCAGCTCCAGGCCGACCAGTGCCAGCATGGCCAGCACGATGCAGCCCACGGACATCCCGAAGGCGGGCCGGGCGAACAGGTCCAGGTCCACCAGCGGGTGCTCGCGCCGCCGCTGCCGCCGGACGAAGAGGACGAGCAGCGCCACACCGAGGGCCGCGGGCACCAGGGTGAGCAGGGACAGCGGCTCGGCGCCGCCGATCCGCTTCATTCCGAGGACCACGCCGAAGAGCCCGAACGCGGCCATCAGCGCGCCGAGCACGTCCCAAGGCCCGTTCCGGTCGCCCGTCGACTCGGGCAGCATCCGGCGGCCGACCGGGAGGCTGACGGCCATCAGCGGCAGGTTGATGAGGAAGACCGAGCCCCACCAGAAGTGTTCGAGCAGGAACCCGCCCAGCAGCGGCCCGGTGGCCGCGCCGACGGCGGCCACCCCGGTCCAGACGCCGATGGCCAGCGCCCGCTCCCGCCGGTCGGGGAAGACCTGCCGCAGGATGGACAGCGTCGCCGGCATGATCATCGCCCCGCCGACGCCGAGCAGCGCACGCGCGGCGATCAGCACCTCGGGCCGGCCGGCGACCGCGGCGAGCAGCGAGGCGCAGCCGAACAGCGCGTAGCCGAGCAGCAGCACCCGCCGGCGTCCGACGCGGTCGCCGAGCGTGCCGAAGAGGATCAGCAGCGAGGCGCAGACGAGCGGGTAGACGTCGACGATCCAGAGCAGCTGGATCGGGCCGGGGCGCAGGTCCTCGGAGACGGCCGGGACGGCGACGTGCAGCACGGTGGCGTCCACGGCGACCAGGAGCAGGCTGGCGCAGAGGACGACGAGCACGGCCCAGCGGTTGGCGCCGGCCCCGGGGCCGGGCCTTCCGGTGCGCTGCCGCTGCCGGGGAACACCGGCGGTCCACCGGGGGCGGGCCGTCGCCGTTCCGGACATTCACCCACCTCCGTATCGGGTCCCGGCGGGCGTCGCGGACCTGAGGGGGACGGTGGACCGCGGTGCCGGGGGGACGAGTGAGACGACAGCGTACGCGAGTCCGGGCAGGTGACCGGCGGCAGCACCGGCGGCGGCACCGGCCCGGCGGTGGGCGGGGGCCCGGTCCGGATGCCGGACAATTGGCCGGTGACCGAACTCGCCTCCCCCTCCGGCCCCACCGGTATACGCACCGCACCGGCGCCCGGCCCCGCCCGGACCGCCTCCGGCGTGCTCCGGCGTGCGGCGCCGGCGCTGCTGGCGTACGCGGCGGTCCGGGCGCTGGGGGTGGCGGTGCTCGCGCTGTGGGGGACGGCGACCGGCAAGGACGCGCACCACCTGCTCTCGGGACGCTGGGACGCGGTCTGGTACTCCCGGATAGCGGAGGACGGCTACGGCTACACGCTGCCCCTGCCCGGCGGGAAGGTCCACTCCGACCTGGCCTTCTTCCCGCTGCTGCCGTGGCTGGAGCGGGCGCTGTCGGCGGTGCTGCCGCTGTCGGCGGCGGACGCGGGGCTGCTGGTGAGCGCCGTCGCGTCGCTGGCCGCCGCCGCGGGCATCTTCGCGGTCGGCGAGCGGCTGCACGGCCGCCGGGCCGGGGTCGCGCTGGTGGTGCTGTGGGCCGCGCTGCCGGTGGGCGTGGTGCAGTCGATGGCCTACTCGGAGTCCCTGTTCACGGCGCTGGCCGCGTGGAGCCTCTACGCGGTACTGGCCGGCCGCTGGCCGGCGGCCGGGATGTGCGCCGCGCTGGCCGGGCTGACCCGGCCGGTGGGCGCGGCGGTGGTCGCGGCCGTGTGGGTCACGGCGGCGGTAACCCTGCTGCGCCGGGACCGGCGGCCGGAGCCTCCCGAGCGCCGCCGGATGCTGCTCGGGGTGGCGCTGGCCCCACTGGGCTGGCTCGGCTACGTCGTCTGGGTCGGCGTGCGGACCGGCGGCCCGGCCGGCTACCTGGACGTGCAGGGCGGCTGGGGCAACGGCTTCGACGGCGGCGTGGCGTTCGGCTCCTTCGTCGCCGGGCGGTTCACCGGCGCGGCCTGGCCGGCCGGTCTCGGCCTGCTGGCGGGCGTGGTGCTGGTGGTGTGGCTGTACGTGGCCGGGGCGCGGCGGGGGCAGCCGCTGCCGCTGCTGGTCTACTCGGGGACAGTGCTGCTGCTTGCCCTGACCGCGAAGGGCTACTTCGGCTCGAAGCCGCGCCTGATGCTGCCGGCCTTCCCGCTGCTGCTGCCGCTCGCGGCGGCCCTGGCCCGGGCGCGCCCGGTCCGGGCGGCGGCGACGGCGGGCGGGTTGGCACTGGCGGCGGCCTGTTACGGAGCGTTCTGGCTGAACGGCTCCGGACCGCCCTGACCCTTTCAAGATCATTTCCAGCGGTCGCGCCCCGGATCCGCTCCGATCATCAGACCGCACGGCCGGAGTGCCGGGCTCGCCCGCCGGACCACCCGGTAAATGACGCGGGGAACTCCCGCCGCCCACCGATAAACATCCGCACACACTTAATTAAAGGATGTTCCGCACACTCGGCGGCCGCTCGGAAGACCTTCTTTAGGTGTTTCTTATTCCCCCGGACGCGCTTCCGGAAGCGCCGCATCAAACGTGCCGAAAGTCGTGTTTGAGACGCATTCCACATCACATCGTCATCACAAAGCGGCGAGATCGGCCGGACCCTCCCATCACGCAATGTAACGTCGATTGAGTGCGTACCAACGACGAGCTCGTCCCAGCGGAGGAGCGCCCGACCGAGCCCCCGCGCCCGCGGATGACCAGGACCCGCCTGGGCATCTTCGTGGCGACCTCCGTGGTCTACGCGGCGATCGTGGTCGGCGTGCTCACCACGTCCTGGCCGGTGCGTTTCGACTGGCAGGTCATGCTCTTCCGGCCGTACAAGCAGTGGCCCGAGATCCACACGTTCCTCGACTACTTCGTCGTCCTGGGTCAGCGCGGCCCGACCGCCGTCGCCGTGGCCGCCTGGCTGGGCTGGTGCTGCCACCGCCGCGGCACGCTGCGTCCGCTGCTGGTGCTGGGCACGTCGCTGCTGCTGCTCAACGCGACCGTGGGCGCCGCGAAGATAGGGATGGGGCGGCTCGGGCCGCACTACGCCACCGCGATCGGCTCCAACGAGATGTTCGCGGGCGGCGACATATTCCCCTCCGGCCACACCGCCAACGCGGTGGTCACCTGGGGTGTGCTCGCCTACCTGGCCACCACGCCCCGGGCCCGCAGGATCGCCTCCGTGTCCGCCGCCCTGCTGGCGCTCGGCGTCGGCATGACCACGGTCTACCTCGGTACGCACTGGATGAGCGACGTGACGCTCGGCTGGACCGCCGGCCTGCTGGTCCTGCTGGCCCTGCCCTGGTTCGAGCCCCTGATGGACCGCGCCGAGGCGTGGCTGCTGACCGCCTGGGCGCGACTGCGCGAGCACGGCACGGCCCTCGCCCCGGCCGCCGCGGCGACCCCGATCGGGCTGTGGGCGCCCCGCGCCCCCGCCGACGACACGCTCCCCGTCCGCGAACCGGCCGCCGCCGGCGGCCGCGG
>NZ_JAIQLH010000390.1 GCF_020037025.1 Streptomyces huiliensis | reverse complement strand
CGCCTCGGCGCCCGCCTCCGGGCCCGCGCCGGAGCGGCCGCGGCCGCGCCCGCGCCCACGGCCGGAGCGCGAGGAACCGGACGAGCCCGTGGAACCGTTCGACGACGCCTTGCGGGCCGGGGCCGGCGGAGGCGGCGGCGGGGCGATCACCACGGGCACCCCGCTGGGCTCACGCGCCCCGGTGATCCGGCTGACCTCGGCGTCCGCGGGCTGCACCCGGGACACCTGCGGCGAGATCTTGGCGTTGGCCATCATGCGGGTCATCTCGCGGCGCTGCTCCGGCAGCACCAGGGTGACCACCGTGCCGGACTCGCCCGCGCGGGCCGTACGGCCACCGCGGTGCAGGTAGTCCTTGTGGTCCACGGGCGGATCGATGTTGACGACCAGGTCCAGGCCGTCGATGTGGATGCCTCGGGCCGCGACGTTGGTCGCGATCAGCGCGGTGACCTGGTCGGTGCGGAACTGCTCCAGGGTCCGGTTGCGCTGCGGCTGGCTCTTGCCGCCGTGCAGCGCCGCCGCGCGGACGCCCTGCGACAGCAGCCGCTTGGTCAGCCGGTCGGCCCCGCGCTTGGTGTCCACGAACATGATCACGCGGCCCTCGCGGGCGGCGATCCGGGTCACCGCGTCCTTCTTCGTGGTCTCGTCCGCGAGGTGGAACAGGTGGTGTTCCATCGTGACGACCGCGCCCGCCGAGGGGTCCACCGAGTGGGTGACCGGGTCGGTGAGGAAGCGGCGGACGAGCCGGTCGACGTTGCGGTCGAGCGTCGCGGAGAACAGCATCCGCTGACCGCCCGGTGCGACCTGCTCCAGCAGCCGGGTGACCTGGGGCAGGAAGCCCATGTCGGCCATCTGGTCGGCCTCGTCCAGGACGGTGATCGTCACGTCGGCCAGCGAGCAGTCGCCCCGCTGGATCAGGTCGGCCAGCCGGCCCGGCGTGGCCACCAGCACCTCGGCGCCGCGGGCGAGCTGGTTGGCCTGGCGGCCGATGGACATGCCGCCGACCACGGTGGCCGTCCGCAGGTTCACGGCCGTGGCGTACGGGGCGAGCGAGTCGGTGACCTGCTGGGCCAGCTCGCGGGTGGGGACGAGGACGAGCGCGAGCGGCCGGCGGGACTCGGCGCGCCGGCCGGCGGTCCGGGCCAGCAGGGCCAGTCCGAAGGCGAGCGTCTTGCCGGAGCCGGTACGGCCGCGGCCGAGCACGTCGCGACCCGCGAGCGAGTTCGGGAGGGTGGCGGCCTGGATCGGGAAGGGCGCGGTGACGCCCTCGCGGGTCAGGGTGGCCAGCAGCCCGCCGGGCAGGCCGAGGTCCTCGAAGGACTCCACCGGCGGCAGGGAGGGCGTCGTGCTCACCGGGGTCTCGAACTCCGCCGGGGCGGCGGCGACCGGCGCCGGCCTGCGGCGGGACGGCTGCTGGCCGCCGCGGGGGCGCGGCTGGCGGGCGGGACGGGCGGAGCGGGTCATGCGGGGAACCTTCCCTCAAAGGGGTGGCACGCCCGATGCGGGCTCCCACGTTCCGTGTCCGGAGTGAGGCTGGGCGCGCTTGGTGCGGGGGGCACAATGGGGCCCGCACCCAGATGTGGTGCGGGCCCCATTGCGTGATGCCTCATGCGGGGCGCGTCCAGCGGTGTGGCGGGACGCGCCGCGCGGAGTGCGGCCTAGGGCCGCGTGCGTCAGATGTTGACGATGTTCTCCGCCTGCAGGCCCTTCTGGCCCTGCGTGACGTCGAAGGAAACCTTCTGGCCCTCGAGGAGCTCACGGAAACCCGTGGAGGCGATGTTCGAGTAGTGGGCGAAGACGTCCGGGCCGCCGCCGTCCTGCTCGATGAAGCCGAAGCCCTTCTCCGAGTTGAACCACTTCACGGTGCCAGTAGCCATGTCTATCTCCTTAGGAATGGGATGGCCCCACGCCGGAATAGACCGGCAAAACAAAAATGCGCCTTCGGCTACATGGCCGAGGCGCACACGAGTTCATGGGTACCACAACTGCAACTTCGTCGACAGTAGCACACGGGGGCCGGGCCGTGCTGTGACGCCCGTCTCACCCCTCTGGCCGCCGACGCCGGGCGGGCCGCCTCCGACCCGCCCGCCCGGCCCCCGCCCGTGACTCCGCCTATAACTCCACGCCCAGCGCCCGTGCGTGCCGGTCCGCCGCCACCTCGGCCTCCGCCTCGTCCAGGTACACCTCGCACACCAGCCGCCCGTCGGACGTCATGTTGTGCTCCAGCTCCCAGAGCGAGATCTCGCCGCCGCCCTCCAGCAGGAACGCGTGCTCGTAGAACCGGCACCAGGTGGCGTCCCGGCCGGGCCCACGCCGCCGCGGCTTGGTGATCAGCGCGATGTGGTGGCCCAGGGCGCCCCGCAGGATCTCGCCGACCACCTCGCCCGGCCCGTCCGCGTTCTCCGCGCGGCGCAGCAGCCGCCGGGCGTGGTCGGGGGACGCCTCGGAGACGTACTCGCGGCGCGGCCGGACCGGGCCCATGGCGAGCAGCAGCTCCTCGGCCAGCCAGGCCGGCAGCTCCTCGTCCTCGGCGCCGGGGCCGATGCCGCCGCCGATCCGCTCGTGGACCCGGCGCTCGGCCTCGTCGAGGGCGTCCTCGCGGGCGTACAGCTCGTACAGCAGGTCGCCGCCCGGCCCGGTGTCGTGCTCCAGCTCGTACAGCAGCAGGCTGCTGCCGTCCGCGAGGAGGAAGACGTGCCGGTACGTGTTGCACCGCAGCGGGCGGTCGCCGTCGTTGCGCTGCCGGTACGAGCGGAGCTCCGCCTGGTGCATCAGCGCGGTGCGCAGCCGGTCCAGCAGCGCTTCGCCGATCTCGAACCCGTTCTGCGCGCGTGCGAGCAGTTCGGCGACGTGCTCGGCGGGCGTCGGGCCACCGCCCCGGTTCTCTCCCCCGCCCGTGCGCATCTGCTCCATGCCCCTCGACCTCCCGGCCTTCTCCTGCCCACCCCGCGCACTTACGGTAGCGGCGCGAACACGGGGCAGGGGCGGGTTCGCCGCATCCGCCGGGGCGCCCGTTTGAGCGGCGAACGCGCGCCCCTCGGGACCCCGGCCTACAGTCGAAGGCGTGTGCCGGGCGCCGTACGGGCCCGCGCCACGCGCCACCGGGACCCGACGCGCAGGAGGCCGCCGTGACCGCCGCCCCGCCCCCCGAGGAACTCAGCGAGCCGGTCGTCCGCGCGCTCGTCGTCGCCATGCGCGACGGCGACCGGGACGCCTTCTACGGCGCCTTCGCCGCCGGCGCCGAGCTCACCGACGACGGCGCCCTCCAGGACCTGCGCTCCTGGGCGGAACGGGAGGTGTTCGAGGCGCACGGGCGACTGGAGGTGGCGGAGGAGCGGCAGCACGGGCGGTACCTGCTCGGCCGGT
>NZ_JAIQLH010000039.1 GCF_020037025.1 Streptomyces huiliensis | reverse complement strand
GGGGTATGCGCTCGGCCTGGACGCGCCTGCGGCGGGTGTCTGGGGGGGGGGGGGGGGGGGCCGTCGCGGGGGCCGTACGAGGGTCGGCCCCGGCCGCGCTCGGCGGCGCGTCCGGCGTGGTGGTCGCGCGCCGGGGCGCCGGGCGCGGACGGCCCGTCCGCCGGTACCAGTCCTCCGTCAGATCGCGGAAGTTGCGCAGCAGCAGGTGTCCGTGCTCGGTGCACACCGACTCGGGATGGAACTGCACGCCCCACAACGGCCGCCGCCGGTGGCGTACGCCCATCAGCACGCCGTCCGGCGTCCGGGCGAGGGCCTCCAGCTCCGCCGGGAGACCGTCGACGGCGAGGGAGTGGTAACGGACGGCGTCGAAAGGGGACGGCAGCCCGGCGAACAGGCCCGTCCCGGTGTGCAGGACGGGTGACACCCGGCCGTGGCGGACTTCCGGGGCGCGGCGGACGGCGGCGCCGGACAGGTGGCAGATTCCCTGATGGCCGAGGCAGACGCCGAGGAGGGGCAGTCCGCCGTGCTCGACGATCTCGCGGCACATGCCGAAGTCGCCGGGGCGTTCGGGGGTTCCCGGGCCCGGGGAGATCACCACGTTGTCGAAATTCCGCAGTTCCCCGGCCGACGGGCACGGGTCGTCATTGCGCACCACCACCGGCTCCGTGCCGTTCACTTCGGCCAGGTAGTGGAAGAGGTTGTAGGTGAACGAGTCGTAGTTGTCGACGATCAGCGTACGCACTGTTGTTTCCCCCGTTTTCCGGCGGCCGCGGCGTGCGGCTTCCGGTGAAAGCGCGGCGTGCGGACCCGAGTTCCCCGCCCCGCGGATTACCGCCGTTTTCCCCCGGCTTTCTTCCGCGGCAAAGGAATGGGGTCGCGCGGGTCGCCCCCGCGCTGGTGATCGCGCGTCAGGACCGTGACCGTCCGGCGTCCCCGTGACCGATGGCCGGCGGTCGGTGCTCACGCGTCGGAAAGCGTGCAGTTCAGCGCTCCGCGGCACGCGGCGTCGACGGGCCGGGGCGGCGCTGCCGGCCGCCGGCCCGGGTCGCGGCCCGGACATCCCTCATGGCAATCCCCCCGTGGGCCGCTGCTCGGGCGGGCTCCGCACCCCACGCACCCGGATCCTCCGCGGCCTGTCAAATGACAGGATGTGGGTGCCATTGACCGGATGTCAAGCGTGTTCTCCGCGCCTTATCCGGATTTCCTTTCGAAAGCTGCCGATCGAAAGTTGATCGAATATTGATCGAATGTGGCGGGATGTCGAGCGCCGGTGGTGAAGTGCGGCGTATCCCGTCAACCCGTGCGCGGTCGAACGGGGTTGACGCCGCGCGGGACCTCCTGCTCTGCTGAAGGCGTCCGGCTCGCGCGGGCCGGTTTTTGTGGCACTTTCTGATGCCACATCAGACGAACGGGGGGCGCCGCCGATGGAGGCCGGAATCAATTTCTTCCCTGATGTACACCACCGCGACAAGCCGGCGGACCGCTATTTCGCCGAGTGCCTGGAGCTGGTGGAACTGGCGGACGGGCTGGGGTACCACCACATACGTATCGTGGAGCACTACTTCCACCAGTACGGCGGCTACTCGCCGAACCCGATCGTGTTCCTCGCCGCCGCCGCGGCCCGCAGCCGTAACCTGAGGCTGATCACCGGCGCGGTGCTGCCGGCGTTCAACCACCCACTGAAGCTGGCCGGGGAGATCGGGATGCTGGACGCCATCTCCGGAGGGCGGCTGGAGGTGGGCTTCGCCCGGGCGTTCCTCCCGCACGAGTTCCGCCGGTTCGGGGTGGACATGGACACCAGCCGCGCCCGCTTCGACGAGGGCGTGGACGCGGTGCGGCGGCTGCTGGCCGAGGAGGACGTGGCCCTCGACGGCCGCTTCCACTCCTTCCCGCCCACCACCTCCCTCCCCAGGCCGACGCAGCGGCCGCACCCGCCGCTCTGGGTGGCGGCGCTCTCCAGCGAACAGAGCTTCCGGCGGGCCGGGGAACTCGGCTGCGGCATCATGGCCAACCCCCTGGCCGCCGACACCCTGCGGCACTACCTGGAGATCTACCGCAAGGCCTGGCAGGCCGCCGGGCATCCGGGGCGCGGCCGCGTGATGCTCGCCTTCCACATGCACTGCGCCCCCGACCGGCGGACCGCCGAGGCGCGCGCCGAGGAGCCGGTCAACGCCTACCTGCGCAGCCTGGCGGCCGCCGCCTCCGACTGGACCGGCGGGGCGTCGAGCGCCGACTACCCCGGCTACCGGCAGATGATCGAGAAACTGGCCGCGGACGACTTCCGGTCCGTGCGCGCCCGCTCGGCGGCCCTCGTGGGCACGCCGGACGACGTCGTGGACGCGCTGCTGGAGTTCCACGAGCGCTGCGGCGGCTTCGAGGTGGCCAGCCTCCAGGTGAACTTCTCCACCCTGGACCCCGTCCTGGCCGCCGAGTCGGTGGCCCTGTTCGGCGAGCGGGCGCTGCCCCGGCTGCGAGCGGCGTGATGGCGGAGCGCCCCGCGCCGCGCCCGGCCCCGGGCGCGCCCCCGGTCGCCTCCTCCGCCACGCCCCCGGTCACGGGCCGCGGCGACTACCACGCCTCCCTGGCGCGCAGCCGCGAGAGCCGGGAACGCCGCGACCGGCCGGCCGAGTTCCCGCTCGCGGGCCGCGACTGGGCGCTGCTCGACGAGGTCTTCCCGCCGGTCTACTCGCCGTCCACCGGCGTCCTCCTCGACCTGCTGGACTTCCCGCGCGGCGGCTCCGTCCTGGAGATCGGCTGCGGCGCCGGGGTGATCGCCGTCAGCGCCGCGCTCGCCGGCTGCGCGCACGTCGTCGCCACGGACGTCAACCCACACGCCGTCCACAACACCGCGCTCAACGCGGCCCGGCACGGGGTGGCCGACCGCGTCCGCTGCCGGGAGAGCGACATGTTCGCCGTGCTCGCTCCGGACGAGACGTTCGACCTCGTCTTCTGGCACTCGAACTTCGTCCTCGCCCCCGAGGCACTGGCCCCCCGGCTGAGCCTCCACGACCGCGCCTACGTCGACCCCGGCTACCGGGCGCACCGCGCGTTCCTGCGGGAGGCGCCGGACCGGGTACGCCCCGGAGGCAGCGCGCTCCTCGGGTTCTCCGGCAGGGGCGACACGGAGTCGCTGCGCCGGCTGGCCGGCGAGGCGGGCGTCGCCCTGACGACCGTCGCCGCGCGGGAGGTGCGGGAGCGGGACGACGTGGTGGAGTACCGGCTGCTGCGACTGAGCCGGGTCGGCCCGGCGGCGGGAGGAACGGCCGGGTGAACCGAACGGCACGGGAGCCGCGCACGGGCGGGGGCGCGGTGCTCGCGGTGTGCGTGCTGCTGGTGGGGGAGTTCCTGGCCATCTTCGACGTCTCGGTGGTCAACGTGCTGCTGCCCGTGGTCCAGCGGGAACTGGGCGCGGGCGACGCGCAGACGTACCTCGTCGTCGCCTGTTACGGAATGGCTTACGCGGGCCTGCTGGTGACGGGGGGCCGGCTGGGCGACCGGTACGGGATCCGGCCGGTCTTCCTCACCGGTACGGGCGTGTTCGGCCTCGCCTCCGTCGGCTGCGGGCTGGCGCCGTCGATCGAGGTGCTGGTCGCGGCGCGGGCGGCGCAGGGCGTCGGGGCGGCGCTCCTGTTCCCCCAGGTCCTGGCCGGCATCCAGACGGTCCTGCCGTCCGCCCGCCGGGGCACGGCCGTCGGCGCGTTCGGCGCGGTCCTGGGCGCGGGCTCGACGCTCGGCCAGCTCGGCGGCGGACTGCTGACCGGACTCGACCTCGCAGGCAGCGGCTGGCGGTCCGCGTTCCTCGTGAACGTGCCGATCTGCGCCGCCGTGCTCCTGGCCGGCCGCACGCTCCTGCCCCGCGGCCGGCCGGACGGCGCCGCCGGGCGGCCCGACCTGCCCGGCGCCGCGCTGCTGGCCGTCGCGGTGGCCGCGGCGGTGCTCCCCTGGTCGCTGCCCGGGGACGCGACGGGCCGCGTGGTCCCCGCGCTGCTGGTGCTGGCCGCAGCGGGCACGGCCTTCGTCCGCTGGGAGCGCCGCCTGGAGCGGGCCGGCGGCTCCCCGCTGCTGCACACGGCCCTGTTCCGGCGCCGGACCTTCGGCGTGGGGCTGGTGCTGTGCCTGGTGTTCTTCGGTACGCAGGTGCCGTTCTACGTGGTGCTGTCGCAGACGGCCCAGAACGGCGCCGGGCTCAGCCCGCTGGCGTCGGCCGGACTCTACGCGGGACTGGGCACGGCGTTCCTCGCCGCCTCGGTCGCCGCGGGCCGGGCGGATCCCCGCCGGGCCGTCCTGCTGACCACCTGCGGCCCCGCCCTGATGGCCGTCGGCTACCTCGGCCTGGCCACCCTGCGGGCCGATCAGTTGCATCCGGCCGACGCCGCGGCCACGGCCTTCCTTGTCCTCAACGGACTGGGCGCCGGCGCGGTGGCCCCCACCCTGATCCGCTTCGTCCTCACCGGCGTCGACCCCCGGCTCTCCGGGGTCGCCTCGGGCCTCCTCGCCACGGCGCAGCAGATCGCCAACTCCGTGGGCGTGATGGTGGCCGGCGCGGTCTTCCACGCCACCGGCGGCCTCGACACCCTCACCGGCTTCCACGGCGCGCTCCTGTACTTCACGGCCCTGGCCGCCGCGACGGTGGCCCTGGCCGTGGTGGTGGCGCGGGGGCAGGAGGGGGAGAGGGCGCGGCACGAGGCGGGAGAGGCGGCGGAGGAGGCGCAGGCGGTGGGCCGGGAGCGGTGAGCGCGGGCGGACGCGCCCCGGGGTGCGACGGTACCGCCGCCGGGGCCCGCCGACGGGGCGGGGCCGGTGACGCGTCAGAGCCCTGACGCCGGTGCGTCGGCCTGCCCCGGCGTACCGACGCCGAAGCCGGGCCCACGCACGGACTTTCGCTGCCCGGACGACCGGTGCAGGCGGCGGAACGGCTGCGCCGTGCGGCGAAGGCCAACGGCGGGCTGCGGGTGCTCGCCGTCGCCGCCCAGCCCGGTGCGGTGGCGGCCCGGTGCATGCCCGGCGGGCGGCCGTCGCGTATTCGGCGCCGCGCCGCGCCCCGCCCCCGCGAAAACCATTCGACGGCTCCTGCCGGGTGAGCGAGCATCAGAAGCATGCTCCGGCCCGCCCCTCGCGCGAAGACGTCCGCCGCCGCGGACGCGCTCGGGGCTGCCCAGCCTGGTGACCCGGTTCCCACGCCCATGCCCTCCGGCATGCCCGTGCCTCCCGGTGCTCCCGTCGGTGCGCCCGGCCCGACGCGACGCTGACCCTTCCCGGATCGTCCCCGGCGGCCCCGTACGGGGAGGGTCGGCCCGGCCTCGGGGCCCATGACGATCCAGTCCGGCGCAGCACCGGAGAACCGGAGTCCGCACGATGTCCCAGCAGGCCTTCACCCGTACCAAGCCGCACGTCAACATCGGCACCATCGGCCACCTCGGCCACGGCAAGACCACCCTCACCTCGGCCATCACCAAGGTGCTCGCGACCCATGGCACGGGGACGTTCGTTCCCGTCGCCCGCCTCGACCGCGCGCCGGAGGAGGCGGCGCGCGGCGGCACCGTACGCGCCGCACACCTGGAGTACGAGACCGACGTCCGGCACTACGCCCACGCGGACCTGCCGGGGCACGCGGACCGGGTCACCCGGGTCGTCGCCGGGCTGGCCCGGCTCGACGGGGCCGTCCTGGTCGTCTCGGCGGTCGACGGCGTCGAGCCGCAGACCGCCGAACACGTCCTGCTCGCCCGGCGGATGGGCGTCGAACACCTCGTCGTCGCGCTGAGCAAGACCGACGCCGCCCAGCCGGAACTGACCGAGCTCACCGAACTACGGGTCCGCGAGCTGCTCACCGCGCACGGCTACCCCGGGGAGCTCACCCCGGTCGTCCGGGTCTCCGCCCTGGGCGCCCTGGCCGGCGACCCGCGCGCGACCGCCGGCATCGAGGCGCTGCTCGACGCCGTCGACACCTACGTCCCCGACCCGCCACGCCGCGACGACGCGCCCTTCCTGCTGCCGGTGGAACGAGTGCTGATCCTGCGCGGGACCGGCGCCGCCGTCACGGGCGCCGTGGAACGCGGCAGCGTACGCCTCCGGGACGTGGTCGAGGTACCGGGAGCGCTGGGCCGCACCCTCGTGACCGGCCTGGAGAGCTTCGGGCGCCCGCTGGAGAGCGCACGGGCGGGGGACAGGGTCGCCCTGCTGCTCCGCGGGGCGCACGGGCCCGAACTCCGGCGCGGGGACGTGGTCGTCACACCGGGCAGCGTCACCGTCCACCGGCGCTTCACGGCGCGCCTGCGGGTGCTCACCCCGGCGGAGGGCGGCCGCCGCACGCCCCTCACCACCGGCTGCCGCGCCACGTTCCACGTCCGCACGGCCGACCTGTCCGGCGGCCTCGACCTCGGCCCGCGCGGCCTCGCGCGGCCGGGCGAGACGGCCGACCTGACCGCCGTCCTCGACCGCCCGACCCCACTCGAACCCGGGCTCGGCTTCGCCGTCCGTGAAGGCGGACGCACCATCGGCACGGGCACGGTGACCGCCGTGGCGGAGTGAGACGTGGCGGACTGAGTGGAGTGAACCGGCCCGCGGCCCGGCACCGGGCGCCCCCGCGGGCCGTCACAATGATGCCGTGGACGAACCGATACCCGTGACCCGCGACGTGGCGGGCGGCACCGCCAAGCTGCTGCCCGACGTCGACCGCGAGCGCGCCTGGCTGCTGACGGTCGACGGCGCGCCGCAGTCCTACGTCGACCTCGCGGACCCCGCGCACCTGGAGTTCGAGTACGCGCGGCGGATCGGGCACGTCCTCGACACCGCGGCCGAGCCGGGCCGCCCGCTCGACGTGCTGCACCTCGGGGGCGGCGCCCTCACCCTGCCGCGGTACACCGCGGTCACCCGGCCGGGCTCCCGGCAGCTGGTGGTGGAGGCCGACCCCGGGATCGTCGGCCTGGTGGCCGAACACCTGCCGCTGCCGCCGGACTCGGGCGTCACCGTCCGCGCCGAGGACGCCCGGGCCGCCCTGGAGGACGCCCCGGACGCTTCGGCCGACGTGATCGTCGCCGACGTCTTCGGCGGCTCGCGGGTGCCCGCGCACCTCACGTCCGTCGAGTACGCCCGCTCGGCCGCCCGGGTGCTCCGCCCCGGCGGCCGGTACGCGGCCAACCTGGCCGACGGGGCGCCGTTCGACTTCCTGCGCTCCCAGGTCGCGACGTTCGCGGCGGTCTTCCCCGAGCTGTGCCTGATCGCGGAGGCGTCGGTGCTGCGCGGGCGCCGGTTCGGCAACGCGATCCTCGTCGCCTCCACCGCCGGGCTGCCGCCGGACGCCCTGGCCCGGCGCGCCGCCGCCGACGCCTTCCCGGCGCGGGTCATCCACGGGGACGCGCTGGCCCGCTTCGCGGCGGGGGCGGTTCCGGTGGGCGACGGGGAGGCGGTCGGCTCGCCGGAGCCGCCGGGCGGGGCGTTCGGGATCGGGTGAGACGTCCGGGGCCGGGCCGGGCCGGCCCCGGACGCCCGGCGCGTCAGGCCGGGGACAGCGTCAGGCCGGGGACAGCGTCAGGACAGGGGCTGCGTCAGGACAGGGACAACGGTCGCAGCGAACTCATGATCTTCTTGATGACGTCGTCCGACACCTCGTCCTTGACGCCCTTGGCGGAGTACAGCACCCAGGTCACCAGGTCGCTCTGCTTGTTCTTGAACGTCACGGTGAACGCCTTGCCGTCCGTCGCGCAGGCGTCGGACTTCGCGACCCCGGTCACGGTGGCCGACGAGGTGTAGCCGCTGACGCCGTGGTCGCTGGTGAAGGGCGTGGCCTTGTTCCGCGCGAACTTGCCGGTCTTCTTCTGGTCGAAGGCCGCCCACACCCAGCTGAGCGCCTCGTTCTCGGCCGCGTCGGCCTCGCTCTTCGCGCCCTGCGCGCCCTTGGTCCCGGTGCCGCCGACGCTGTTGTCGGCCTTGCACGCCCCGGACTTGTAGCTGGCGATCGAGCTCATGCTGATGACCGACTTGCCCTTGTCGTCCAGGAAGCCGGACGACATCCCGGGCTCGACCTTCCAGTCCGCCGGGACGTCGAAGACGGTCATCCGCTTGGTGCTGACGACGGGCTTCCAGCCGTCGATCACCGGCTTGACCTCGTCGTCCCCGCGGCCGCCGCCCGTCGGCTCCTGGGTGGCCGAGCCGCTGGGGGACGCGCTCGCGCTCGGGGACGCCGGTGCCGACGCCGAAGGCGGCGGCTTGGGGTCGTCGTGCGCGGAGGTCTCCTCGCCGTCGTCCTTCAGCAGCACGACGCCGGTGACCACCGCGGCCGCCACCACGGCCAGCGCCGCCGTCACCGCGATGACGGTGGTGCGCTTGCCGCCGCCTCCGCCCGACGGCGGGGGCCCCGGCGGCAGCTGCGGGGTGTGGGGGCCCTGCGGGGGCGGGGTCTGCCACTGCGGCCCGCCGGGCTGCCCCGGCTGTCCCGGCTGTCCCGGCTGTCCCGGCTGTCCCGGCTGTCCCGGCTGTCCCGGCTGTCCCGGCTGTCCCGGCTGTCCCGGCTGTCCCGGCTGTCCCGGCTGCGTGGGCTGCCCTGGCTGCCCCGCCGCCGTCCCGCCCGGCTGCTGGGCGTACGGGTTCTGCTGTGAGTACCCCGGCTGCTGGTACGGGTTGGGCTGCTGGTACCCCGGCTGCTGGTACGGGTTCGGCTGCTGCGGGTTCTGCTCGCCCCCGTTGGCGGGCTGCTGTCCTGGCCACATGGCCGACAACGATAAGGGGCCGAGGTGACCGGTATGGTCGCCGACCCTTTCCGCCCGCCGCTACCGGCTGGTAACTTCGCCGCATGTCTGACACGACCCAGCCCTCGATCGGCGATCTGCTCTCGGCCACCGTCCCCATGGTCCGCACCCTCAACCTCGTCTACGAGGTGACGACCCCCGAGCGGGCGGTGCTGCGCCTGCCGGACCAGCCGGAGTACCGGAACCACGTGGGCGGCCCGCACGCCGGCGCCATGTTCACCCTGGCCGAGTCGGCGAGCGGGGCGATCGTCCTCGCGGCGTTCGGCGACCACCTGTCGAGGATGACGCCGCTGCCCGTCCGGGCCGAGGTCGCCTACAAGAAGATCGCCCGGGGCGAGGTCACCGCCACCGCCGTCCTCGGCCGGCCGGCCGCCGAGGTGCTCGCCGAGCTGGACGCCGGCGGGCGCCCCGAGTTCCCGGTGCGCGTCTCCCTCACGCGCGAGGAGGACGGGGCGGAAACAGGCGAGATGTCCGTTGTGTGGACGCTGCGTCCGAACAATTAGCCGTTCCCCTCAACCGCTCGCCGCCGAGATGAGTCCTTACCTCCAGTAGGCTTCCCGGCGTGCGCCCGATCGGCGTACGCCGGGAACAGTTCGTCAACCGGGGAGGAACCGGCGTTGCACATCCAGGAGTGGCTCGAATCGGTGCCGGCGGTCGCCGTCTACCTGCTGGTGGGCGGGGTCATCGGGCTGGAGAGCCTGGGCATCCCGCTCCCCGGCGAGATCGTCCTCGTGAGCGCCACGCTGATGGCCGCCACCCAGGACCACATCAACCCCTACATCCTCGGGGCCTGCGCCGTCGCGGGCGCCATCATCGGCGACTCGATCGGCTACCTGATCGGCCGCAAGGGCGGCAAGCCGCTGCTGGAGTGGCTGGGCCGCAAGTTCCCCAAGCACTTCGGCCCGCACCACGTCGCCACCGCCGAGCGCTCCTTCCAGAAGTGGGGCATGTGGGCCGTCTTCGTCGGCCGCTTCATCGCCCTGCTGCGCATCTTCGCCGGCCCGCTCGCGGGCGTGCTGCACATGCCGTACTGGAAGTTCCTCATCGCCAACGTCCTCGGCGGCATCGTCTGGGCCGGCGGCACGGTCGCGCTCATCTACACGGTCGGCAAGGCGGCCGAGGAGTGGATCGGCAAGTTCTCCTGGGTGGGCCTGCTGGCCGCCGTGGTCTTCGGTGTCGGCTCCTTCGTCGTCATGCGGATCAAGGCCAAGAAGGCCAAGGCCGAGAGCGAGGCGGCGCCGGCCGCCGAGCGGCCGGAGGCGGTCCCGGCGGGCGACTGACCCGCCCGCGCCCCCTCCTGTGATCTTCACCCCATCCGGCCCCGACGCCACCGCGCGTCGGGGCCGTCGGTCTACCGTGCCGAGGACGAAGGCGATCCCCTGACGACGACGGCGACGAGGAGCGGATCATGACGACGGAACGGGCGTTGATCAGCGGCGTGGGCGGCAGGGAACCGGCGGTCGACCCGGCGGCGTTCACCGCCCCCACGTCCGTCGTCCTCGGCGACGTCACCCTCGCCCCCGGCTCCGGCGTCTGGTACCACGCCGTCCTGCGCGCCGACTGCGGCGCCATCACCGTGGGCGCCGACAGCAACATCCAGGACAACTGCACCGTCCACGTGGACCCCGGCTTCCCCGTCACGATCGGCGAGCGCGTGACCGTCGGCCACAACGCCGTCCTGCACGGCTGCACCGTCGAGGACGACGTCCTCGTCGGCATGGGCGCCACCGTCCTCAACGGCGCCCACATCGGCGCCGGCTCCCTCGTCGCCGCCCAGGCCCTCGTCCCCCAGGGCATGCGTGTCCCCCCGGGCTCCCTGGTGGCCGGCGTCCCGGCGAAGGTCCGGCGCGAGCTGACCGCCGAGGAGCGCGAACACATCCGGATCAACGCCGTCCTGTACGTGGAGCTCGCGAAGACCCACCGCGAGGCGTTGGGCGGCTGAGGCCGGTCGAACGGCCGTCGGGCCCGGGCGAAGGGCGCGTCACACGAAGGCACTGTGGCCGGTGACGGCCTTGCCGACGATGAGCGTGTTCATCTCCCGGGTCCCCTCGAAGGAGTACAGGGCCTCGGCGTCGGCGAAGAACTTGGCGATCTCGTACTCGAGGACGATGCCGTTGCCGCCGAAGAGCTCCCGGGCCCAGGCGACGCACTCGCGCATCCGGGCGGTGGTGAACGCCTTGGCCAGCGCGGCCTGGGCGGCGCCCGCGCGGCCGGCGGCGGTCAGCTGGGCGAGGCGGACGACCATGCCGAACATGGCGGTCACGTTGCCGAGCATCTTCACCAGCAGGTCCTGGACCAGCTGGAACGCGCCGATCGGCCGGCCGAACTGAGTGCGGTCCAAGGCGTAGGCGCGGGCCAGTTCGTAGGCGCGTACCGCGACCGCCAGGGCCTGCCAGGCCACTCCGCCCCGCGTGCGCGCCAGGATGGCGGCGGTGTCGCGGAAGCCGTCGACCCGTTGCAGGCGGTCGGCCTCGGGGACCCGTACCCCGTCGAGGACGATGTCGGCGTTCTGCACGGTCCGCAGCGCGATCTTGCCCTCGATCTTCGTGGCGGTGAACCCGGGGGTCCCCTTCGGCACCACGAACCCCTTGATCTCGCCGTCGGCCGTGTCACGTGCCCAGACCACGACGAGGTCCGCGAAGGTGCCGTTGCCGATCCACCGCTTGGCGCCGTCGAGCACCCACGTGTCGCCCTCGCGCCGGGCCGTGGTGCGCATGCCGCCCGCGACGTCGGAACCGCCCTCGGGCTCGGTCAGGGCGAAGGCGCCGATCTTCCTCATGGCGGCCATGTCCGGCAGCCAGCGCTCCCGCTGCTCCGCGCTGCCGCCGCCGTGGACGCTGCCCATCGCCAGCCCGGTGTGGACCCCGGAGAACACGCCGATCGACGGGTCGACGCGGTTGAGTTCCAGGGTGAGGAAGCCGGAGAACAGCGGCCCGCGGTCGCGGCCGTTGCCGAACTCGGGGTAGGAGTAGCCGGCCAGGTCGAGCGCGGCCAGCTTCCCGACCGCCTCGAAGGGGAACTCCGCGCGCTCCCAGGCGGCGTCGGCCAGCGGTTTGATCTCGCTCTCCAAGTAGGCGCGGATGTCGCTCAGTTCCTTCCGCTCGGCGTCGTCGAGCAGGTCGGCGTAACCGAAGAAGTCGGCGGCGGGGTCGGCGGAATGCGGCATGGGGACTCCTTTGGTCGACATCGTGAGTGGTCCTGTGTGGTGCGTGTGGCTTCCGGCGGGCGGTTCAGTCCTGCTCGGCCCGGCGCAGGGCCGCGTTCAGCGCCAGTTGCTTGCGGTCGCGGAGGGTGGCGCGGCGCCGGTAGACCTCGGCTCCGGTCCCGTACGCGGCCTCCGTCTGCCCGACGAGCGTGGCGACGGCGGCGGCGTCCGGTTCCGGGTGGCCCAGGCGCTCCGGCCCTCGGTGAGGCCGGGACCCAGGTGCCGCAGCATGTGCCGGATGCCGCCGGGGCCGCCGCCGAGGTGGAGGCTCTCGAACGGGCCGACGGCCGCGTAACGGCCGCCCAGCGACGTCTTCACCACCGTGTCGAGTTCCCCGGCGTCGAGCACCCCGCCGAGGACGAGGTGGAACGCCTCCTGGAGCAGGGCGCCCTGCAACCGGTTGGCCGCGAACCCGGGAAGCTCCTTGCGCAGCCGCACGGGCGTCCTGCCCAGCGACCGGTAGAAGGCGACGGCCGCCTCCACGGTCTCCTCCGCCGTGCGCTCGCCCGGCACGATCTCCACGAGCGGCACGACGTGCGGGGGGTTGAAGGGACGCGCGACGAGCGTCCGCGCGGCGGCGTCGTCCGGCAGCCGCTCGGCGACGCGGGTGGCGACGATGCCGGAGCCGGAGGTGGCCGGCAGCGCGCCGGCCGGGGCGTGGCGGGCGGCGTCGGCGAACAACCGCTGCTTGAACGCGAGGTCCTCGGGGCCGTTCTCCTGGACGACGTCCGCCCGGGCGACGGCCTCGGCGAGGTCGGGCGTGGTACGGACGCGGGCGCGCAGCTCCGCCGCGTCGGTGCCGGGGAGCCCGGCGGCGAGCATGGGCAGCGCCTCGTCCACGGCCGCGTCGAGGTCCTCGCGCGGGTCGGTGACCGTCACCTCGATCCCGTACGCGCGCGGGCGCCTTCGGCGAAGTCGGCCGAGCGCAGCAGCGCGTCGAGCTCGGCGGCCTGGGCGGCGAACGCCTCCCGTTCCGGGGTCCCGTCCGCGCGCCGGACGGTCCGTTTCACCGCGGCCGGGGCGAGCGGGGCGTTGGCGGCGATCTCCTCGGCGAGCTCCAGGGCGGCGGGCAGGGCGCCGCCGTCGGGAGTGAGGCGGTCGACGGCGGCGGCGATGCCCCGGGCGACGGCGGCGTTCACGGCGTTGCGGGCCCGCGGCCGGTCGATGGTGACGACGAGGGTGCTGCCGACGGTCCGGGTGCGGACGCCGGGCGCCGGGCACGGCGTGCCGTCGTCCGCTGCGGTGTCGTTCATCGCCGCACCTCACCGCGGGCGAGCTCGCCGAGCACCTCGGCGGTGTGCTGCCCGGGCAGGGGCGCGTGCCGGCGTACGGAGGCCGGGGTGGCGGAGAACGCCGTCGGGATGCCGATCACCCGGTAGGCGCCCTCGCTGGGGTGCTCGGCGACGTCCAGCAGCTGGCCCTCCCGCACGTACGCGTCCTCCGCCGCGTCGTCGAGCCGCAGCACCGGGCCGAAGGGGATGCTGTGCCGTGCGCACACCTCCGCCCACTCGGCGGTGGTCAGCCGGGGCGTCACCGTCTCCAGCAGTCCGGCCAGGGCCTCGCCGTCGCGCGTGGAGTCGATGAACTCGCCGTTGACGCGCGGGTCCTCGGCCAGGTCGGGGCGTCCGGCGGCGGTGAACAGGTCGCGGAAGTTCCGCGGGGTGTACGGGATGACCATGGCGAGGCCGTCGGCGGTCGGGTGCGCCCGGTGGCCCTTGTTCAGGGACGGCGGGAAACCGGTCGGTCCCATCGGCGGCTCGAAGACGCGGCCCTGCAGGTGCTCGACCAGGTTGAACGCCAGCAGCGTGTCCACCATGGGCACTTCGACGCGCTGGCCGCGGCCGGTCGCGCGCTGGTGCACGAGGGCGGCCAGCGCCGCGTACACCATCGTCAGGGCCGCGACCTTGTCGCCGAAGATGCTCGGCAGCACCACCGGCGCCTGGATGCCGCGCGCGCGTTCGGCGAGGTCGATGAGCCCGGAGGCGGCCTGGACGGTCTCGTCGTACGCGGCCAGCCCGGCCCGGTCGGAATCCGAACGGAACCCCTGCGCGTGCACGTGGACGAGGCGGGGGTTGTCCGGGGCGAGGCTGTCGTAGTCCATGCCCAGCCGGCGCAGGGCGTCTACGCGCATGTTGGTGATCAGGACGTCGGCGGTGCCGATCAGCTCCAGGGCCATGGAGCGTTCGCTCTCGTTCTTGAGATCGAGCCGGACACTGCGCTTGTTGCGGTTCACGTTGAGGTTCAGGGGCGTCATGCCGGGTGTGCGGTGCAGGACGCCTGTCCGTACGGTGTCGTTCGGCGCCTCGACCTTGATGACGTCGGCGCCGAGATCGCCGAGGATCTGGGCGGCGTACGGGCCCATCACCACCGTGGCCATGTCGATGACGCGGACTCCGGCCAGCGGGCCGTCCGGCGCGTCCGTCGTTCCAGCGGATTCCATCACCACTCCTGTGCGGAAAACGGGACGGGAAAGGGGAACTCCGGGCGTTCGACGGGGAATTCCCCGGACCGAGGAAAACGCTAGTCCGGCGCCATACGGGAAACCAAGCGATCAGTGTCACCGATGCGCGGAAGGCGGTGTGACCGCAGCGGTCACGCCGTTTCGCGGTGAGGCGGCTCGCTCGGCGGGGTTCCCGGAGAGCGGATTGCTCAGCGGGATTCCGGGGGAGCGTCGGCGACGGGCTCGGAGAACAGTGCCGTCGCCGCCTGCCCCAGCCGGTACAGGTCGCCGTCCGGCCGGGCCCGGTCCCGGCGCAGGATCAGGCCGGTCGCCAGGGCGGGGGAGAAGTCGCGGAACGGCAGGATGACGCTCGTGGCCGTTCCTCCCGTGGCCGTTCCTCCGTGTTCCTCTCCCCGGCCTCCCGCGCCGAGCAGGGTGACGGCGAAGGCCGAACCGTTCGCCACCATTTCGCGCACGCTCGCGTAATCGCCGGTTTCGAGATTGATCTCCCGGTGAATTCCCGCCGCTTTCAGCCGCACCTTGAGCTGGTCGAAATAGGTGGGGAGGGTGCCGGGCGCGGACGTCACATACGTGTAGCCGGTGAGCTCGCTCAGCGACACCGCGTCCCGTCCGGCGAACGCGGCGGCCGGCAGCAGCGCGCCCAGCGGCTCGCGCAGCAACTCCAGCACCTCGATCCCCTCGGCGTGCACGGGCAGGTGCACCAGCGCCATGGCCAGGTCGCCGCGCCGCACGGCGTTCACCAGGTGCGCGCTGTTGCCGGGCCACCGCTTCACGTCGTACTCGTCGGCGCAGCACGCCTCCAGGCGCGCGATCCGCTCCCGCAGCCGCGGGTGCAGGGCCGGCACCACCCCCACGTACGCCACGCGCCGCTCGGTCCCCAGGGCCTCGCGCAGCCGCCAGGGGATGTCGTCGAACCGGCCGAGGACGTCCCTCGCCGTGGGCAGCAGCGCGGCACCGGCGCGGGTGAGGGCCACGTGGTGGGAGTCCCGGTCGAACAGCCGCTGTCCGAGCTCGCGCTCCAGGTCGCGTATGCGCCGGCTCAACGGCGAGGTGGCCATGTGCAGTTGGCGTGCGGCGCGGGAGAAGCTGAGGTTCTCGGCGACCGCCACGAAATAGCGCAGGTGAAAGATCTCCACCGGCGGACCCTACCCAGGGCGGGGCGCGCGCCCGGGGCCGCCGGTGGGGGCAAGATCACAGGATGGGTCCCGGCTGGCGTGGGGCGGGCTGAGTACGGTGGGCGGGTGCCGAAGTATCGAAACACGTTCTCGTCCGGCGCCGCTTCGGCCCTCGGGGCCTGGCGGCGCCGCGCCGTCTCGCGCGCGGTCCACCGCGGCTGGCGCTGGGTGCAGGACCGGGGCGCGGTGACCGCGGAGCGCCCGGGTCCGTACCGCTTCCGGCGGCTTGGGGACCACACGCGGCTCGCGTTCCCCCTGGGCACCGTTTTCGGGGAGCGGTGGATCGAGATCGGCGACCACTGCATCATCGGCGAACAGGTCACGATGACCGTCGGCATGGTGCCCGGCATGGACCTCGGGCCCGACGCGCTGCTGCGGCTGGGCAACGGGGTGGTGCTCGGCCGGGGCAGCCATGTGATCGCCTCGTGCGAGGTGACGATCGGGGACGACGTCTTCTGCGGCCCGTACGTCTATGTGACGAGCGACAACCACTCGTACGAGGACCCCGGGCAGCCCATAGGCCGGCAGTGGCCGCGCAGCGCGCCCGTCGTGATCGGCTCCGGCAGCTGGCTGGGCGCGGGGGCGGTGATCCTGCCCGGGGCGCGGCTGGGGCGGAACGTCGTGGTGGCGGCCGGGGCGGTGGTCCGGGGCGAGGTCCCGGACCACTCGGTGGTGGCCGGTGTGCCGGCCAAGGTCGTCCGGCGGTGGGACGGGGAGCGGGGCTGGACGCCGCCGCTGCGGCCGGTGCCGGTGCCGGAGCGGGAGCCGGTGCCGGAACGGGAGCCTGCGCGGGAGCGGGAGACGCCGGAGGCGTGAGCCGCTCTCCGGCGTCCGCTGCTCTCCGGCACCCGTCGCTCTCCGGCACCCGCTGCTCTCCGGCACCCGCCCGCTTCGTCAGCCCGTCGCCAGCAGCACCGTGCCGACCAGCGCCAGCCCCGCGCCCGACGCCTGTACCGAGCGCAGGCGCTCGTTGAGCACGCCGCGCGCGGTCAGCGCCGTCACCACCGGGTAGAGCGAGGCCAGGACGGCCGCGACGGTGACCGGGCCGCTGTGCGCGGCCAGGTTGTAGGTGCCGTTGGCGGCCACGTCGGCGAGACCGACGAAGGCCAGCGCGGGCAGGGCGGGCCGCAGGGCGCTCCAACCGCCCTCCGGCAGCACGGCGCCGCCGCGCCGCGCGGAGACCAGCAGGGTGCCGCCGCCGACGAGCACGTTGCACAGCCGCTGCACGAACAGGGCCAGGAACAGGCCGGTCAGGGTGTGGGAGGCCTCGGCGATCAGGGCCATCACCGCGCCGAAGCCGAGCGCCGAGACGAGGGTGAGGAGCAGCGTCTGCCGCCGTACCGCGCCGCCGCCCGGCCCGCTCGCCAGGACCACGCCGGCCACGGCGACCACGATGCCCGCGACCCGGACCGCCCCGGGCCGTTCGCCGGCCACGAGGCCGACGCCGATCGGCACGAGGACGCCGCCGAGCGCGGCGACCGGGGCGACCACGCCCATCGGGCCCTGCGCCAGCGCCCGGTAGAAGAAGAGCATCGCCACCGGGCCGATCACGCCCGCGGCCACCGCGAACCACAGCCGGGGCCCGGCCTCCGTCCAGCCGCCCGTGGCGACGACGATCGTCCCCAGCGCGGTCAGGGCCAGTATCTGGGAGACGACGACCACGGTCAGGGCCGGGATCCGCCGGGTGAGCAGGCCGCCCCCGAAGTCGGCCAGCCCCCAGAGGAGGCTGGTGGCCAGGGCGAAGATCGGTGTCATGGGCTGAACCTCGCAGTGCAGTACAGTGAATGGCGCGAACGGGCTCACCTTAGTTCACTGGACTGAACCGCGTCATCGAACATATTGGATGGAACGTGACGGACCTCGACCAGCTCACGCAGTCGCTCGCCCGGAACCTCAAGCACTGGCGCGCCGAGCGGAACTTCACCCTCGACGCCCTCGCCGCCCGCTCCGGGGTGAGCCGCGGCATGATCATCCAGATCGAGCAGGCGCGTACGAACCCCAGCGTCGGCACCACCGTCAAGCTCGCCGACGCCCTCGGCATCAGCATCACCACGCTGCTCGACTACGAGCACGGCCCGCGCGTCCGGATCGTCCCCGAGGGCGAGGCCGTGCGGATGTGGTCCACCGGCGCGGGCAGCCACACGTCCCTGCTGATCGGCGCCGAGAGCCCGGCGCCGCTGGAGCTGTGGGACTGGCGGGTCGAGCCGGGCGACGAGAGCGCCTCCGACCCGCACCCTTCCGGCACCGTCGAACTGCTCCGCGTGACCTCCGGCGTGCTCACTCTCGTCGTCGACGGCGAGGAGCACACCGTCCCCGCCGGAACGTCGGCGGCCTTCGAGGCCGACGTCCGGCACACGTACCGCAACGACGGCACCGAGACCGTCACGATGACGATGGTGGTGGCGGTACCGCCGGTGGCGTCGGCGACGTCGGCGACGCCGGTGCGCCGGGACGCCGTCCACCGTGCGGGAGACGGCTGTTAGCGTGACGTCATGATTGCGCAACGGACTCCCATGGACGCGTTCGACGACGTCAGGCCCGCGCCGGAGCGGACGGAGCTGCTGGTGCCGCCCGTCGCCGACGCCCTCCGGGCCTGGCCCGGCTCCGGCACCGCCGACCAGGTGCTGCACGTCGACACCGCGCCCGAAGTCGCCGACACCGCCGTGCTGGTGGAGAACTACGGCCCCTGGCTCCTGGAGCAGTCCGCCAACTGCGTCATCGTCGCCGCCAAGCGCAACGGGATCACCAGCCTCGCCGCCTGCGTCGCCCTCGGCCACACGCGCGTGGACGTCAACGGCGCCGTCCGGCGCCACCTCGGGGCGCGCAAGGTCTCGTTCGCGCCCATGGACACCGCCCTGGAGGCGACGGGCATGGAGTACGGCGGCATCACGCCGATCGGACTCCCCGCCGACTGGCCGCTGCTGATCGACGCGGCGGTCGTCGCGACCCCGTACGTCCTCATCGGCAGCGGCAGCCGGCGCGGCAAGCTCATCGCCCCCGGGCAGGCCCTCGCCGAACTCCCGGGTGCGACGGTGCTGGAGGGACTGGCGACGGCGGCCGGCTGAGCGGGCCTCAGCGCGGCGGGCGCGAAACCTCGGACGGGCGCGAAACGTCGGACGGGCGCCAAATGTCGGACGGGCGCGAAACGTCGAGGGAGAGCGGCATCGCGTGCTCGGCGAACCCGAGCGAGCGGTACAGCCGCTCGGCGTCCGCCGTCGCGTGCAGGTCGACGCGCGTGACGCCCTGCGCCGCGAACCACCCGAGCAGCGCCTCCGTCGTCGCCCGCCCGAACCCCCGCCCCCGGTACCGCTCGTCGGTGCAGACCGAGAAGACGAACCCGAACCGCCCGGTCGGGTGCCCGGGCGCCGGCAGCCGCTGTTCGACCGTCCCGACGGCGCACGCGGCGAGGTGCGGCGCGCCGGCCACCCCTGGCTCCCCGTCCACCACGAACGCCCCGAGCCGCGGGGACGGCACCGACAGCTGCTCCTTCACGATCCCCTCGGCGGTGGACTCCCACGCGCCGGGCGAGTCGTACCCGTCCATGGCGGCGAACATCAGCCGGCGCAGCCGGACCATCTCGGCCGCGTCCTCGGGACGGGCCGCACGTATCGCGATCATGAACCGACGTTAGCGGGCCCCTACCGGACGGACAGTCGGGGGATCTCGATCGCCGGGCAGCGGTCCATGACCATGTCCAGCCCCGCCGCGCGCGTCCGCTCGTACGCCTCCTCGTCGACGACGCCCAACTGGAACCAGACCGCCTTGGCGCCGACCGCCACGGCCTCGTCCGCGACGGCACCCGCGAGCTCCGACCGCACGAACACGTCCACGACGTCGACGGCGAACGGCACCTCGGCGAGCGACGCGTACCCCCGCTCCCCGCCCACTTCCTCCGCCTTGGGGTGCACCGGCACCACCCGCTTCCCGTACCGCCGCAACACATCGGCCACACCGTAGGCGGCGCGCTGCCTGTTGTTCGACAGACCGACCACCGCCCAAGTGTCGCCGGTCCGCTGGAGGATCTTCTCGATGATGCCCGGTTCCGCGTACATGCCCGGTCAACGAGGAAAGGCAGCACGGGATTCCCACCGGCGACCCGGCGGGTAAGCCCGCAGGGCTTCGGGACGGCGGCACCCGGTGATGGACCTGTGCCGAGACCTCCGCCCCGGCGGCCGCATGGTGTCGGTGACTCGCGGCGGGCAGGCAGCGGGCGCTGTCGCGGTTCCCTGTCCGGCTCCATCACCGCACGGTACTGACGCGGCGTCTCCCCGGGGAGACGGGTTCCCTTCACCCGAGTAGCCCAACGTCGCCGAAAGGTACGGAGCTGCGGTCCCGTCGTCCATGGCTGAGCGGCGGGAGCCGCGGAGGCGGTAGGGGGATCCTGGGACGGTGCGGTCACCGGGGTCGCCGGATATAGAGGAGGAGTCGGCAAGCAGGTCTCGGCAGAACGAAGGAGCGCAGCTGTGAGCAGCAATCAGTACGCCGCCTTCCCCGCCCACGCGGGGTTTCGCTACCACCCTGCCAACAGCATGAACAAGCAGGCCGTGTGGTCGATCTACTTCCTCAAGTGGACCAGCGAGGCCGGATTCTCGCTCCAGGAGCGTTACCTGGCGGCGGACGGCTCGTGGCTGGGTACGTGGGAGGACACCGATGGGGTCTCCCACTCGCCGTCCACGGACTACCACGCCATGACCGACAGGTGGCCCAAGCTGAAGAGTCCGCTGGGCAAAGCGCCTTGCAAGGGCCAGCGCCCGTGCGCCGCGCTGGTGTCCGAAGCCAGTCCTCAGGCCGGTCGGATCGACTTCTACCTGCTGCTGGAGACGCACTGGATCCACTATGTCCAAGAGCCCGACAAGGTTCCGGCGGATCCGACGACGGGCAAGATCGAGGGGTTGTTCTCGTGGCGCAAGGCGGCCGACAAACCAGGCCTCCTCACGGCCGCCGCCAACCTGATCTCCGACCCCGAGCAGGGCAGTTCCTGGGTCGCGCTGTTCACGGGGCTCACCTACCAGGTCTGCCAGTTCTTGGCGACCGGGAAGCCCGCCTCTCGGACCCTGACCGGTGTGCCGGCCACGGCGGTGGGCGCGAGCTTCGCCGGTCCCGACAAGGCCGTCTACCTTGTCGACATGGCACAGAAGAAGTACCGCCGCTGCCCGCTCGGCGCCTCGGTCAACGGGAAGACCACGCTCGCGGCGAGCGCGCCCAAGGATCTGCCCTCGGGCCTGTGAGACCGCTCACTGCCCGAGGGGGCGGTAGCCGCCGAACGGAACCCAGTGCAGGGTGAGGTGCCGTTGCCCGCCGTCGTACACGGGTGCGCCCAGGGCGACGCCGGTGCCGGTGGCCAGCGGGAGGGTCAGCGCTGTGCCGGTGGTGATCAGCCAGGTCTTGACACGGTGGCCGCCCGACACGGTCACCGGCAGCCTCATCTTCCCCCGGCCCGCGGATTCCCGGGTGGTACAGCGCACGATCAACAGACCGTCGGTGGCGGCGGTGCGGGTCCACGCGCTGAAGAAGGCGTCGAACTCCTTGCCGCTCAGGGTCTGTTGATGACCGTCAACGAGCCCGTCGGCCTTCTTCTCGTCGCCGGTACCGGTGAGAGCGACCTCGTCCAGCAGGTGCTGACTCCGGGCGGCGAGAAGGCCGATGGTGCCCCGGGCGGTGAGCGGGCCGGTGCGGGCCCGGCCCCGGCGGACGTGGACCTGGGCCCACTGGCAGTGCTGGACCTTGTTGACGGTAGCGGTGACCGCGAACACCACGGCCTGGTCGTTCAGCGGCTGACTCGTCCAGGAGTGGGCCTCGTATTTCGGATGGCTCTTCTTGCCGTAGGGGGTGCTGACGCCCGCGTACTCGAAGGTGTAGTCGGCCTGGGCGGTCTTGGGTTTGGTCAGCTGCCAGACCAGCCGCGTGCTCTTGTCCGGTTCCACGGTGATGGGGTCGGGGCGCAGCCGGGTGAAGGTGAACGCCTGGTCGCCCTTGCTGACGTTCCTGGGCCCGTCCAGGATCACCGGGTTCGTGGCGTTGCGGTAGACGGTGATGCGGCTGGTGCCGACGGCCGCGTTGATCGTGGTGTTCTCCAGGACGATTCTCTCCTCGTCGGCCCAGTTGCCCGAGCGGGAGCAGGTGAGAGTGGCCGTCGTCTGGTCCACGGTCATCTCGCTGGGCACGTCCCAGGCGTGTTGGTTGGTGCTGCTGGGGTTGGTGTTCCTGGCCCCGTCCGCAGTGGCCAGGTCCCCGGCCCCACTGCCCACCGGGAACTCGATGCAGATCGTCACCCCTTTGTCCGCGTCGTAGGCCTTGGTGGGCTGGAAGGCGATCTCGATCGTGCCGTCCTTGCCGACCTCCAGCGGATCGGGCGTGAAGTCGTATCCCTTGACCTGCAGCGGAGCCGGATCGGTCATGGTTCTCGCCTTCACGGCTGGACGGCGGTCAGCGGGATGCGGCCGCCGAAGGCGGTCCAGTGCATGGTCAGGGAGCGGGTTCCGGAGCTGTAGACGGGCTCGGTCATGTCCAGCCGCGTACCGGCGGCCAAGGGCAGGGTGAGCGTGGTGCCGGGGGTGATCCTCCAGTCCTTGGCCTTGCCCGCCGGAGGGGGAGCCGCTGTGTGAGCGGACACCCGGTCGCCCTGCACCGGAGGCGGCGGGGTGGTCTTGACGATCATGTGGTCGTCGGTGGCCGGTGTGCCGGTGCACTGGATGGTCAGCAGGCCGTCGGTGCCGGCCTTCTTGGCACGGGGGAAGATGTAGCCGAGCTTCTTCTTGTCGGTGGAGACGTCGTCGATGACGCCCTCCGCCCACTTCTCCCCCTGGGACACGAACAGCTTGGTGTCGTCGAAGAGGTACTGGGTGGTGCCCGCATCGGTGATGCTGACCGCGCCCTTGGCGTCCAGGTCGCCGAACTTCACCGCGGCTCCGGCGACGGGTACGGGTACGCAGGCGTGGTCCTGCCCGGCCTGGGCGCGCTGGGCGCTGAGGAGGAACAGCACCGTCCAGTCGTTCAGGGCCGGCGTCTGCCACGTGCTCCAGCCGTTCTCGACCTTGACCTGGCGCCCGAACGTGTCCTGGTCGATGGACGTGTAGGGGGTGGTGGGACCGGCGTAGCGCATGGTGTAGACGACGGGCTTGCCGTCGCTGATCTTCCACTTGAGCTTGGTGCCCTTGCCCGCCGCGGTTCCCGGGGGGTCGGCGTGCAGGCCGGTGATGGTGAAGGTCTGACTGCTGAGGTCCATGGCGCCTTCCGGGGTCAGCTCTGCGCGGCAGGAGTGGCGCCGGGAGCGGTGTCGGGTTCGTTTTCGGGTTCGTTTTCGGCAGTCTGGGGCAGGTAGTCGCGGACGTTGCGCAGGAAACCGGCACGGGCGACGGGCCGTTCGGGGGTGAGGTCGGCGTCGGCCGTGGCCGGGGTGATGGTGTGCGGCTGCCAGGACCGGCCGTCCGCGTGGGGCGGCTGGGTCCACTCCCAGGTGCCGGTCCAGCCGCTGGGACAGGGCATGACCACCTCGAACACCGTCTGCCCGGGGGCCGGAGGCCGGATCCGCGCGAGGATCGGCCCCAGCGCGAACGGCACCTTCAGCCGGGTCAGCGCGGGGCGGATGTGCTCCTCGTCCAGGCGCAGTCGGACCACCGGCAGGATGCCGGAGACGACCTGCACACTGCGCCACGGATCCATCAGCAGGGTCACCCGGTGGGTGTTCTTCGCCGAGGGGGCCTCGTCGCAGGGGCTGGCCGTGACGCGCAGGCCCGGGTCCTGGCTGTCGGGGTCCGTGTCGCGTACCCGTCGGACGTAGGAGGCGGGTCCGGGGAGCCAGTTGGTGTACGCCTCGGGGGCCCACACGGTGGTGGTGTCCTCCTCGTTGCAGTAGCCGATCAGTCCGTCCTCGGGCAGGTCCGCCTCACCCAGGCGCAGGGACCAGACGCAGTCGGAGAGCTTGCGGTCTCCCTCCTTGCCGAAGGACTCCTTGGCGCCGGTGGGGGGCGCGCCGTCCATCTGGAGCCGCAGGCCGGCGCGGACCACGGCGATGGGCCGTCCGGCGAGGACGGCGGCGTTGTCGTCCTCCCCGTCCTTGCGGTCCAGGTCGGTGAGTCTGTCGTCGATCAGCCGCAGCAGGTCCTCGAAGTCCGACACGCTCAGCGAGGGGCTACGGGCGAGGAAGGGATCCAGCAGGAGCCGAAGCGGGCGGGGCAAGTGGGGCCCGGCCTGCTCCCAGGTCTCGGCCGGCGGGCGCGGCGGCAGCGCCCGCCAGGCCAGGGTGCGCGCGTTCCCGGCGCCCTGCTGGTTGATCTGGACCTGGCCGAACGGCATGCCGCCGGGCGCGTAGACCAGCAGGGTGCGGTCGAGGCGGTTGACCTGGAGCCAGCCCCGGACCGGGTTGGCCGGATCGCCGAGCGGCGGCAGATCGGTGGCGGGGTCCAAGCCGTCGAAGCGCAGCCGGGTGGGGTGGATGATACGCGGCGGCAGCTCCGCGACGGTGTCCCGGTCGTGGTCCTCCTTGTCCAGGACGGTGTCGCTGGTGAGCGAGGTGGTGGGCGAACAGATGATCTTGCGGGACTTGACGTTGCCGTTGATGCCGCCGTGGATGATCTCCACGCTGCGTCCGAAGGCGTCCACCAGGGCGAGTTCGGCGAAGTTCAGCTGTCCTGCCCGTACCGGGGTGAACTCGGTGCGGCCGGAGTCGCCGGCCATGGGCTGGGGCGCCTCCGTGCTCGGATGGCTGCCGTGCTCCGGGTCGTGGACATGGGCCACGGGCAGCCGTTGACGGAACCAGGCGTTGACCCCGGACAGGGTCTGGCACAGCTGGTCCCCGTTGCCCAGGACCTCCGCCAGTTCCTCGAACGCGGCCTGCTGCTCGGAGGTGGCCGCCTGCTCGGCGCACCGCAGGGCGAGTCGACGGCCGGCGTACTGGGGCAGGGGGGTGAGCAGGCTCCTGCCGGCGATCTTCTCGCGGGCGCCGATCGCGGTCCCGGCGTCCCCCGACCACCGGTGGGCGGTGCCGTCGAACGTCCAGCAGGGGGACTTGTCCGCCTTGTGGTAGGCGATGCGGTGGCACCGAAGCTGCCAGTGCAGGTACACCGGGAGCCAGGGCATCCGCCACTGGCGGGTGTGCCGGCCGGCCGGGTCGCCGTTGGCCTTGAGGTACTTCTCCAGCTCGGTGGACCCCTGCCGCACCGGCTGGGCCGCCTGGTGCAGCAGGGAGAACTCCTTGAGCACCGCGGTGGCGGCGTCGCGTGCGTGGGCCGGCAGACTGGTGCGGTAGGCCTGGCCGGGCAGCGGGTCCTCCGGCTTGAGCTGGTTCAGCTTCGGTAGGGTGCGCGCGGCGGTGCGGCACGGCAGGGGGCCGCCGGTCAGCGGCTCAGTGACCTTGGTGCCTTCCAGCAGGACGACCGGATCACCGACCTCGCTGAACTCCTCCACCGGCACGGTGAACGCCTCCGGGGGAGCCTGCTTCAGCTTCTCGGCCGCTGCCCGGTAGTCCTTCAGTGCCGTGGCCAGCTCTCCCTGCCACGTGGTCTTCCACCGGGAGTGGACGGTGTCGTCGAAGTCCTTCCCCTTGTAGTGCCCCTTGTCCTTGAGGCCCTTGATCCACCACAGCTCGAACAGGTTGCGGCGCGCCCGGTCGAGCCGGCGCGCGGCCTCCTCCGCCGTGCGCTGGACCTCGTTGAGGTCCTGTGGTCCAGGGTGGGCCGGACGGCCCGGCAGGGCGGCGTCGGAGCGGCTGGTCCAGGTACGGCCGCCCGGAGTGCGGGTGAAGCCCCGGCGGTGCTGCTCCTGCTCGGTGCGGATCCGCGCCCCGGCGGTGGGCAGGTGCTCCAGCGTCTGGTGGTAGAAGGCGTTCAGGGCCAGCAACTGCTCGGCGGACTCCTGCGGATCGCCCTCGGGGTGTGCGGCGCGCCGGACGTCCAGGGTGTGCTTGGCGTCGGCCCACGACTGGCCGAACACGACGGTGATGTCGTCCCCCACGGGGATCTCGGAGCCGGTCCGCCCGGCGCCGGATGTCGCCGCGCCGTCCCAGACGACGCCCAGGGCCGTGCCGACGCACAGGGTCGACGCCTCACCGCCCAGGTCCTCGGTGACCGTCCACTGATAGCGGGCGAGCACCTCGGCCAGGTATCCGCCCATCGGCGGGGTCAGTGGATCGTGGCGGGGGTTGGAGACCCAGCCCAGCACCAGGTAGCTCAGGACGAGTTCCTGGTCGACCTTGGCGATGCCGGTGAGCCGGTCGTGGAAGGACAGCACGTTCTGGTTGTAGGGCTGGTACATGCTGAAGGCGGGCAGCCCCGGCCCTAGCGCGGTCAGGAACAGCTCGTCGTCCGGGCGCGGCTCGTTCCACGTCGTCGCGCCGGACTCCGGGCCGAGGTCGACGGCGCGGCCGATGTACACGGCTTCCGGGGCGCCGTCGCGGTGGACGATGAAGGGGCTGGTGGCCTTGTCCTTGCTCTTGTCCAGGAAGTCGCCGTCCACGATCCACGCCCGGTTGTGGGCCTTGTCCTTCGCGCGCCGCAGGACCAGCCACCGGTTGGGGATCAGCGGCCAGGAGAAGTCGTCCCCCTCGCCGCCTTCGCCCACCGCGCTGCCCCGGCGCAGTGCCTCCGGCAACCGCCATTGCACGTAGACGCCGTTCTTGCCGGAGTCCTGTTGCTTGTTGAACACCTCACGCTGGGTGTCCAGGGGGTTCTGGAACGTCTTCACCCGCTCGTATTTGGGTCGCCACCGGCGGAAGGGCTGGGCGATGCGCCGGGTTTGCGTGACGGCCAGGGCGTCGACCTGGAGCGGGACGAGGAGCGGCCGGGGGACGTCCTGGCTCATCATCAGCCTTTCGTGCGGCGGGTCAGGTGGAGCGAGAGCGGAGATCGGGTGAGCTGGAGGGCGAGTTGGGCGGGGGTGACCTTCTTGTCCCCGGCGGTGCAGCGCAGCTCCGTGCACAGGTCGGTCGTCAGGCCGGGCTTGGCGGTGGTGCCCGCCAGGCGGAGTACGTCCGGGTCACCACCGGCACGCTGGTGCAGGTGCTGTTCGGGATTGATCTTCAGCTTTCCGCCCGTCAGGGTGCCGACCTTGCCGGTGATGTTGCGCAACGCCACGGTCGGGTCGGGCCAGATGTCGGCGGTGCCGAAGTGGATGCCGTGGCCGGGCTCGCGGAAGGTGAGGGTGTCGGGGACGCCGTCGAACAGCATCATCAGCACGTCGCTGGTCAGCTCCCGCCGCAGCGCCGTCAGTACTCTGTCGTCCTCGCACGCCTCGACGAGCATGTCGGGGTAGGCGCCGACCAGGCGTGAGCTGAGCAGCAGCCCGGTCACCGGGGCGTCCGGCGACGGGAGGCACTCGCTGAGCGCGTCGGTGGCCTCCTCGTCCAGCCCGGTCCCGATCCCGACGCTCAGCGCCCCGTCCTGAAGGCGGGCGAGCCAGTGCGGATCCAGGTGGAACAGGCGCAGGCCCTCCAGGCTCGGTTGCCGCTTCCCTGCCGCCGCGGAGGGTTCCGCGTCGAGCAGCATGGACGCGTCGGGCACCAGGTAGTGGAACGGCACGCGGGTCAGCAGCATCGGCCAGGTCAGCGGCGCGCCTGGCGGCACCATGCCGTCGGTGCCCCGCGCGGGGTCGGGAGGGCACAGCAGGGAAAGGTCTTCCGCCTCCGGCTCGGCCACCTGGGGTGTCAGCACTCGCACCATCTGGTCCTGGACGACTTCGCGCACGCCGGGTTGGCGCCAGGCGTGCGACAGGCCCCGGGCCGCGGTCGGGGGTGGCGCCTCGGCGTGCGGCGGCGCCCCCGCGTCCGGGGCGGCGGTCAGCCGCTGGAGCAGGCCCTCGCCGAGCAGGCGCGCGAGGTGGGCCTGGCCGGTGGGCGGGCGGACGCAGGCCGCCAGCTCCTCGGGGGTGGCCCGGGGGCGGTGGCGCAGGTAGGCGTTCACCGCCTGAAGGGACCGGCAGACCTGGGCGCGGGCCCGGTTCAGTTCCCCGGACAGCTCGGGGTCGGCCAGCACGATCGCCCGGCCCAGCGCCCAGGCCGCGGCGTAGCTGATGTCGAACACCCCTTGCTTGGCGCAGTAGATGTGGCACTCCTCCGCGCTGCGGTAGCGGGTCGCCGGGGGGAGCGGCCGGGGCAGGGGCCGCGTCGTGAAGGGGGTCAGCGGTCCCCGGTACCAGGCCAGGGTGCGTTCGCCGGTGTGCAGCTGGTACTGGAGCGGTACGTAGCCGTGCGCCAGCCGCTCGACCGCCCCCCACGCGGCGGTGCCGGCCACCGGCTGTGCCCGCAGGTCGGTCTTCAGTGTCAGGTCGAAGTGGTGCGCGTCGGTGCGGGCGGGGGCGGCCAGGGTGCGCAGGGCGCGCTCGAAGTTCACCCCGGCGGCGTCCCGGCTGTCGAAGGACCAGCAGTGCAGCGAGATCATGCGCAGCGGCTTGGTGTCCGTCGTCTCTCCCGTGGCCCCGGTGGCGGTCTCCGGGGTGGCCTCGCCGGAGGTCTCCGTGGTCGGGAGGGCGGAGGCCCAGCCCTCGAGGGAGACCAGGTGCGCGACATAGCGGCCCGGGGCGCGCGGCAGGCGGTTGGACACCACCACGGAGAAGTCCCCCTCGACGATCTTCTCCCCGCGTCCGTACCAGGGGACCGCGCTCTTCTTCTTGCTCACGGTGCGGGTGTGCACCAGGTGGCGCAGCTCGCTTGCCCGGGGGGCGACCGCGGAGAACACGGCGGCCGGCACATCGATGCTGAAGCAGGGCGTGTCCCCCGGCGTGTCGATCTTCGACAGGGAGGGCCACCGCACCTTGGTGTCGGTGTGATCGGCGAACTCCTTCGCGGTGCGGGCCTGGCGCTTGCCGTCGGCGCCCGGGTCGCCGGGCAACTCCCCGGCGGCGAACAGCAGCACGGCCATCCACGGGTCGCGCGGCACGTCGGCGCTCTCCTCCGGCGCCACGGCGTTCGACGTGGACAGGGGACGGTCCCAGGGCAGCCACGCCTGGGCCAGGGTGACGTGCGGCAGCACGGTCTGGAAGTAGCCGGTCGCGTCCGGCGGCGGCACCTGCGCGTGCAGGGCGCCCTCCTCCAGGGCCACCTGTGCGCTGCGGACCTCGAAGTGGTGCTCGGCCGGCGGCAGCGCGTCGTCCGCTCCGCCGCCGGGCTTCTTCCAGACGTGCGACAGCTTCACCGTGTAGGAGCCGGGCGTGGCGCTGGGGACGCGCTGGTCCCGCAGGTCTACCTGCAAGGGCGCGCTCGATTCGGCGAACGTGGCCATGGGCGGGGGTCTCCGGTTCAGGCGTCGGCGAGCAGCAGAGGCGGTTCGGTCCAGCTCTTGAGCAGGAAGCCGGGGAAGGCGGTCAGTCCGGCGTCCTGCTCGGGCACCTCCACTCCCAGCCCGGCCAGGTCGCGGGCCAGGTTCCGGCGGGCGGCGGCGGTCTCCGCGAGGCTTTTGGCCACGGTGGCCCGGGTCGTGGCGTCCCCGCGTCTCGCGGGCGGGCCGCAGGGTGTGGTGGCCTTGGGCGGCAGGATGCGCTGTCCGCCCTCCAGCTCGATCGGGGTGGTGGTGAGGTCCGCCTCGTCCGCCACCAGGTGCTGCTTGGAGGGGCGGGGGGCGGGCGCGGTGACCCGCACACCGGTGAACGCGTTCTCCTGCTGCCTGGGGGTGTTCAGCGGCAGTCTCTGCCCGGTGTGGCGCTGGTACAGGGCGGTGGGCCGGTTGCTCGTCACCTTGGTGATCTGCCAGTACTGCTCCCGGGGGACGTCGTAGTCGGGCCGGCCGTCCTTGCGGATCTCCAGCGAGTGCCGCGAGGTCCGGCCCGCTCCCTCGTTGCCCATCAGCGCCAGGTCCCAGGTGCCGGCGTCGTCGGGGATCTTGTCCTTCTCCGGGTCCTGCCCCTCCCAGACCTTGCCGTTGACCCGCAGGTGGGTGATCGGACCGCTGGCGTCGGTGTCGAAGCTGAACCCGCTGGTGGCGTAGACGTCCTGGCCGCGGCCGGCCTGTGGCTCGCCGGCCATGGGCGTGGAGACCTTGTTGGCGACCTTCAGCGGGGAGGGGATCTGCCGCTGGAAGTCCTTCCACCCCACCTTGGGCCGGTCCTGCGGATAAGGCGTCCCGTAGGAGCCGTCGAAGTCGATCGCCCACAGGTGCACCGCCCACGACCCGCCGTGCAGCGTTCTGCCCTCGCTGTTCTCCACCCACCAGGCGGAGTACTGCACGGCGATCTCCGCGGAGACCTTGACCTTGATCGGTCCCACCCGGATGGTGGCCGCCACCCCGGCGCTGACGCCCACATCGGCCCGTACGAAGATCGGGTCCCACTCGCCCCAGGCGTCGATGTGCGCGTCCAGCCACCAGCGCCACCAGCCGCGGTCCTGGGTCACCGCGAGCGCGCCGCCCATCATCAGCGCCCTCGGCGTGCGGGCGAAGTAGAACTCGCCGCGGTAGACCAGCCCCCAGGTGTCCCAGATCAGCCCGATCCGGGGTACCTGCGGGTAGTGGTCGGGCGGCTTGAACGCCGGGCTGTAGCCGCCCGCGGTGAACACCACGTCCCCCGCGTGCTGCCCGGCGGTCCACCAGTACAGCGCGGCCCCGCCGGTGAGCTTGCACTCCTCGGCCAGGAGGTAGCTGTCGTCGGTCAGCGCGCACGCCGCGGCGAACAGGCCCTGGGCCCGCACGTACTGCACCAGGATCTGGAGCTCCACCCGCGTCAGCGGCTTGGGCTTCTCCTCGTCGCCCCGGGGCGCGACGGCGCCGCCGCTCTTGGCCTTGCTGCGGGGGGCCTCCAGCGACAGCAGCCCCATCAGGGCGACGGACAGCTCGTCACCGAACTCCACCAGGCCCAACAGCCGTCCCTGGACGGCCTCGGCGAAGGCCAGGTCCAGCCCGGCCGCCACCCAGTGCTGCCCGGGCTTCGGGGTCACCCACCGGTCGGCGTCGCCGGTACCGCACAGTTTCCGCAGCACCTCGTGGGGCTTGGTCGCCCCGTCCACCGATCCGGAGTCCAGATGGGTGAGGAACGGGAACGTCGACACCTGGTCCACCGGGGGCAGGCGCACGGTGCTGTTCATCCCGCCGCCCAGCATGAAGCCCTGCAAGGTGACCGGCCCCAGCGGCACCTTGAACCCGTTGGCGCTCAGGAACACGAAGAAGGAGTCGAACGCGGTGCCGTTCACCGGTGTGATCCGGGCATAGGAACCGGACAGGTTCAACGCCAGGGACGGTGTCGTCAGCGCCAGCATGCCGTCCAGCTTGAAGAAGCCCTGCCGCCAGGCCTCGGCGTCCCACAGCAGCGCCCCGGCGATCCGCAGGGCGTCGGGCTTGGCCGGATTGCTCCAGCTGACGCTCAGGCCCTCCAGCGGAGGCAGGATGTCGGCCGGCTTGAGGTTCTTCGACAGCGGCACCGTCAGCCCGGCTCCGATCAGCCCCACCTCCAGCCCGCCGCCGTGCAGACTCACCGTGCCGTCCACCGCGAGGCGCAGCGCGTCCGGTACGTCCTTCCCCGCCGGGTTCTTCTCCTTCGGCACGGCCGGCAGGTACATCACCGCGGCGCTCAGCCGGCCGCCGCGTTGGGCCACCGGCGCCTTGGGCGGGTCCTGGCCCGCCTGCACGTCGTCCTTCTGCGCGGCCGGCTTCCGCTTCAGCAGCCGCAGTTCCAGCGGGTCCATCTCCTTGCCGAACAGCTTGTACTCCACCGCCAGGTACGCGCCCGCCCCCCACGCCTGGCCCTCCTTGGCCGCGGGCACGGACGGGCACGTGGCGCACTCGCCCTCGATCAGCGCGTTCACGGACTCGCGCACGTCCTTGTCGAGGGCGGGGATGGTGGTGACCACGAGCAGGGCGCTGGTGAACTCACCGTTCACCACGTCGCCGACCAGCGGCAGCGACTCCAGCCTGGCCTCGGTGATGGAGAACTTCGCCAGCGCCACCGTCGTCCGCTTGGCCGGGTGCTTGGCGTCCAGGCCCACCGCCGACACCAGTGCCACCTGCGGCCGCATCGTCTGGGTGTCGCCCTTGCCCCACTCCGCCTCGCCCCACACCACGTATGCCTTGCTGTACTTGCCCGCCTTGTCGTAAGGCCCCTTGATCTGGCCCTTGGCCAGCTTCAACGCGAAGACGGGCGGGGTTGGCTGGTCCCCGGTGACCGAGGCCACATCCGCCTTGCCGTTGGCGATCTTCTCCAAGGTGCTCTGGTCGTCCCCCTCGGATCCGGGAGGGGGCGTGGTGTCCGCCATGGGGATGCCTCTCTCGGGTAGCGGTCGGCACGGGCGCGGGACCGGCCGCGGCATCGCCCGGCGGCTACGGCCATCAGCATCGCCCGCGGGTACCCGCCACGCACCCCGAAGCGGGCCGGACGGGTACGGCTCGGGCCGAGGAGCGCCCGAGCCGGGCCTAGTACTTCCACCAGGCGGCCATCGCGTGGAGCTTCACCCGGACCCACCAGCCGACCTCCCCACCGGGGAAGGCGGGGTCCCAGTCGCTGGGGGCGGTGCTGAGGGACGCCGTGGATCCCGACAGGTCGATGCGGGTGGCCTGGCGCACCTGGTGCTCCTTGGTGTGCGGGGCGTACTTGTTGCCGAGGTCGTAGACGTTGAAGTAGGAGACGCAGTAGACGGTGTTGCCGTCGGCGACGGGCCAGGGCTGGCCGCCCAGCTCGCCCACCAACGGGGTACCGGCCGCGAACGCCTCGATCTTCGCGAATTTCGCCTGGACGTCCGGCCGCTCCACTTCGCCGTAGAACACGCCGTAGGCGCCGGCTGCCGGGCTGTACCCATAGCGGACCCACTTGCCGTTGGCGGTGAACGCGGGGCGCCCCCAGGACTTCCAGTCCGCAGCGCCCTCGAACGACACTTCCTTCAGGTTGCCGTTCGGCACCGCCGTGTTGATCCGGAACATGCGGCCCTTCTCGTTCGGGTCGCCGCACCCGAAGGCGTACACGTACTTCCCCGGCACGATGCTTCCCTGGCTCTGCCCGTCCACCAGGGCCAGGTGGTTGCAGCCGGGAGTGTGGAAGGTGGGGGGCGCGGCCAGCGGCTCCGTGCCCGGCTGCGCCTTGCCGAGCTGGACCGCCACCACCCGCACACCGGCGGGAACGGCGGCCAGCACGTAGGCCACACCGTCGGTGCTGCCCCCGCCGCTCGCGGGCTTGGCGACGATGTCCAGGAACGGCAGGCCGATGTCGGCGTCGTCGATCTTGACGTTGATGGGATAGTTGGTGAACCCCTGCCCCACGCGCGTTCCGCCCACCGGCGCGCCGTAGACGTCGATGCCGCGTGTACCAGCCCTCGCGGCATACAACTTCCTGTCCAGCGGGGAGTAGTGGAAAGCCGCGTAAGCGGCCCCATTGCCGGTGAACGACGCCGTCTGGCCGTTGGCGCGGTACTCGAAGGAATCCCAGGCGAGGGCCCGGGAGACATAGACCAGACCGCTCGCCGTATCGCGGGTGATGTGGCCCAGGAGTTGCTCCGGGCGCGAGGCGACGGGTGTCGCGTCCTCGCCGCCCGGAAGCCCGGATGCGCTGAGCTGAGCGGTGGTGCGCTGCTTGCGGACGGACCAGTGCGGGGGCACGGAGGAGTACTGGCTGGAGCTGTCGCTTTCGTGCCGTCCGGAGGTAAGCGTGTACACGGAAGCCACGGTGAGGTTGTCGAGGCGGGTGAACCGCGAAGGTGACGTAGCAGAGACGGACGGGTTTCCCACGGGATCATTCCTCTCGTCGCGGTGTGGTGGTGAGAGATCCGCGCCGCCCGGAGGCCGCCGGTTCCCGCCGATCACACGATGGCGCAGCGAGGTCACCACCGCGCGCATTCACCCGGCGGTGAGCGTCGGGGCGTGGGCTGGAGGGCCCAGGCGCGGCCGAACGTCGTCCGGGAGGCGGAATCCGTTCGCGATCCGCGTGGCCTCCGACTCCACGGGGGAAACGATGACCTCGTGCGCCTCGGGCGAGAGGTGTGCCCTGTGCCGTGGAAGGAGTCCGCCGATGCCCGCATCGTCCGGCCAGTCCGATGAGATGCCCGGGTATCTGCCGGACATCTGTCCCTATGCCTCGACGTGGGTGCCTTCCACCTTGCTGGAGTGGAATCCGCAGGACGATCCGGACGCGGATTTCAACCGTTCCCGGACGCCGTTGGCGCGGCGGGTGCGGAACCTGCGGGTGAAAGCCAATCCCCATGCGCGCGAGGGGGCGCACCTGGCGTCCCTGGCCGAGTTCCACGAGACGTCGAACAACCCCTCGCAGGGCGCGCTGACGTGGCAGTACTACGCGTTCGGGTACTGGCAGTACGTCGATGTGCTGGTGATGTTCGGCGGTTCGCTGGACGAGGGGCTGATCCTGGCGCCGAACCCGACGATCATCGACGCGGCGCATCGCAACGGTGTGAAGGTCTACGGCACCGTCTTCTTCCCCGAGCAGGCGGCAGCAGTCCGGCATCTTGTCGACCTGGTGCAGGAAAAGGCCGGTCGCGCCGGTGTGACCTACCCGGTGGCGGACAAGCTGGTGGAGGTGGCCCTCGCCTACGGCTTCGACGGTTGGTTCATCAACCAGGAGGTCGACGCCTCGCACGTCGAGAAGATCGCCGACAAGTGCCGGGACTTCATGGCGTACGTCCGCGCCCGGGGCGCGGGCGCCGTGGAGGTCATGTGGTACGACGCGATGACCAGGACCGGCGCGGTGCGGTACCAGAACGCCCTGACCGCGGAGAACCAGATGTTCTTCCAGGACCAGGGCCGCCGGATCGCCGACTCGCTGTTCCTCAACTACTGGTGGACGGAGCGGGGGCTGGACGACTCGGCGGCTCTGGCCCGGAAGCTGGGGCGCGACCCCTACGAGCTGTACGCCGGCCTGGAAGTCGCACGGGGCAGCTACGACCTGCGGGGCATCTGCCCGCCGGACAAGGCGCACCGGGTCTCGGTAGGCCTGTATCCGGCACAGCGGGTATCCGTACCGCCCCTGCCGGAGATGCACCGGATGAACCTCGCGGAGTACTACCGCAAGGAGTCGGCGTTCTGGGTGGGACCCAACGCGGACCCGTCCGACACCGCCGGGGCCTCGGGCCATCCCGGAATCGCGCACTGCCTCCCGGAGCAGTCGCCGGTGTGCGAGATGCCGTTCGTGACCAGCTTCAACACCGGTCACGGCACCGCCTACTACGACCGGGGGACCAGGGTGCGGGACGGCGGATGGCACAGCCTGTCGCTCCAGGACATCCTGCCGACCTACCGGTGGATCATCCGCAGCGACGGTCCCCGGCTCACCCCGTCGCTGGACTTCGACGATGCCTACCACGGCGGCACCAGCCTGCTGCTGCAAGGCCGCATCGAGGACGGCAAGCCGAACCTGCTGCGTCTGTACCAGTCCGAACTGGCCGTGGCCCCCGGAACCCGTATCTCCGTGACCGCCAAGAGCGCCACCACCGACTCGGTGCACCTGAAGGCCGCACTGGCCCTCTCCGACGCCCCGGACGACTTCGTCCTGATCGATCTGGGAGCAGTGTCGTCGGCCGGCTGGCAGACCCTGACCGCCGACCTGAGTGCCTACCGGCAGCGGGTCATCACCCAGATCGGCCTGCACTTCAGCGTCACCCCCGACAGCACCGCCGCCGCCCACACCGCCATCCGCATCGGCCGGCTGGCCGTCCATCAGGACGAGTTCACCGCACCGGCGGCCCCCACCGGCGCCGCCATCGACGCGGTGGCGCACCTCCATGACCGCAAGGCGTTGCGCCTTCGATGGGTGGCGCCGGACCCCGGTGAGGGTGTGCACCACTGGGAGGTCTACCGCACCAACCCCTCCGTCTTCCTCGCCGCCACCACCAACACCGTCTGCTATGTCCCCGAAGTCCTGCGCCACGGCACCGAGAACCGCACGACGCTGAGCGTCGTGGCCGTGGGCCCCGACGGCCGGCCGTCCCAGCCGGCCTCGCCCGCTCCGGCCGTGACCTGGGACTGACGGCTCAACCCCACCAGGACAGCATGGTCGCGAGCATGGGCTGCCACTCCGAGTAGGAACCTCCCGTGTCGAATCTCCTCCTCGGGAAGTCAGGGGACCAGTGGCTTGGCGCGCATTCCAGGGCCGGGGTCGTTTTGGTGGCGTCCAGCTTCCAGGCGACGTCCAGGTTCTTGTACGCACCCCTGCACTCGGCGTCGTCCCTGAAGTTCGCGTGCTCGACGCAGTAGACAGTGTTGCCGTCGGCTACCGGCCACGGCAGCGCCACGGGCTGCCCCATCTGCAGGTAACTCTCGGTGAGAACGACAGGTGTGGCGTTGGGATTTTCCACACTGCCCAGCTGAATTCGCGCACTGTTGTCGGAGTCCACCGCGAGAACGGCCCACTTTCCGTTGGTGGTGACGGCCGGTCGTCCCCAGACCGACGCCACCCCGCCCGCGTTCCCCACCTTGCTCAGTTTTCCGTTGGCCACGGACGTGTTGAGCCGGTACATGCTGGGCCCCTCGCCGTACTTGCCGCTGGCGAAGACGTATTTGCCGACGCGGAGTGTGGAGTCGGAGTCCTCGCCGTCGGCGAGGGTGAGGTAGGAGCAGCCCGGCGTGGCATAGTGCGGCGGGGCGGCGCCGGGCTCCGGGGTAGTACCTCGGGGTTTGGCGAGCTGTGCGGCGAGGACATGCCGGCCCTTGTCGGAGTCGGCGAGCAGGTAGACGGTTCCGTCGGAGCCGCCGGACTTGCGGTTGGGGTTCGCGACCATGTCCAGGAGCGGCAACTTCAAGGAGCACCCGTCGACAGTGTGGTCGACGGTGTACTTGGTCGGTGCGGTGCCGATCCGGGTTCCGCCGCTGGGAGCCCCGTACACGTCGACGGTGCGTACGCCGTAACGAGCGGCGTACAGCTTCTGGTCGATCGGCGACCAGTACATGGCGCCGTAGTGATCGCTTCCGTTGGTGAATTCCTTGGTCGTGCCGTCGGACTTACGTTCGTAGCTCTTGCCGTTCTGGCTGTAGTAAAAGAGGTTGTTGGCGGCATCCCGGGTCATGTAGGAGGGATGGCTTCTGTACTTGTTGGTGATGAGATTGCAGTTCGTCCGCTCGTAAGGACCCGACTTCTGGCTGCTCGTCGTCTGACGGCGGATGGCCGGCGTCGTGGTGTTGTACGGACCCTGGGACAGGAGGAAATCCCCGTAGTCGGTAGCGAGGTGCAGTTTGTCCAGGCGCTGGAACCGGCTGCCGGCGGTGGTGCAGGGGGATGCGTTCATGGTCATGCTCCTTCTGTTGTCGCTGTCTTCGTGACCAGGTGACCGCCGAGGGCCAGGGCGTCCAGGGGGGTGGAGGTGCTGGGAACGCGGTGGAAGTCCAGGGCGGCGCGGATGTCGTCGTCACTGAAGGCCGGGCCGAGTGCCGTGCCGGACAGGGCGGGGCCGGGGACCCCGAGCCATTCGCGTCGGCGGGCGCACTCCAGTGCGGCGCCGATGGCGGTACCGGCGTCACCCGCGGCGGGCTGGACGAACAGGTCGTCGGCCCCGCTGTGGCGGTACAGCTCTCCGTTGGCCGCGCAGTTCAGACCGACGCCACCGGCCAGGCACAGCCGGGTGGTGCCGGTTTCGGCCAGCGCCCGGCGGGCCAGGGCGAGCAGACACCGTACGAGGGTGTGCTGCGCCGAGGCCGCGAGGTCCGCGTGGCCGGGCGTGAAACCGGTGTCGGAGACCATGCGGCCGCTCGCCGCGTCATAGCGGTGGGTCCGGCGGTGGGCGGGCACCCCGACGTCCGTGAACGCCTTGCCGTAGGCCCGCTTCAGAGCGTGGTAGTAGTCCAAATGTCGGTAGTCGGCCGCGGTTTCCTCGGCGCGGCCGAGTCCATAGCGTGAAAGGTCGATGCGGTATCCGTCCTCGTCGGCTCGCAGGCAAGGGAATTCATGAACGGGCCGGCCGTAGGCGGCGAGCCCCATGAGCTTTCCCGCACTGGTCCACTCTCCGATTCCGAGGTGTTCGGTGACCGTCTCATAGAACCACCCGAGAGACTGAGTGAACGGATACTGGTGCAGCAGACGAAGGCCGTCAGGAGTGCCGTGGTAGATGCTGGTCGCCGCCGCGTCTCCGGCACCGTCCACGACGAGCACCGCGGCGTCCGGAAACCCGGAGGGGTAGAAGGCCGAGGCGGCGTGCGCCAGGTGGTGGTTGACGACCGTCAGCCGCCGCGGCACATGGCCGTGGAAGAACGACGGGTGGAGCAACTCGACCACCAGCTCCCGGTCCGTGGTGCTGTCGAGCGGTTCGGGCCAGTGGGGGTTCCAGGCGATCGCGATTTCGTCGATGTCCTCCAGGCGCAGCCCATGCCGGGCAAGGCAGTAGGCGGCGGACTGCGTGGACGAGCGCGAGTAGGCGTTGTGCTTGGTGCGGGTGAACCGCTCCTCTTCGGCGAAGGCCACGATCGCACCCTGGCCGTCGACCAGGCAGGCGGAGGCGTCGTGGTAGTACGGACCGCCCAGTCCGAGAACGTATCCCATGACGGCTCACCTCTGTTCAGCGGGACGGTGTCGGGTCGGGCGGCGTGCGCCACTCGTCAGGTAGGTGTCGTAAGGAGACACGGCGTGTGCACAGCGGGTGGACGGGCCAGATGCCGCGGCGGAGGTAGAGGGCCGAGCCGACTGCGGCGGTCTGCACCGCGGACGGCGCCACGTACCAGTGCGGAGCCATGTCGAACGCGGTCGCCGGGTCCGCCACCACATCGCCCAGTGAGCCGGCGGCGGCGTGGGAGAGATGTCCCGGGACACTGAACGCGGGCGTCGGCGGTGCCGGGGGGACATCGTCGTCCATACGGACGGGGCCGTCCTCGGGGTGCGGGATGCACAACTCGTCGCCGCCGAAGCCGGTGAAAGCAAGCGGATGCCGTCCGCGGCGGCGGTCGCGCGCAGTGCGCCGAGCGCCTCGTGGTAGCACTCCTCCCAGGGGACGACGCCGCGCGCCAGAGCCCGCTCGCTCATCGGGGCCAAGGGCGGGTCGGCGCCGAGCGGCCGGCTGGTGTCCACCAGTGCGTAGCGGCGGATCAGTTCGGCGCGCCGGGCCCGCTGCTCCGTTCGGCCGGCATCGGGCATCACCAGCCCGTAGGTGCGCAACGGCCGGTCGACCAGCGACGCCGCGGCGGCTGTGACCAGGCCGGAGTCCAGTCCGCCACTCAGTTCCGCTGCGGCCCGGTCGCCGTCGGCCGCACCGCCGACGCCGAGCCAACGGCGCATCGAGGCAGTCAGTGCGTCCCAGTACGCACCGGGCACGTCACCGCCCGGGACGAGCCGTCCCACGTGGGGCAGGGGCACCGGGGGCGGGTAGGAGCCCCGCAGGGCTTCCGCTGCCCCGTCGCCGACCGGCCACGTCGCGCAGGAACCCGCGCTGAGCAGCCACATGTCGCGGAAGAGCGTGCGGCGTGAGTACGGAGTTTCGAACCAGGCCAAGAACGCCGCGGCGCGCAGCCAGTCCAGGCAGTCGTCGTCCAGCAGGGCATAGAGACGGCTCGGGTCCCAGTGGGCGTGTACCTCCTCGCCCCTGGCGACGGCGAAGACCGGGCCGGTTCCCCACGGCCCGCTGTGGACGGACAAGGTGCCCGGCACACCGTCCGGGGCTCCCGCCCTGATCACCGTGGTGACCGATTGCAGTGGCCACGCACGTGCCTCGGACAGCGCCTGGTTCCACACCCGTACCGGAAAGCGATGGCCCCCGCTCCTTCCCGTACCGGGGTGGCGAAGGCCGGCGGGCGCGTCGGCACACCGTTCGCGGACCGTCAGGAAGAAGCGTCCCGGCGCCGTGGCCGCGATCTCCTCCAGCGCGGGATGGCGCAGAGGTCTCAGATGACTGCGGCCGGCCGACCACCCATCGGGGGTCGGCCGCCACACGCGCCCGAGATCATCACGGTGCAGGCGGAACCGGAGCATCAGCCGTTCTTCTTGGCCTGTGCGTCTTTGTTGCCGGATGATTTGCCCATGGTGGGCGAGTAGACGGGCACATCAGCGGACGCCCCCGGCTCCTCCGGTACGAACAACTCGTCGGCGGTACCGGTCAGTTCATCAGTGGCGTCCCGATCCCGGGTTTCTTTCCACCCTGCTTTTTCCCGCGTCATGCCTACCTCCTGGATTTCCGGTCGTGATGTGCCTAGTGCCCGCCTATTGACTCTCGGCGGCGAGAAGCGGCCCATGCCCTCCGGGAGGCGCACTGTGGCCAGTCACCTCGACCTGGGCGGGCGCCCACCTCGGCGTCCCGATCGCTCACCGAGTTCCGTGACTCGTGATGCTGTAGAACTCGGATCGGGAGAGAGGCGGTCCGCGCGTTCCCGATTGCATCGGTGACGGAAGAGGACGGGGTTGATCTCCTTTTCCGTTCCCTTGCGACGGGCGAATGGGCCCCTGCCATCATCACTCCGTCGTGCTGAGCCTGCACCCCGGTGAGTTCCTGCTCCGCGTCCGGCACCCGGGCGCACCGGGCGCGGGCGGCCTCGTCCATGAAGACCGGAAGCCGGCGGACGCCCCCGAGCGCCGCGGTCGACAGGCCGCCGTCACACACCGGCAGTAGAAGCACGGACCGCCTCAACTCGCCGACCGGAACCCGAGGGTCGCCCTCGCCCGATCGTCGCTCCGCCGCCGGTGGGCCTCCGTCGGCCGCGGGGGTGGTGAGCGTCGGACGCGTGTGCCCCGGCCGCGCTCCGAGCCGCCGGGGGAGTGGAGGTGGGGAGCGGCGGTGACCTGGAATGCATGAGGTACGTCCCCCGACGGCTCTGTCTCATCCGGAGGCGGCATGAAACGTGTCCACCGTTGTCTCGTCGTCGCTCTGCTCACCGCGTTCGCCGTCCTGGGCGGGGTGTGGCCCGCCTCCGCGCAGGCACAAGGCGTCGGCGCGGCGGCCGCCGGGGCCGCGCAAGGGGTGGGTCAGGCGGTCTCGCGCACCGTTCAGGGGCTCGGGAAGGCCCTGCAAGGGATCGGCGGAGGCGTGGCGCAGGGGGCCGCGGGCATCCTCGGCTGAGCGGTGACCGGACGTCTCTCCGGGGGCCGGCCCCGGCCCCGGCCGCGGCGCCCGCGACCGGCCGCAGCCGCCCGGAGCCGCTCGTATAGCCTGTTTCGGCAGGTCGGAGCCGACGACCCGGCGACCGGGAAGGGCAGGATGCAGGACGCGTACCGAACCGTGGCCCATGAAGGTGTGCACGAGATCGAGATCAGCAGGTCGCGCTTCATCTGCGCGCTCGCGCCCGCCGCCACCGAGGAGGAGGCGCAGGCGTTCGTCGCGCGCATCCGCAAGGAGCACCCGACGGCGCGGCACAACTGCTTCGCGTACGTCCTGGGGGCCGACGGGTCGGTGCAGAAGGCGAGTGACGACGGGGAGCCCGGTGGCACGGCCGGAGTGCCAATGCTTCAGATGCTGGTGCGCCGGGAGATGCGGTACGTCGTCGCCGTCGTCACCCGGTACTTCGGCGGCATCAAGCTCGGCGCGGGCGGGCTGATCCGCGCCTACGGGGGAGTCGTCGGCGAGGCGCTCGACGCGATCGAGACGGTGACGCGCCGGCGGTACCGGCTCGCCACCGTCACCGTCGACCACCAGCGCGCAGGCAAGCTGGAGAACGAGCTCCGGGCGGCGGGGCTTACGGTGCGCGAGGTGTCGTACGGCGCGGGTGTGACGATCGGGATCGGGCTGCCGGACTCCGAGGTCGAGCCCTTCCGGGCCTGGCTCGCCGACGCCACGGCCGGGACGGCGGTGCTGGAGCTCGGGGACGAGGCGTACGGGGAGGCGTAGCCGTCAGCCATCGGTCGGGCCCGTCCTCGTCTCGTCCTCGTCACGTCAAGGCCGCCGCCGCGCCCACGCCCGCTGTGCCGGCCGCCGCGCACACGAGGGACCAGCGCACGTAGACGTGTTTGCGCCACGCGATCCGGCTCATGACGACGAGCTCGCGGCTCAGCGCGGGGAGCGGGTCCGCCTCCCGGAGCCGGTACTCCAGCGCGCCGGGCTCCCAGTGGCGCAGGTGGCCGAAGTAGACGAAGCGCTCCTCCGCCGGGCCCGGCACGTCCGCCCGGAGGCTCGGCGCGACCGCGAGCACCGCGCAGGCCAGGCCGACGACGAGCGCCGCGACCCCCGCCCACAGCAGCACCGTCGCGACCCCTCCCGCGCGGCCGAGGCTCCGGCCCGCGCCCGCCGCCAGCCCCAGCACCAGGAGGACGGTCGACTGGGCCGTGAGGGCGAACGACGCCTTCGCGTCCGCCTTGCCCGTCCAGTCGGACAGGGCGGCGTGCAGTCTCCAGGCCGTGTCCTGGGGGGTTTCCGGCACAGGCACCTCGCTCCTCTTCCTCCGCTCCGGGTGATCGTCCCCCGGTGCCGGACGTTCCGCGGACCCCGCGCGGGAAGCTGACCGAAAGCCCGCGAAGACCGGCAGCTTTTCGCCCGTGCGACAACCGGCTGCGACCGACTGCGACCACTGGCTGCGACCGCTGGCTGCGACAACCGACTGCGACGGCTGACGGAGAGCGGTGTCCCGGACCGCGAGCGGCGTGCTCCCGCCTGCGGTCCCCGGCGCCGCCGCCGGATGCGAGACTGTGGGGCGGCCCGGACACCCGGGGCGGGTGTGCCGTACGGCAGCGGCCCGTACGACAGTGACCCGAACGGCCGGACGACGGTGACCCGTACGGCCGAGGTCACGACAGGCAGCAGGAACAAGGGGAGCCGAGGAGAGCATGGGGACGGGAGCCGACGCGTGAGACTGCTGCATACCTCCGACTGGCACCTCGGCCGCTCCTTCCACCGGGTCGGCCTCCTCGACGCCCAGCGCGCCTTCCTCGCGCACCTCGTCGACACCGTGCGCGAGCACGCCGTCGACGCCGTGCTCGTCGCCGGCGACGTCTACGACCGGGCCGTGCCGCCGCTCGCCGCCGTCGAACTGTTCGACGACGCCCTGCACCGGCTCGCGGAGACCGGCGTGCCCGTCGTCATGATCTCCGGCAACCACGACTCAGCCCGCCGGCTCGGCGTCGGCGCCGGGCTCCTCGGCCGGGCCGGCGTCCACCTGCGCACCGACCCCGCCGGCTGCGGCACCCCCGTCGTCCTCGCCGACGCCCACGGCGACGTCGCCCTCTACGGCCTGCCCTACCTCGAACCCGCGCTCGTCCGCACCGCCCTCGACGCCCGGGGCGCCGGGCACGCCGCCGTACTGGAGGCGGCCATGGACCGGGTGCGCGCGGACCTCGCCGCCCGGCCGGCCGGGACGCGGTCCGTCGTCCTCGCGCATGCCTTCGTCGCGGGCGGCGCGGCCAGCGACAGCGAACGCGACATCACCGTCGGCGGGGTCGCCGCCGTACCACCGGAGATCTTCGACGGCGTGGACTACGCAGCCCTCGGCCACCTCCACGGCTGCCAGACGATCACCGACCGCGTCCGCTACTCCGGCTCGCCGCTCGCCTACTCCTTCTCCGAGGCGACCCACCGCAAGACCATGTGGCTCATCGACCTCGCCGCCGACGGCACGGTGACCGGCGAGCGGATCGACTGCCCCGTACCCCGCCCGCTCGCGCGGATCCGCGGCCGGCTGGACGAGCTGCTGGACGACCCCGCCCTCGACCGGCACGAGGACGCCTGGGTCGAGGCAACCCTCACCGACCCCGTCCGCCCCAAGGACCCCATGGCCCGGCTGGCCGACCGCTTCCCGCACGTCCTCAGCCTGGTCCTGGACCCCGACCGCGCCCCCGAGGACCCCCTCGCCTCGTACGCCCGCCGGCTGCAGGGCCGGACCGACCGGCAGATCGCCGAGGACTTCGTCGCCCACGTCCGGGGCGAGGGCCCCGACGCGGCCGAGCGCGTCCTGCTGACCGAGGCCCTCGACGCCGTCCGGGTCGCCGCCGCCGAGGGGGAGCGATGAGCCCGCGCAGCCGGGAGACCGGCACCGGCCGGTACGCCATCTCCGGTGAACCCGCCACCGAGGGGGAGCGATGAGACTGCACCGCCTGGAGATCACCGCCTTCGGCCCGTTCGCCGGCACCCAGCGCGTCGACTTCGACGACCTCTCCGCCGCCGGGCTCTTCCTGCTCCACGGACCCACCGGCGCCGGCAAGACCTCCATCCTGGACGCCGTCTGCTACGCCCTCTACAACGGCGTCCCCGGCGCCCGCCAGAACAGCGGCCCCGGGCTGCGCAGCGACCACGCCGCGCCGGACACCCTCACCGAGGTCGTCCTCGAACTCACCGTGGCCGGGCGGCGGTTGGAGCTCACCCGGCGGCCCGAGCAGCCGCGCCCCAAGAAGCGGGGGAGCGGCTTCACCCGCGAGAAGGCGTACAGCGCCCTGCGCGAGCTGCGCGACGGGCAGTGGCACGGCCTCAGCCGCTCCCACCAGGAGATCGGCGAGGAGGTCAAGCAGCTGCTCGGGCTGGACCGGGAGCAGTTCTGCCAGGTCGTCCTGCTCCCGCAGGGCGACTTCGCCCGCTTCCTGCGCGCCGACGACACCGCCCGCGCCGGGCTGCTGGGCCGGCTCTTCGACACCCGCCGGTTCGGCGCCGTCGAGAGGCGCCTCGCCGAGCTGCGCGGCGCCGCCGAGACCCGGGTGCGGACGGGCGACGAGCGGCTGCTCGCGCTCGGTCACCGGATGCGGCAGGCCGCCGACGACCCCTCGCTGCCCGAGGTCGGCACCCCCTCGCCCGCCACCGCCGCCCCGGCCCGCG
>NZ_JAIQLH010000389.1 GCF_020037025.1 Streptomyces huiliensis | reverse complement strand
GGAGCGGCAGCACGGGCGGTACCTGCTCGGCCGGTTCCGCTCCGACCGGGCGGACCTGCACGGCACGTACTGGCACTTCCAGATCGCCGGCGGGCGGGTCACCCGGCTCGACGTCGGCCAGGGCTGAGGCGGGCCGGCCGGGGAACGGGCCCCCAGGGGAACGGGACGGGCACAGGACCCGCCAAGCGTGAGGATGTTGTGCACACGGCGGGTGCCGGGACAACCCGCGCCCCGGCCGCCTCTTCTTACCGCCGGTGGAAGGCGACCGCCTCCACCGGGGTCGGAGGAGGACCGAGATGCCCCCGTACGAGACGTCCCTGCGCTCCCCGCGGCCCCTCGGCCGTCCACCGCGCCCCGCCGGCCCGACCGTTCACCATCCGGCACCCGCCCGGATCACCCTGGACTACCGGCGGCGCACGGCGGTCGTCGACGGCCGGGAACTGCGGCTCACCGGACGGGAGTTCGAACTCCTCGCCCACCTCGTCGGCCGCCCGCACCAGGCGCACACCCGGCGCCAGCTGCTGGTGTCGGTGTGGGGGCCGACCTCCGTCGGCGGCGGACGCACCGTGGACGTCCACATCGCCCGGCTGCGCGGCAAGTTGGGCCCGGGACACCGGGGGACGATCGTGACCGTACGGCACGTCGGATACGCGTACGAGCCGTCGCATGCGACGACGCCCGAGACGCCCTGAGTCGGCTACACCTCGCCTCCCGTCAGGAAGCCGATGGCGTCCACCCCGGCGCCCTCGTGCATCCCGGTCGGCAGCCCCAGCGACCCGCACTGGTTGCTCGGACTGCCGACCGGCAGGGCGACGCCGAGGGCGGTGACGGCGCCGCTCCCCCGCCTCGTCACGCCGCCGGCGCGCGGACCGCCGTGCTCGGCACAGGCGTTGCCGACGGTGCCGTTGCCGAAGCCGACGACCGAGGTGGCGCTCGCGGGGGTCGCGGCGGGGAGGGCGCTCACGGCGGTGGCGAGCAGGGTCAGCGTGCCGGTGACGCGGAGACGGTTCATGCACCCATCAACGCATGACGACGCGCTTTGTGTCGTGAATCACACGCGACACTCCCGCGAGGGCATTCGGGCGACGCGCCTTCGCAAGCCCGGGCGTCCCGGCGGCTGCCGCGATTGCGTGATCGTCGGTATTTCGGCCGGGCGCCGGACGAGCCGGCGAGCCCCTGCGCCAATAACGCCACGAAGCCCAGATCAGATGTCTCTGACCTGGGCTTCCGTGGTAGGCCGTGTGGGACTCGAACCCACAACCAATGGATTAAAAGTCCACTGCTCTGCCAATTGAGCTAACGGCCCGCACCCCGCAGCATAGCCCGGCAGAGCGCCGGATCCCGAGTCGTTATCCCCGGCACTTTTCCGGAAGGGCTCCAGGAAGGAGCCCTTCCGCTACCGGTGCGCCCTACGGGCACTCAGTTCCGCTGGTGGGAGGGGTGCTTGCCGTTCCCGGCGAATGCTCAGCCGTTGCGCTTCCAGCGCGGCTTGTCGGCACGGCGGTCGAACGACGAGCCGGCGCCGGCGCCACGGTGGTCGTCACGGCGGCCGTAGGGGCGGTCGCCGCCGCCGGAGCGGAAGCCACCGGACGGACGGTCGTCACGACGGTCGCGGTTGAACGGACGGTCGCCGCCACCGGAGCGGAAGCCACCCGACGGGCGGTCGTCGCGGCGGAAGCCGCCGGAGT
>NZ_JAIQLH010000388.1 GCF_020037025.1 Streptomyces huiliensis | reverse complement strand
GCGGTCGTCGCGGCGGAAGCCGGAGGACGGCCGGTCGTCGCGGCGGAAGCCGCCGGAGTGGCGGTCGTCGCGACGGAACCCGCCACGGTCGCCGCCGCGGTCGTCACGGCGCTCGTCGCGGCGGAAGCCGCCACGGTCGCCACCGCGCTCGTCACGGTCGTCGCGGCGGAAGCCACCCGACGGACGCTCGTCGCGACGGTCACGGTTGAACGGACGGTCGTCGCGGCGCTCGTCGCGGCGGAAGCCGCCCGAGGGGCGGTCGTCACGACGGTCACGGTTGAACGGACGGTCGTCACGGCGGTCGTCGCGACGGAACCCGCCACGGTCGCCGCGGTCGTCACGACGGTCGTCCCGGCGGAAGCCGCCACGGTCGCCCCGGTCGTCACGACGGTCGTCGCGACGGAAACCGCCCGACGGACGGCGCTCGAAGTTGCCCCGCTCGTCGCGGCGCTCGGCCTGCGCGGGCACGGAGGCGGCGGCAGCGGCCTCCTCCGCGATCCGGGCGGCCTCGGCGGCGGTCTCCTCGGCGGCGGCGGCCACGGCGGCCTCGGGGTCCTCGCCGCGCTCACGGGCGGCGCGGGCCACCAGGCGGTCGGCCTCCTCGCGGAGCTCGGTGGCGCGGCGCTGGGCGCGCTCCAGCTGGCGGTTGAGGTCGGCCAGGTCGCGCTCCGCCTGCTTGGCGGCGTTCGCGGCCGAGTCGGCCTGCACCTCGGTGAGCGAGCGGGCGCCGGTGATCTCGGCGACCTCGGGGTCGAAGGCGCCGGCGCCGCCGACGATGTGACGCGAGGCGTCCACGCCCGCGTCCTCCATCAGGCGGAAGATCTGGCGGCGCTGGTGCGGCAGGGCCAGCGAAACGACCGTGCCGGACTGGCCGGCGCGGGCCGTACGGCCGGAGCGGTGCAGGTAGTCCTTGTGGTCACCGGCGGGGTCCACGTTGAGGACCAGGTCGATGCCGTCGACGTGGATGCCTCGGGCGGCCACGTCGGTGGCGACCAGGACGTTCACACGGCCGCCCTTGAAGTCCTCCAGGACGCGGGTACGGGCGCCCTGGGTCATGCCGCCGTGCAGCGCGTCCGCGCGGACACCGGCGTCGAGCAGCTGCTCGGCGACGCGGTCGGCGCCCATCTGGGTGCGGACGAAGATGATGGTGCGGCCCTTGCGGGCGGCGATGGCGGCCGTGACCGGCGCCTTGTCCTTCGGCTTCACGACGAGGACGTGGTGCGTCATCGTGGTGACCGCACCGGCGGACGGGTCCACCTCGTGCGTGACCGGGTCGACCAAGTAGCGCTTGACCAGGGTGTCGATCTCGTTCTCCAGCGTCGCGGAGAACAGCAGGCGCTGGCCGCCGGTCGGCACCAGGTCGAGGATCTCGGTGACCTCGGGCAGGAAGCCCATGTCGGCCATCTGGTCGGCCTCGTCGAGGACGGCGACCTGGACCTTGTCGAGGGAGGCGGCACCGCGGTTGATGATGTCGCGCAGGCGGCCCGGGGTGGCGACGAGGATGTCGACGCCGCGCTCCAGGGCGTAGATCTGGTTGCCCATGGACGTACCGCCGCAGACGACCTTCATCTTGAGGCCGAGGACGTCGCCGTAGGGCTGGAGGGCGTCGGCGACCTGCATCGCCAGCTCGCGGGTCGGGGTGAGGATCAGACCGCGCGGACGCTTCTTCTCGGTGTGGCCGTCCGCGAGGATCGAGAGCAGCGGCAGGCCGAACGAGAGGGTCTTGCCGGAGCCGGTGCGGCCGCGGCCCAGGATGTCCTTGCCGGACAGGGCGTCCGGGATGGTCGCCGCCTGGATCGGGAACGGGGTGGTGACGCCGTTCTGGGCGAGCTTGCGGACGATGGCGTCGTCCAGGCCCAGGTCGGCGAAGGTGATCGTCGGCTCGGCGGCCTCGGCGACCTCGGGGGTCTCTTCGGTCTCGACGACGACGTCGGTCTCGACGACGTCGGTCTCGGTGACCTCGGGGGCCTCGACGATCGTCTCGTCGGCCTCGGGCATGACGGTCTGGTCAGTGGAAATGGACATGCGAAATGCGAAACCTTCCGGAGTTTCGGCACGCGCCCAAGCTCCGTGTCGGCTTCACAAATGACCGCCTCGATGCGGTCAGCCACGGCAAGGTAAGGAACGCGCCACACGGCGCGCATCTGACAGGCGCCGGGCAAATGGGATCAAACGATCTACCACCATACGCACTCGACACCGCTGAGCGCAACCCCGCCTCCCGTGCCGCCCCTGTGGCCCGCCCCACACCGCCCGGGGAAACCGCGCCGGCACGCCTACGCGACCGGCCCGGCCTGCGGCGTCGGGTGCGGCGCGGGCGAGTCGGTGGTGGGCGCGGGCGGCGACGGCGGGGGCGTCGGCTCCGGGTCGGGGGCC
>NZ_JAIQLH010000387.1 GCF_020037025.1 Streptomyces huiliensis | reverse complement strand
GCACAGCCCGCCGCAGGCGCTACACCGGCGGCCACGGAATCGCCGGCCACTCCCCACTCGGTTCCCGATGCCGCCCGGTACGCAGCAATTCCGCCACCCGCCCCCGCAAAGCCTCCACCTCCGCCGGAGTGATCAGCTCGGCCAGCCGCCCCGCCAAGGGGCGACCCTCGGCCAGATCGGCCGAAAGTCGCCGTAGCGCCGCAAGCGCCTCCTCCGTCAGCGGCTCCCCCGCCCACCCCCACAGCAACGTCCGCAGCTTGTCCTCGGCGTTGAAGGTGACGCCATGGTCGATCGCGTACAGCGAGCCGTCGGCGGCGGGCAGCAGATGACCGCCCTTGCGGTCGCCGTTGTTGATCACGGCGTCGAGGACGGCCAGCCGCCGCAGCCGCTCGTCGTCGGCGTGGACGAGCAGCGCCGGGCGCCCGTCCCCCACCTCCGCGTAGCCGACGGCCTTCCAGCCGGGCCCTGGCTCGTCCCCCTCGACGAGGGCGAGGAGCCGCCGCGTCTCGTCGGCCGCGCCGTCGTCGGCCGGGCCGTCGATCCACAACTGGCACATGCCCGGCCCGTAGGGGCCGTCCCGGAGGACGGTCGGCGGGACCAGGCCCCAGCCCATGGCCTCGGAGAGCTCGTAGGCGGCCACCTCGCGCTGGGCGAGGGTCCCGTCGGGGAAGTCCCAGAGCGGCCGCTCCCCGGCCACCGGCTTGTAGACGCAGGCCGCGGACACGCCCTCGTACGCGACCGTGCAGTACAGCACCGCGTTCGACGCCTCGCGGATCCGCCCGCGAACGGTGAGCTCACCGCGGGCCAGCAGCTCCTGCGGGGTGACCTGCCGCTCCCGCGGGGTCACCTGCCGCTCCCGCGGGGTCACGCTCCGCGGCGGTATCCGTTCTGACGCGGGCATACGTGTCCCTCCGGGTCGAGCGGCAGGCTGCACAGCGGGCAGGGCGGCCGGCCGGCGTTGACGATGTCCAGGGCGCGCTTGGCGAAGGCCCGGGCCATGGTGCCGGTGATGCGCACGCGCAGCATGGGCGGACCGTTGGTCTCGTCCTGGAGGAGGCGCTCCTCCGCGGCGGCCAGGTCCTCGTCGGTGTCGGCCTCCAGCTCGACCAGGGCCTGCGCCTCGACGACCATCCGCTGCCCCTCGGCGTCCCAGGCCAGGGCCATGGTGCCGACGCGGAACTCCTCCTCGACGGGGGTGTCCAGGGGCGCGGTGTCGGCGAACTCGACGGGTGCCACGGCCGGCACCGGGGCGCTGCCGCCGGTGCGCCGGACGACCTCGTCCAGCAGTTCGTCGATGCGCTCGGCGAGCGCTTCCACCTGCGCCTTCTCCAGGGCGACGGTGGTGGTCCGGCCGGCCGCGGTGGCCTGGAGGAAGAAAGTGCGGCGGCCCGGCAGCCCGACCGTACCGGCGACGAAGCGGTCCGGCGGGTCATAGAGGAACACCTGACGGGACAACGTCCTGCTCCATTGGGTCGGTGACGGAGGGAGGTGGTGGAGGGGGCGGCGGAGGGGGGT
>NZ_JAIQLH010000386.1 GCF_020037025.1 Streptomyces huiliensis | reverse complement strand
AACGTCCTGCTCCATTGGGTCGGTGACGGAGGGAGGTGGTGGAGGGGGCGGCGGAGGGGGGTGGGCTGAATCAGGCGGCGCGGCGGCGCCCCCGCGCACCCACCCTACTGCTCATGTGGATCACGGTGCTCCCGCACCGCCCCCCACCACGGCCTCCCCCGGGTCGCCCGCCGCACCGCCCGGCGGCGCCGGGCGCGGGGCGAGTGACGCGGTCTCGCCGGTGTCCCCCAGCCGCAGCAGGTACGGCCGCAGGGGCGTGTAACGGATCACCGTGAGGGAGCACGGGTCGACGGCGATCCGCTGGAACTGGTCGAGGTGCAGCCCGAGCGCGTCGGCGACGACCGCCTTGATCGGATCGCCGTGCGAGCACATGGCGTAGACGGCGTCGGGCCCGTGCTCGCGCTCGATCCGGTCGTTCCAGTCGCGGACCGCGTCCACGGCGCGGGCCTGCATCGCGCGTAGGGATTCGCCGCCGGGGAAGGAGGCGGCGGAGGGGTGCCGCTGCACGACGGTCATCAGCGGCTCGTCGTACAGCTCGGCGAGCTTCCGGCCGGACCAGTCGCCGTAGTGGCACTCGCCGATCCGCTCGTCCGTGTGCGAGGGCAGCTCCGGGCGGGCGGCGAGCAGGGGGGCCACGGTCTCCTGGCAGCGCTGGAGGGGACTGGTGACGAGAGCGGCGAGCGGGACGTCCCGCAGACGGTCCGGGAGGGCCACGGCCTGGGCGGTACCCCGCTCGTCCAGGGCGACGCCCGGGGTCCATCCCGCCAGCACGCCGCCGGTGTTGGCGGTGGACCGGCCGTGCCGGACCAGGATCAGGGTGGGCATGTCCGCCAGCCTACGACGGCCCTCCGGCGACACCGACGGCGGTGCGGACGGCGGTGCGGACGGCGGACCGCACCCGTGGAAGCCCCAGGGAAGGGAGAATGCCCCGCGTGATCGTGGACTGTGCCATCTACCGGAACGGGCGCCGCACGGACGGCCCGGCCGACTTCTCCGACGCGCTCGACCAGGCGCGCGCCGACGGCGACGCCTTCCTCTGGATCGGCCTGCACGAGCCTACGGAGAGCGAGTTCTCCCTGGTCACCAGCGAGTTCGGGCTCCACCCGCTGGCCGTGGAGGACGCCCTCAAGGCACATCAGCGGCCCAAGCTGGAGGTGTACGCCGACTCGCTGTTCGTCGTGCTCAAGCCCGTCGTCTACGACGACCACGCGGACACCGTGAGCACCGGCGAGCTGATGATGTTCCTCGGCGACTCCTTCGTGGTCACGGTCCGGCACGGCGTCGGCAACCCGCTGACCGAGCTCCGGGCCCGCCTGGAGGACCAGCCGGACCTGCTGCGCTGCGGGCCGACGTCCGTGCTGTACGCGGTGAGCGACGCGGTCGTGGACCACTACACGGAGGTGTCCGGGCTGCTCCAGGCCGACCTGGACGAGCTGGAGGCCGAGGTGTTCGCGCCGCTGGGCATCGACAACAAGAACATCGCGTCCCGGATCTACGCGTTCAAGCGGCAGGTGGTGGAGTTCCGGCGGGCCACCGTGCCGCTGGCCGAGCCGGTGGCCCGGCTGGCGGGCGCCGGACTGCCGTTCGTCAACGAGGAGGCGCGGCCGTTCTTCCGCGACGTCGGCGACCACCTGTCCCGGGCGAACGAGGCGGTGGAGCAGCTGGACCGGCTGCTGTCCGACATCCTCTCCGCCCACCTGGCGCAGATGGGCGTGCAGCAGAACGACGACATGCGGAAGATCTCGGCCTGGGCGGCGATGGCGGCGGCCCCGACGATGATCGCCGGGGTGTTCGGGATGAACTTCGACCACATGCCGGAGCTGCGGCAGGTGTGGGGCTATCCGGCGGCGTTGGTGCTGATGGTGGGCGTGGTGGTGCTGCTGTATCGGCTGTTCAAGCGGCGGGGGTGGCTGTAGGCGGAGTGGCTGTAGGCGGGGATGGCTGTAGGCGGGGATGGCTGTAAAGGGCCGCTGAAGGCTCAGGCGAACTCCGGCGCCGCCTCCACCGCCCCGCTCCCCAGCGCGTCCCGCCGCTCCGGCATCCGCAGGGAGACCATCCGCCGCCGGCCGCCCAGCCGTTCCGCCGCGTACAGCGCGTGGACGCCCGCCGCGAGGGCGGCCGACTTGGCGCGCGGCCAGCCCAGCAGGCGGCCCATCCGCCCCATGACGGCGAGGCCGACGTCCCGGTGGACGGCGGTCTCCGCGCGGGCGGCCTCGCGCAGCAGGGTGTGGATCGTCCGGCCGTGCCCGGCGGCGGCGAGCCGCAGCAGTTCCTCGTGGCAGTACGCGAGGTGGTTGGTCTCGTCGTGGCTGATCATCCGGAGGGCCTGGCCGATCTCGGGGTGGTCGCCGAAGTGGTGGGTGAGCATCCGCATCTGGTCGGCGGCCCGCTGCTCGGTGACCCGGCTGTGCGCCAGGTACGCGATGACGTCCCGCACGGTCAGCGGCTCGTCCGCCCGCAGCTTGGCGTGCGGCAGGCCGATGCCGCGGCGTTCGAGGAGCATCGTGTAGTCGGTCTCCGGGGGCACCTCGACGGGCTCCAGGCCGCGTCTGCGCAGCAGGGCCAGGAAGATCCGGCCGTGCTTGTCCTCGTCCGCGCCATGCCGGGCGATCTTGGGGGCGAGGGCGCGGAGGCTCTCGGGCACCAGGGCGGCGATGCGGCCGTTCTCCCAGCCGCCCTGTGCCTCGCCGCTCGCGGCGATGGAGCAGAACAGGCGGTACGCCTGGTCGTCGTCGAGGATCTCCTGGAACAGACTTCCGGCCGTGAGCATGGCCCTCACCTCCGCGGGAACCCTCCGTGGCAGCCCCGTGGCGGCCCGCGGAAACCCGTGGGAACCAGTCAAGGTCCCCGCCGAGGGGGGCGCCAGCCAGGGGGCGGCGGGCGCTCGGCCGAACGGGCGAGGCCCGGCGCGCGCCCCGGGCGCCCCCGCCGCGTAACCCGGCGGGCGTACGGGCGTTGAGCCCGGTGCCGGCCGTGGCGGGGAAGACCCCCGAGCCCCCACCACGGCCGCGGACCCTCGCGCCGGCGGCGGCGTCAGGCGAGCCCGGCGTCAGGCGAATCCGGCGTCAGGCGAGCCCGGCCCGCTCCATGGCCTCGACGCCGGCCCGCAGCCCGGCGATCCGCTCCTCCAGCGTGAAGCCCGAGGGGGTCAGGGACAGCGTGGTGACGCCGGCCTCGGCGTAGGCGCGCATCCGGTCGGAGATCCGCTCCACCGAGCCGAGCAGCGACGTCGAGTCGATCAGCTGCTGCGGGACGGCCGCGGCGGCGCCCTTCTTGTCTCCGGAGAGGTACTTCTCCTGGATCTCGGCGGCCTCCTTCTCGTAGCCCATGCGGACCGCGAGCCGGTTGTAGAAGTTCTGCTTGGCACTGCCCATGCCGCCGACGTACAGCGCGGTGTACGGCCGGAAGGTGTCGGCGAGGGCGGCGACGTCGTCGCCGAGGGCGAGCGGGACGGTCGGGACGAGGTCGAAGCCGTCCATGTCCTTGCCGGCCTTGGCGCGGCCGGCGCGGATCGAGCCGAGGGTGGTCTCCTCGGCAAGCTCGGGGGCGAAGAAGAGGACGAGGGCGCCGTCGGCGATCTCGCCGGTCTGCTCCAGGTTCTTGGGGCCGATGGCCGCGATGTAGAGCGGGATCTCCTCGCGCACCGGGTGCACGGTCAGCTTGATCGGCTTGCCCGGGCCGCCGGGCAGCGGCAGCGTCCAGTGCTCGCCCTCGTGCGTCAGGCGCTCGCGGGACATGGCCTTGCGGACGATCTCGACGTACTCGCGGGTGCGGGCGAGCGGCTTGTCGAACTTCACGCCGTACCAGCCCTCGGAGACCTGCGGGCCGGAGACGCCGAGGCCGAGCCGGAACCGGCCGCCGGAGAGCGAGTCGAGGGTGGCGGCGGTCATGGCCGTCATGGCGGGGGTGCGGGCGGGGATCTGGAAGATCGCCGAACCGACGTCGATCCGCTCGGTCTGCGCGGCGACCCAGGACAGCACGGTGGGCGCGTCGGAGCCGTACGCCTCCGCCGCCCAGCAGACGGCGTAGCCGAGGCGGTCCGCCTCCTTGGCGACCGCGAGATTGTCCGCGTCCATCCCGGCGCCCCAGTAGCCGAGGTTGATTCCGAGCCGCATCCCGCTCTCCCTACCCATCAGTAACGTCGTCGTCGCGGGGACTCTAGCGCGCCGACCCCTGGTCCGTCACCGGTCGCTTCGGCGCGGGACGTCCCCCTCCCGGCCGATACGCTCACCGGTCATGGAGCAAAGGCATGTCGGCCGCACGGGCCTGCGCGTCTCCCGGATCGGACTCGGCACGCTCACCTGGGGGCGGGACACGGACGAGCAGGAGGCCGGCGAGCAGCTTCGGGTCTTCCACGAGGCGGGCGGGACGCTCGTGGACACGGCGGACGTGTACGCGGGCGGCGCCGCCGAGTACCTCCTCGGCCGGCTCCTCGACACGGCCGTCCCGCGCCGCGACCTCGTCCTGGCGACGAAGGCCGGCAGCGTCCTCGACCCCGGCCGCCACCGCGTCGACACCTCGCGCGGCCACCTGCTCGCCGCCCTCGACGCCTCCCTCGCCCGCCTCGGCACCGACCACGTCGACCTCTGGCAGCTGCACGCCTTCGACCCGGGCACGCCGCTGGAGGAGACCCTCCACGCCGTCGACACCGCCGTCGCCAGCGGCCGTGTCCGGTACGCCGGCGTCTCGAACTTCTGCGGCTGGCAGCTCGCCAAGGCCGCGACCTGGCAGCTGGCCGCGCCGGGGACGCGCACCCGGCTGGCGAGCACGCAGATGGAGTACTCGCTCCTCCAGCGCGGCATCGAACGCGAGGTGCTGCCCGCCGCGCTCGACCTCGGCATCGGCGTCCTCCCCTCCTCCCCGCTGGGCCGGGGCGTGCTCACCGGCAAGTACCGCCGCGCGACGCCCGCCGACTCCCGGGGCGCCTCCGAACACCTCGCGCCCTTCGTCGCCCCCTACCTGGAGGAGCCCGCGCGCCGCATCGTCGACGCCGTCGCCACGGCCGCCGACGGCCTCGCCACGACCCCCCTCCGGATCGCCCTCGCCTGGGTCCGCGACCGCCCAGGCGTCACCGCCCCGATCGTCGGCGCCCGCACGGCGGCGCAGCTCAGGGCGGCGTTGTCAGTGGAAGCCCTTACGCTTCCGGACGAGATCTGCCAAGCGCTCGACGACGTGTCGGCGCCGGTGCACCGCTACCCCGACCAGGACTGGAGCGAGCTGTGAACACGGACCGCCTCGACGGCGAGGCCGCCCCCGCGGCCACGAACGGGACGCCGTCCGCGACACCGGACCCGACGCCGGGGGCGGGCCCCGCGGCGGACGGGGGCCTGGAACCGGGCGCGAGCGCGGCGGGTTCCCCAGGAGACGGCGCATCGGCGGCCGGGGGCACGGAGCCGGGTACGGGCGCGCCGGGTCCGCTGGAGGGCGGCGCCCCCGCGGCCGAGGGCGCCCCGCCTGGCGCGGGCGCGCCGGAGGGCGGGGACGGGGTGGACGGGGACGCCCCGCAGGCGTCCGCCGATGACACCGCGAGCGCCGACGGTACGGAACCCGACGGTGCGGACCCCGGAGGTGCGGAGAAGGCCGCCGCCCCGGCGGCCGGGGCGGAGTCCACCGCTGCGGACACCTCGGCCGTTCCGGCCCAGGGTCGGGCGGACGCGGGTCCCGCGGACGGCCCCGTACCCCCGTCCGCGGCGGACGGGACGGAGTCCCCCGAAGCGGTCGTCGCCACCGCACCGGCACCGCGCGCCGAAGACACCGCGGCGGAAGGGGCCGGCGCGGCCTCGGGCCGCGCGCCCGGCGCGCCGGGAGACGTACCGACCGGTGGGCATGCAGCCGACGCGACGGCGGACGGGGCCCCGGGCGCGCCGAGCGTTCGCCCGGGCTCCGACGCGGTCCCGGGGGACGCGGCGGATGGCACGGCCGGTGACGCCGGAGGCGGCCGGACCGGCCGGGAGCCGG
>NZ_JAIQLH010000385.1 GCF_020037025.1 Streptomyces huiliensis | reverse complement strand
CCGCCGCCACCGCCAGCCGGCGCATCGGATCGTGCCCGCGCCGCGCCACGGCCCGCCGCGCGGAAGGCACCGGGACGAGCAACAGAGGCCCGTCCGGGCCCCGCGCGCCCCGGCGCGCGCCACTCGTACCGACCCGCCACACCGCGCCCGCCAGCGCGCCGCCCAGGGCCTCCGCCAGCGCCAGCGCTCCCCGCTCCTTGTGCGCGAGCAGCACCGACCGCACCGCGTCCGCGTACCAGGCCGCGGCGTACACCGGCGGCAGCCCGGCCGGAACCGGATCCGGCCACGCCCGTCGCGCCGACCGCCCGGCCAGCTCCTCCCGGCACTCCTCGCACAGGACGCGGCGCGCGGCCCCGCATCCCGCGCAGTCGGCCGGGAGCACCAGCCCGGCGATCTCCTGCCACCACCCCCGCACGGTCCCCACTCTCCCGCCGGGAGACCGGACCCGCCACCCCTGTGGACAACTCCGGACATGCCCACGACACCCTGTGGACGACGCGCCGCCACCCCGGCGTCCCCGGCCAGGGGCGCGCTACCCCGGATAGACCGGCGCCGCGCCGTCCTTCGCCACCGGCTTCCAGTTGGTGTCCGGCAGCAGCCGCACGATGCCGCCGTCCCGCTCCGCGAGCAGCGCCGACGCCCGGCCCTGCGTCTCCGGAGCCGCCACCCCGCCGACACCGGTGATGCCCGGCAGCGCCGAGACGCCTGACAGCGAACCGTCCGTCTCGATGTACTCCACCTGCTGCAGGCCGCCCTGCTCGTTCCCCGCGACCAGCAGCCGGCTCCCCCCGGCCCAGGAGACGGCGTCGACGCGGACGAGGTTCGGTGCCACGGACCGCAGCTCGCGCACCGACAGCCCCGGCCGCCCGTCACCGCTCCGCCGGTCCACCCGGCCCAGCCGCAGTTCGGAACGGTCCCCCTTGGTCACCACCAGGGCGATCCGCACCCCGTCCGCCGCGATCCGGAGCCCGGTGATCCGGCCACCGTTCAGCCCCGTCACCGGCACCTCCTCCGGCGTCCCCTTACCCCCGAGCAACCGCAGCAGCCGCGGGTGGTCGGGGTCCTGGTCGGCCACCCACAGGTCGCCCAGACCGTCCCAGCTGGGTGTGGTCAGCCCCGCCTTGGCCCCGCCGTGCGACGTCAGCCGCGCCTCGCCCGGCTGCGTCCCGTACTCCAGCCCCGCGACGTACAGCGCCTGCCCGTTGGCGCTCACCACGGCGGCCAGCCGCTCGCCCCGGTCCACCGCCACCGACCCCAGCCGCGGCCCGTCCGCCCCGAACGGCCCGGCCACCCGCCGCGCCTCGTCGTCGCCGTCCGCCAGCTCGACCACCCGGCGCCGGCTGTCGAGGAAGTACTGCCGCTCCGGCTGTCCCGCCGTCCGGTCCGGCCCGAACTCCGCGGCCCGCTTCCGGTTCAGCGAGCACAGCGTCTCGTCACCGCTCTGCAGCGTGACGCTCTCCACCCGCGCCGACTCCTGCGCCGTGTAGAACAACTGCGCCGCCATCCGCAGGCACTGCTGCTCCCCGACCCCGGCCGCCCTGCCGTCGAGCCGCACCTTGAGGTTGTTGGAGTCGTCCGGCGACAACCGCTCGTCCGCCAGCCGCGTCTTCGGCGGGAACGCCGTCGCCGCGGCCGGGTCCAGCCACGTCGTCGGCCCGTCGAGCAGCGCCTTCACCACGGACGTCACGGTGTCTATCCGCTTGCGCAGGTACACCGGGTCGGCGACGAGCACGTCCCTCCCCTTGCTGTCCACCCCAGAGCCCAGCTCGGCGAAGTAGTACTTGTTGACCGACCGGTAGATGCGCTGGAAGTCCGGAACGCCCACCACCAGGCCCGGCGGCAGCGCGTCGATGCGCCACTCCCCGTCCTCGTACGTCAGGTGCACCGACTGCTCGTACGCCCGCGCGTCCGGCTTGTACGCGTGCTTGCCGTCCACCCGTGCGACCTGCTTGCCGGTCAGCTTGACCCGCCGCGACCCGGCGCCGGCGTCGGGGTCCCGGCCGCCCGGCACCATCTGCACCTGCGGCATCTCCGCGAGCACCGTCGTCGACGCGGCCGGGTCCCACTCCCGCTTGATGGACTTCGCCAGGTACATCCGCGCCGTCGCGTAGTCCGGGTCGTCGCTGGTCGTGGCCTCCAGGAAGCCCTGCACCAGCTCGGCGGGCTGCTCGCCCTTACGCGGCGGCACACCGTAGACCCGCACCTGCGAGTCCGCGTCCGCGCGCTGCGAGGAGTCCACGGCGTGCACCTCGCCGCTGTCCGGCATCGAGGCACACCCGGCCAGCAGCAGTCCGGCCACGGCCGCCACCGCCGGCAGCGCCCGGCGCCACCGGTCGTTCCGCCCGCTCACGACCGCCTCCGCTCTTGAACGCCCTGAACACCCTGAACGCCATGAATGCCCGGAGTGCCCGGAGTGCCCGGAGTGCCCGGAGTGCCCGGAGTGCCCGGAGTGCCCGGAGTGCCCGGAGTGCTCGCAGCACCCGGAGCACCCTGAACGCCACCCGTCGAACCGTCCGCCGTCGACCCGCCCGGCCGGGCCACCACCCGCGCCCCGCTGCCCGGCAGCGCCGCCGGGTCCACGGCCGGCGTCTGCCGCGTCTGCGCCGGTACGGGCGCCCCGCGGCCGGCCGCCGCCAGGGGCACCCCGGCCTCGTTCACCCCGCGGTTGCGCCGCGAGTCCGCCGGCTCCAGCGGGATCGGCGAACCGCGCAGCGGCTCACCCGCCGTACAGGGCAGCGTCAGCCGGAACTGCGAGCCGCCGCCCGGCTCGCCCCACGCCTGCAGCCAGCCGCCGTGCAGCCGCGCGTCCTCGACCGCGATGGACAGCCCCAGGCCCGTCCCGCCGGTCGTCCGCGCCCGCGCCGGGTCGGCGCGCCAGAAGCGGTTGAACACCCGCGTGGCCTCGCCCGGTTTGAGCCCGACACCGTAGTCCCGGACGGCCACCGCGACCGCCCCGCCGGCCATCGCCAGCCGCACCAACACGTCCCGCCCCTCACCGTGCTCCACGGCGTTGACGACGAGGTTCCGCAGCACGCGCTCCACCCGCCGGGCGTCCGCCTCGGCGACGACGGGCCGCTCCCCGCCCTCGACCAGCAGCCGGCTGCCCTTCCGCTCGGCCAGCGGCAGCGCGCCCTCGATGACGCGGTTGACGACGTCGCGCAGGTCGATCGGCTCGGCCTCCAGGGCCGCGGCGCCCGCGTCGAACCGGCTGATCTCCAGCAGGTCCGCGAGCAGCGACTCGAACCGGTCCAACTGCCCGAAGAGCAGCTCCGCCGAGCGCGCCGTGATCGGATCGAAGGAGTCCCGGGCCTCGTGGATGACCTCGGCGGCCATCCGCACGGTCGTCAGCGGCGTCCGCAGTTCGTGCGACACGTCGGAGACGAACCGTCTCTGCATCCGCGACAGCTCCTCCAACTGCTGGATCTTCACCTGGAGGTTCTGCGCCATCTTGTTGAACGACTCGCCCAGCCGCGCGATGTCGTCCTCGCCCGTGACCTTCATCCGCTCCTGGAGCACGCCCGCCGCCAGCCGCTCGGAAATGCTGGCCGCCATCCGCACGGGAGTGACGATCTGCCGCACCACCAGCCACGCGATGGCCCCCAGCAGCACCACCAGGAACACCCCGGCCGTCGCCAGCGTGCCCTTCACCAGGCTCAGCGACTTCTCCTCCTGCGTGAACGGGAAGAGGTAGTACAGCTGGTACGGCTTGCCGTTGATGTCGTAGAGACGCTTGCCCACGACGAGCGCGGGCTCCCCCTCGTCCGACCCGCTGCGCCGGATCGACGTCGGCTCCTCGAAGGCCCCCTGCTTCTCCAGCCGCTTGCGCAGCTCCTCCGGAACGCTGCGCTCCGGGTCGATGTCCCCCGAGGCACGCGGCCCGCGCGTGCCCACGTGCGTCCCGTCGGAACCGCCGTCGCTCAACGCCACGACGTAGTAGACGCCCTGGCCGCCACTGGCCAGCTGCTGGACGAGCCCGGTCAGCCAAGCGCCCGCGTCCGGCGTCCTGCCGCCCGTCTGCGCCGCGTCCTGGGTCCGCCCGTCGGCACCGGTCGCCCCCGCGTCGGCGGCGTCTCTGGCGGCCTTGAAGCCACCCTCCGCCTGGCTCTGGGCCGCGTTCCGCTTGGCCTCCAGCAGGCCGTTGCGCACCTGCCCGATCACCACGATGCCCAGCAGCAGCACCACACCCAGGGACATCAGCAGCGTGGTGGCGACCACGCGCAACTGGATGTTCCGCAGCCACAACCGCATCACCGGCAGCAGCGGCCGGCGCACCCAGCGCGCGTAGAGGCGCAGCACCGGGTGGACGGGCGCCGTCGCCGCCCCGTCGGGCAGCATCCGGCCGGCCCGCCACAGCCGCCGGAAGAGGGATATCCCGCCCGCCACCTCGGCGGGCCGCCCCGCGCCCCGCTCCGGAGCGGCACCGCCGTCCGTCATGTCAGCTCGGCCCGGCCTTGTAGCCGACGCCGCGCACCGTCACCACGATCTCCGGCCGCTCCGGGTCCTTCTCGACCTTCGAGCGCAGCCGCTGCACGTGCACGTTGACCAGCCGCGTGTCGGCCGCGTGCCGGTAGCCCCACACCTGCTCCAGCAGCACCTCACGGGTGAACACCTGCCACGGCTTCCGGGCCAGCGCCACCAGCAGGTCGAACTCCAGCGGCGTCAGGGCGATCGCCTGGCCGTCCCGCTTCACGGAGTGACCCGCCACGTCGATGACGAGGTCGCCGATGGTCAGCTGCTCGGGTGCCGGTTCCTCCGATCTCCGCAGCCGGGCCCTGATCCGGGCCACCAGTTCCTTCGGCTTGAACGGCTTGACGATGTAGTCGTCCGCCCCGGACTCCAGACCGACCACCACGTCGACGGTGTCGCTCTTCGCCGTCAGCATCACGATCGGCACACCGGACTCGGCACGGATCAGCCGGCACACCTCGATTCCGTCCCGGCCGGGCAGCATCAGATCAAGCAAAACAAGATCGGGTTTGGCCTCGCGAAAAGCGGCGAGTGCCTTGTCACCGTCGGCTACGAACGACGGCTCGAAACCCTCACCACGAAGCACAATTCCGAGCATCTCGGCCAGTGCGGTGTCGTCGTCGACGACAAGGACGCGTCCCTTCATATCGACATCATCCCATTACCCGATCGTGACCTGACACACAGCTCCGCCAGACCGGCCTTCGTCACGGGGGAAACAACCCCGTTTTCCGTGACAATCGCGGTCATCAACTCGGGCGGTGTGATGTCGAACGCAGGGTTGTAAGCCTGCGCTCCGAGCGGCGCCACCGGCACTCCGGTGCCCGTCCCCCCGCCCGTCGCCTGCGGCGGAACGGGGATTTCCGTGACCTCGTGACCGGGCCGCTGCTCCACCTCGATGTCCGCGCCGCCTTCCGTCCCCAGGTCCACCGTCGTGCTCGGCGCCACCACCACGAACGGAACGTGGTGGTAGCGGGCCAGCACGGCGAGCGGATAGCTGCCCACCTTGTTGGCCACGGAACCGTCCGCCGCGATCCGGTCCGCCCCCACGAGGACGGCATCCACCTCCCCCGCGGCGAACAGCGAGCCGGCGGCGTTGTCGGCGAGCACCGTGTACGCCATCCCGGCCCGCGCCGCCTCGTAAGCGGTCAGCCGCGCGCCCTGGAGCAGCGGACGCGTCTCGTCCACCCAGAGCCGCCGCAGCCGCCCGGCGCCGTGCAGGGCCCCGGCGACGGCGAACGCGGTGCCCTGACCGCCGGAGACGAGGGCCCCGGTGTTGCAGTGGGTCAGGATGCGGTAGCCGCCACCCGGCAGCAGCTCCTCGAGCAGGGCGACCCCGCGCTCGGCCATCCGGGCACTGGCCTCGGCGTCCTCGCGGTGCACCGCCCGCGCCTCGGCGAGCGCCGCGGCCGCGGCGCGTCCGTCGCCCCCGCCCTTCCGGACCGCTTCCCGATGGGCGTCCCGGACCCGCACGACGCCGTACGAGAGGTTGACCGCGGTGAGACGGGCCCGGGCCAGCATCTCGGCGGCCTCCTCCACGTCGAAGCCGCGCACCGCGGCGAGCGCCACACCGTACGCACCCGCCACACCAAGCAGCGGAGCCCCACGGACGGCGAGCGTGTGGATGGCGTCGACGAGGGCAGGCACGTCCGTACAGACCAGCTCCACTTCCTCGGTGGGCAGGCGCCGCTGGTCCAGGAGGACGATCACGGGCCCTTCCGGCGGTTCCTCCCAGCGGAGGGGTGAGGTGGCGGGAAAAGCAGCGGCATCCGAAGGTCGCGCGTACTGATCGGCCATTCACCCAGTCTGCCCCGTCCCGGGGCGACTATTGAAGGTCCTCTCGGTTCTCTCCCCCGTACGAGGCCACGGGGCGCCGACGGGGGCCTCTGGCGGGCCGACGCACGCCCCTCCTCCGCCTCTCCGGCGTCCTGTCGGGGGCGCGCACCGCCTCTTACAGGCCCCGAGCGCGCTGACGCCCCCGTGACACGATGTTCGGGTACGGCTCGGACGCCGCACCGGCAAGCGGGCCCAGAAGGAGCGACAGACCATGAACGACTCTCCGGGCCGGAACTCGCCCGGACCCTTCCCGCCCGGCCCGCCCGGCCCCCCGCCCGGCTGGCAGAACGGCCCCGGCTGGGGCCACCAGCAGTGGGGGCCGCCGCCGAACGCGCCGAAGCCCGGCGTCGTCCCGCTGCGCCCGCTCGGCCTGGGCGAGATCCTCCAGGGTTCGTTCTCGACCCTGTTCCGGTACTGGCGGACGGTCCTGCCGGTCTCCTTCGGCATCGCCCTGGTCACCCAGGCCGTGACGACGGTGGCCAACGGTCTGTGGCTGAAGGGCGGCGAGACCCTGGAGCTGGGGGACGAGGTGAGTGCCCGGGAGGCGATGGACGCCATGACGGACAGCCTCGGGGCCACCGGCGTCAGCATGGTCGCCGGCCTGGTCGGCTCGATCCTCGCCTCGTCGATCCTGACGGTCGTGGTCAGCCGGGCCGTTCTCGGACGGTCCGTCAGCGCGGCCGAGGCATGGCGGGACGCGCGTCCCCAACTGGCCCGCATGGCGGGGCTGCTGTGCCTGATCCCGCTGATGCTCCTCGGCGTCTTCGCCGTCGTCACGGCTCCCGGCCTGCTCCTCTTCGCGGCCGGAGCGGAACCCGCCGGCGTCGCGCTCGCCCTTCTGGGCTCGCTGGCCGGGCTGGCCGCCATGATGTGGCTCTGGATCCGTTACTCCCTGGCTCCGCCGGCCCTCATGCTGGAAAAGCAGGGCGTGATCGAGTCACTGCGCCGGAGTGCGAAGCTGGTCCGGGGCGCTTGGTGGCGGATTCTCGGAGTGCAGATCGTCGCTCTGTTGATCATATTCGCGATGACCATGATCGTGCAGATTCCGTTCGGCGCCATTCAATTGACCATCGGTGATGGTGATCTTGAATCCGCCACTTCCCTCTCGTGGCCTTCCTTGATCATTACGGGTGTCGGTGCCGTCATCAGTTCCACGATCGCGCTGCCTTTTATGGCCGGTGTGACGGCGCTGATTTACCTGGACCAGCGGATCCGCCGCGAATCGCTGGACGTGGAACTCATCCGCGCCGCGAACTCCGGCTGACCGACTCATCGCATGCTCGCCACCCGGGGGCGCGAAGGCGCCCTCGGGGCGGGCGGTGCCGGCTGTGCGGCAGGAAAACACAAAAAAGCCGTGGGCCCTGAATCGATTCTCATCGATCCAGGGCCCACGGCTTTATCAAATATAGTT
>NZ_JAIQLH010000384.1 GCF_020037025.1 Streptomyces huiliensis | reverse complement strand
CGACCCGTCCGCTCCGGCAGCGGCACCCCGACCGTCCGGCCGCCCGTCCCGCGGCCCGGCCGCGCAACGGCTCCCGCCCGGCGGGCCGGCGCACCGGCGGCGACCCCCGGCTGCTGCGGCAGCGGCTGATCGTCTTCGTGGTGGTGACGCTGTTGGTGGCGCTGGGCATCGCGGCGGCTCAGGGGTGCGACGGGCCTAAGAAGTCCTCGGGGCTCGGGGGGCGGGATCGCGTGTGCGCGGTCGTGGACTCCTGCGGCGCGGCCGGTCCGGGGCACGGGCGGGCCTGAGCGCCCTGCCGTCGTCGGCCGCGGTGCTCGCGGGCCGTCCGCCGCGGGACGGGCGTGTTTCCGCGCGGAGGCGGCGGATCCCCCACCGCTTGGCGCCAGCCCTCACCCCCCGGTCTCCGGGGCCCGCCGCGGAACGAGCGAGTGCCCTTCGCGGGCCGGGCCGAGCCGGTCGTAGTAGTCGGCGCAGTGGGTGATCGATCCGTCCGGAGCGAGCGTGAGGACGGTCGCCGCCCGGACGCGGAACGGCGGTCCCGGCGTGTCCGCCACGGGAGTTCCGGTCCAGAGGAGGATCGCGCAGGCCCTCCCGCCGTCGGTGCCGAAGACGTCCTCGACCTCGGCCCTGAGGTCCGGGATGGCGGCGCGTGTGTCCCGGTGCCAGTCCGTGATCGCGGCCCGTCCCCGGTGGGTGTGCCCGGCCGCGACGTCGGTGTAGGCGGCGTCCGGCACGAACAGCGCGCCGAAGGCGGCGGAGTCGGGCAGGGACCAGGCGCGGACCAGCCGGGCGGCGACGGTGCGGGCGTCCGTGGCGGGCGCCTCCGGGTGTGTGCCGGGGGTACGCCCGGCCGGGGTGGGCGCCGTGGGCGGCCCGGGGCAAGGCCCTGCGGTGTGCCGTTCCGGGGGCGCGGACGGAACCCGTCCGGCCGGCGCGGGAGAGGCGGGCCGCTGGACGCCGGTCCGGGCGCCGGCCGGGGGCCAGCGGTTCGCGGACTCGGCCGCGGTCCGGTCGGCGGGGGTCCGGTCGGCGAGAGTCCGGAACCCGGCCTGCTCGGCGGCGGCGCCGTCACCGAAGGGGGGTCCCTGGGAGGACGGTGTGGAAGCCCGTCCGGCGGGCGCGGAAGAGGCGCGTCGCCGCGGGCGCGCAGGCGCGGTCCGGTCGGCGGGGTCGGGGAACGTGGCGTGTTCGGCGAGGGCCATGCCCGCGGTCGTGGTGTGGTCGTGGGGCGTGGTGACGGCGAGTTCGGCCGGGGCCGTGAAGCGGTGGTACGGGTGGGGGGCGGGTTTTTGGGGTGGTTCCAAAGGCGTCGGGGGGCCCAGGAGGGCGCGGAGGCGGTCGTGCCAGTGGATCTCCGTCCGGTCGGGGCGGGGGGTCAAGGAGACGCCGGCCGCGGTGGCGGCGAGTCGTTCCGGGCCCCGGGTGAGGACGAGCAGCGGGGTGCGGCCGCCGCGCCGGGTGCGGAGTTCGGCGCAGGCGAGGGTGAACGGGCCGGCGTGCAGGCGGGTCCAGTGCCATTCGCGGAGCACGGCGCCGAAGTCGAGGGTGCCCCAGTTCTTGTCGTGGTAGCCGGTCCCCCGTACCCGCCAGGTCCGGCCGGGCACCGACAGCCGGCCCTCCACCGTGCCCCGGGGCACCGCCACCAGCCAGCCGAGGTACCGGCCGGGGTCGTCGGCGAGCGCGACGGTCCCGGTGCCGACGCGGGAGGGCGGGGCGACGGCCGTGAGGGTGAGGTCGGCGGCGGCCGACGGGGTCCGGGCGCGTATCCGGTAGCGGGTGAGGTCGCCGTGGGCGCGGTGCGGGCCGATGGCGACGTCGCAGTGGTCGCGTGCGGCGCGGAAGGAGGCCGGGTCGTGGCGGGTGCGGCCGGCGTGGACGTGTCCGTCGGGGGTGCGGACGGTCAGCGACAGCCGGGGCGCCAGGGGGCCTGCGGCCGCGTCGAGCGCCTTGGTCTCGAAGACGACGACGGCCCGGCTGCCGTCGTCGCACTCGGCGTCGAAGTACCACCATTCGAAGGTGCCCGGCCGCGGGGTCTCGCGGAGGCCGTCCTCCCAGGGTTCCGGATCGCGGGTCAGGCCCGCGCGGTGCAGGTCCGTGTCGCTCTCTCGTACGCACAGGCCGCCGGTCGTGTCCTCGGGTGCCATGGTCGGGCCCTCCGCCGCCTTCAGGGTGTGGTGGGGAGCAGCAGGTTCTCCGGGTAGCCCGGCCGGTCCGGAGGGACGACGGTCTCGGGGAAGTGGCGGTGGGTGTCGGCGCCCCAGGCCATGTAGCCGGAGACGAGGAACTCCAGGTCGCGGGCGTACCGTTCGACGGCGGCGCGCCGCCGGGCGTCCAGGCCCAGGGTCCGGGCCAGATCGGGGATGGCGCGCTTGAGCGCGTCGAAGCGGGCCAGCCGGTCGTTGACGAGCGCGTAGGCGGTGTCGATCGCGGCGGCGCGCGAGCGGGCCCCTTCCCGCTCCAGGACGAGGACGAGGTTGACGACGTCGCCGCGCGGCTCCTCGCGGTCCAGGGTGTAGACGTCGTTGGCGAGGCAGGGCAGTTCCTCGGTGAGCCGGCGGAGTTCGATCAGCGGCAGGCTGTGGAAGGCGGCGGCCGGGACCTCGTAGCCGCCGATCCGTTCGACGAGGTCGCAGACGACGCTCATGGCGCTGACGCCGATGCGCAGCCGCAGGAAGGTGGGGAAGTCGGGGACGGTCCCGGCCAGGCGGGCGGCCGATTCCTGGGCGTAGGAGGCGAAGTAGTACTCCCAGTCGTGGGCGGTGCGGGCGCGCCAGGCCGGTGGCATGCCGTCGAAGGCGCGCCGTCGGATGTCCGCGAAGGCCCGGGCGGCGGCGGTGGGCCTGGGGCCGGTGGTGCCGTGGTGGACGACGTCGATCAGTTCGTCGCAGGCGCGGGCGGTGGCGGCCGGGTCGAGGCCGAGCGGGCTGTCGAACTGGTCGTCGAAGGGGTACCAGAAGCCCATGTGGTCGGTGACGAGCCGGAGGCCGGGGCCGGTGGCGTACGGGTACATGCAGGCCGAGACGCGGGCCAGGTCCCAGGAGTCGTACAGGGCGGTGGCCTCGGGGCCGTCGGCCATCCGATGGGCCCTGGCCCAGGCCCGGTTGCCCGCCCGCGCCTCCTCCAGGTGCGG
>NZ_JAIQLH010000383.1 GCF_020037025.1 Streptomyces huiliensis | reverse complement strand
CGGTTGCCCGCCCGCGCCTCCTCCAGGTGCGGGCTGACGGCGAAGCGGAAGCCGGCGGGGAAGCGGATCCTGGTGTCGGCGGGCATGGGCCCTCCCGGGGTCGGTGATGCCGTGCGGCACTCTCCGTGCGGGATCTCGTGGTGAGGCGGACGCTCCGCCTCGGGCTGTACCCAGGGAAGGCCGGTGCGGAAACGATTCGCCGCGCCGGCCTCCGGCCGAAGGCGCCACCGGTCCTACGCCGGCGTCCCCGCCGTCACGGCGTAGAAGGCGACGGCCGCCGCCGCGCCGACGTTGAGGGAGTCGACGCCGTGGGCCATCGGGATGCGCACCCACTCGTCGGCCGCCCGCAGGGCCTTGGCGGACAACCCGCTGCCCTCCGCGCCGAGCATCAGGGCGACCCGCTCCAGGCGGTGCGGAGCGGCGGCGTCCATCGCGGTGGCCTGCGCGTCCGGGGTGAGGGCCAGGACCCGGAAGCCCGCCGCCCGGACCGTCTCCAGGTCGCGCGGCCAGTTCTCCAGCCGGGCCCAGGGGACGGAGAACACTGCGCCCATGGACACCTTGACGGACCGCCGGTAGAGCGGATCCGCGCAGTCCGGGGAGAGCAGGACGGCGTCCATGCCCAGGGCGGCGGCGCTGCGGAAGATGGCACCGATGTTGGTGTGGTCGTTGACCGCTTCCATGACGGCGACCCGGCGGGCCGTGGCCAGGAGTCCGGCGGCATCGGCCGGCGGCTTGCGGTGCATGGAGGCGAGGGCGCCGCGGTGCACGTGGTACCCCGTCACCCGCTCGGCGAGCTCCGGCTCGACGACGTAGACGGGTGCGGGAACGTCCTCGATGACGTCGCGCATCGCGTCCACCCACTTGGCGGAGAGCAGCATGGACCGCATGCCGTAACCGGCGTCCACCGCCCGGCGGATGACCTTCTCCCCCTCCGCGATGAACAGGCCCTCGGCGGGCTCGCGCCGGCGGCGCAGCTCGACGTCGGTCAGGCCGGTGTAGTCGTGGAGGCGGGGGTCGTCGGGGTCGTCGATGGTGATGACCTGGGGGGACTGCGTCATGGGGCTCACGTGCCTCGTGGTGCGTACGGGTGGGATACGGGGGTTCAGCCGACGGCGTCCGAGCCGGCAGCGTCCGAGAGGGCCGCCGCCTCCCGGCCGATCGCCACGACCTCGCCGATGACGATGACGGCCGGCGGCCGTATGCCCTCGGCCCGCACCCGCTCCCCCACCGTCCCGAGGACGGCGTCGACGCGGCGCTGCGCGGCGGTCGTGCCCTCCTGGATCACCGCGACCGGGGTGTCGGCGGACCGGCCGTGCCGGATGAGCGTCTCGGCGATGGCGCCGCACTGCTCGACGCCCATGAGCACCACGAGGGTGCCGCCGAGGCGCGCGAGCGACGGCCAGTCGACGAGCGACCGCGGGTCGCCCGGCGCGACGTGCCCGCTGATGACGGTGAACTCGTGGGCGACCCCGCGGTGGGTGACGGGGATGCCGACCGTGCCGGGGACGCTGATGGAGCTGGAGATGCCGGGCACGACGGTGCAGGGGATGCCGTGTTCGGCGAGCGCCTGCATCTCCTCCTTGCCGCGGCCGAAGACGAACGGGTCGCCGCCCTTGAGGCGGACGACGGTCTTCCCCGCCTTCGCGTGTTCGATCAAGGCGTCGTTGATGGCCTCCTGGGCCATGGAGCGGCCGTACGGGATCTTCGCGGCGTCGATGACCTCGACGTGCGGAGGCAGTTCGTCGAGCAGGTCGCGCGGGCCCAGCCGGTCGGCGACGACGACGTCGGCCTCGGCGAGGAGCCGCCGGCCGCGCACGGTGATCAGGTCGGGGTCGCCGGGGCCGCCGCCGACGAGCGCCACGCGGCCGGCGCCCGGGCGGGTGCGGCGGTGGGCCGCGGCGATCGAACCGTCGCGCAGCCCCTCGACGATGGCGTCCCGCAGGGCCGCCGTGCGGCGCGGGTCCTGGCCGGTGAGCACGGCCACGGTGACGCCCGCGCTGCGGCCGGTGGCCGGCGTCCAGGCGGTGGCCGCCTCGGCGTCGTCGCTGCGCACGGCCCAGACGCGGCGGGCCTCCGCCTCGGCGGACGCGGCCCGGTTGGCCTCCGGGTCGTCGGTGGTGATCAGCGCGTACCAGGCGCCGTCCAGGTCGCCCTCGCGGTAGCGGCGGCGCTCCCAGCGCAGTTCACCGGCCTCCGCCATGGCCTCCACGGACGCGGTCGCGGACGGCGACACGAGCAGGACGTCGGCACCGGCCGCGATCAGGGCGGGCAGCCGGCGCTGCGCGACCTGACCGCCGCCGAGGACGACGACGCGGCGGTCACGCAGGCGGAGTCCGACGGGGTAGGCGGCGGGGTCTGGGTGCTCGGCCATGGGGGCTGCGGGTCTCCTCGCTGGTCAGGGGCGCTGGGCATACCCTACGTGGGCTTTGTTAGCGGGGGGTTTCGCCCGAACGCCGGACGGTCTGGAGAACCAGCCCGTCCGGCGTTTGAGGACAACCGCGCGGAGCGCGGTTTCGGGGGGTGCGGGGCCCGGCCCCGCAAGAACCGGTGAAAGGGCGGGGAGGGGCCCGCCCCGCAGGGAAGGGCTACCCCTTCTCCGCGACCCCCGCACTGTCGAACGTCGCCACCTCGTGCATGGCCCGCGCAGCACTCTGCACGACCGGAAGGGCCAGCAACGCACCCGTCCCCTCGCCAAGACGCAGGTCGAGGTCCACCAACGGCCGCAACCCCAGCTTCGTCAGAGCAGCGACATGACCGGGCTCCGCACTGCGGTGCCCCGCGATGCACGCGGCCAGCGCCTCAGGCGCGATGGCCCGCGCCACCAGAGCGGCCGCACCGGCGCTCACGCCGTCCAGGATCACCGGCGTGCGCAGCGAGGCGGCACCGAGGATCAGGCCGACGAGGGCGGCGTGTTCGAGCCCGCCGACCGCGGCGAGGACGCCGATCGGGTCGGCCGGGTCCGGGCGGTGCAGCTCCAGCGCCCGCCGGACGACGTCGATCTTGCGGGCGTGCATCTCGTCGTTGATGCCGGTGCCGCGCCCGGTGACCTCACCCGGGTCGGAGCCGGTGAAGACGGAGATCAGGGCGGCCGACACGGTGGTGTTGGCGATGCCCATCTCACCGGTGAGGAGCGCCTTGTTGCCCGCGGTGACCAGGTCGCGGGCGGTCTCGATGCCCACCTCGACGGCGCGCAGCGCCTCCTCGCGGGTCATCGCCGGTCCCGCGGTGAAGTCGTCCGTGCCCGGGCGGATCTTGCGCGGCAGCAGGCCGGGACGGGCCGGCAGGTCGCCGGCGACGCCGACGTCCACGACGCAGACCTCCGCGCCGACCTGGTTGGCGAACGCGTTGCACACGGCCCCGCCGCCCAGGAAGTTGGTCACCATCTGCGTGGTGACCTCCTGCGGCCAGGCGGTGACGCCCTGGGCGTGCACGCCGTGGTCGCCGGCGAAGACCGCGACGGCGGCGGGCTCCGGGATGGGCGGCGGGCACTTGCGCGACAGGCCGCAGAGCTGCGCGGAGATGATCTCCAGCATGCCGAGCGCGCCGGACGGCTTGGTCATCCGCTTCTGCCGCTCCCACGCCTCGCCGAGCGCCTTGGCGTCCAGCGGGCGGATGCCGCGGAGGGTCTCGGCGAGCAGGTCGTGCGGGTCCTCGCCGGGCAGCGCGCGGCGGCCGTACGTCTCCTCGTGGACGACCCAGGACAGCGGGCGCCGCTTGGACCAGCCAGCCTGCATCAGCTCGGGCTCGTCCGGGAACTCGTCGACGTACCCGACGCACAGGTACGCGACGACCTCCAGGTGCTCGGGGAGGCCGAGTTCGCGGACCATCTCGCGCTCGTCGAAGAAGCTGACCCAGCCGACGCCGAGCCCCTCGGCGCGGGCGGCGAGCCACAGGTTCTCGACGGCGAGGGCCGACGAGTAGGGGGCCATCTGCGGCTGGGTGTGCCGGCCGAGGGTGTGCCGGCCGCCCCGGGTGGGGTCGGCGGTGACCACGATGTTGACCGGGGTCTCGAGGATGGCCTCGATCTTCATTTCCTTGAACTGCTTGGCCCGGCCCTTGGGCAGCGACGCGGCGTACGCGTCGCGCTGGCGGCTGGCCAGGTCGTGCATGGTCCGGCGGGTCTCGGCGGACCGGATGACGACGAAGTCCCAGGGCTGCGAGTGCCCGACGCTCGGCGCCGTGTGCGCGGCCTCCAGGACGCGCAGCAGGACGTCGTGCGGGATGGGGTCGGGGCGGAAGCCGTTGCGGATGTCGCGGCGTTCGCGCATCACGCGGTGGACGGCCTCGCGTTCGGCGGCGGCGAAGCCGTCGGCGGGCGGGCCGAGGGGCATGCGGGGCTCCTCGGCGAGCGGCTCCTCGGCGGTGTCCACGCCGTCGGCCTGCTCGGCGGTGGCCTGCTCCGCAGTGGCCTGTTCGGCGGTCGCCTCGGCGGTGGTGTCGGCCGGTTCCTCCTGCCGCGGCTCGTCGTCGCGGACGAGGGCGAGGTGCACCGGCGCGGGGGCCTGCGGGGCCTCCGGCTCGGCGGGCTCCGGCTGCGTGGGGGCGGCGGCCGGCTCCTCGGGGGTGGCGGCGGGGGTGACCGCCGCCGGGAGCTCCTCGGCGGGCAGCTGCCCGGGCGCGGCG
>NZ_JAIQLH010000382.1 GCF_020037025.1 Streptomyces huiliensis | reverse complement strand
GATGACGTCCGGCGCGCCCGCCGACCGCAGCACGGCCGGGGAGTAGGGGGTGGTGGAGGCGTACGGCGTGTAGGGGGTGTAGGGGGTGTACGGGGCCGGGGGCGTCCCGGATCCGGCGGCGGCCGGGCCCGGCGCGGGGTCGCGCGCGGGACCGTGCGCGCCGGGGGAGGGAGCGTCCGGGTGGACGTCGGCGGAGGTCGGGATGTACGTCGGGGCGTAACCGGAAGGGGTGCCGGGGTCCCGGTACGGGCGCTCGGGCGGGGACGCGTCCGGCGTCCGCGCGGTGCCGGGCACTTCCCGGCTCGCGGACGCGTCCGGGCCCGCGGGGGCGGAGGACCGCGGTCCGGGCCCGGCGGCGGCGTGCGAGCCGGACGCCGTGTCCGGCCGGCCCGGAGTGGGGACCGGCCCGGACCCGGCCGGTGTCCTCGGCGCGGTGGTCCAGGGCTCCGTCGCCGCGCCGGCGCCCGCTCCCGGCCGGGGCGTCCCGGTGCCCCCGCCCCTGCCGGGGTCCGCGGCGGCTCCCGATCCGGCGCCTTCCGCCGCCGTCCCGTCCGACCGGTGCGCTCCCGGCGCCCCGGGAGCGGTGCCCGCACCGTCCGTCCCCCCGGTACCACGCTCACCGTAGTCACCGTCCGGGCGCCCCTGGGCGCGGAAAGCGGCCCCGGAGCCCGTCCCCGGCGTCCCGCCGGCCGTCGCAGCGGACGCCGCCGCGTCCAGCAGGCGCTGCGCCTCCACCGAGCCCATGCGCGTCCGCGGGTCCTTGCGGAGCAGCCCGAGCAGGAGCGGGGCGAGGGGGCCGGCGCGGCGGGGCGCGGGCGGGTCCTCGTGGACGACGGCCTGGAGCGTGCCCAGCGCCGAGGCGCGGCGGAACGGCGACATCCCCTCGACGGCCGCGTAGAGCGTGG
>NZ_JAIQLH010000381.1 GCF_020037025.1 Streptomyces huiliensis | reverse complement strand
GCGGAACGGCGACATCCCCTCGACGGCCGCGTAGAGCGTGGCCCCCAGCGACCACAGGTCCGAGGGCGTGCCGGGGTGCTTGCCGAGGGCGCGCTCGGGGGCCAGGTAGTCAGGGGAGCCGATGACGTCGCCGGTGCGGGTGAGGGTGCCCGTGCCCTCGACGAGGGCGATGCCGAAGTCGGTCAGCACCACCCGGCCGTCGTCCTGGAGCAGGACGTTGGCGGGCTTGACGTCGCGGTGCAGCACCCCGGCGGCGTGCGCGCTGCGGAGCGCCCGGAGCACCGCGGACCCCACGCGGGCCGCCTCCCGGGGCGACAGCAGGCCGTCGGCCTCCAGGACGTCGGCGAGCGACCGGCCGCGGACCAGTTCCATGACGATCCACGGCCGGCCGCGCTCCTCCACCACGTCGTGCACGGTGATCACGGAGCGGTGGCTGATCCGGGCCGCGGCTCGGGCCTCCTGCACCAGCCGGGCGTGCAGCACCCGGACGTCGGCCTCGCGCAGGTGCTCGGGGGCCCGGACCTCCTTGACCGCCACCTCACGGCCCAGTACCTCGTCGAAGGCGCGCCACACCACGCCCATGCCGCCGCTGCCGAGCCTGCCCAGCAGCCGGTACCGCCCGGCCAGCAGGGGAAACCGCTCGCCGCCGCCGTCGGCGTCCATGCCGTCACGCCCCCTCCCGCACGGGGTTCCGAACCGCTCCGGGACCCCACGCAAACGCGCCACACCGGCTGGGACGCGACGGCGTCCGTTCCCGTTCCCGGGGAACGGGACGGGTTCAGGAAAGGGAGATATTCGTACGAAAGTTCGGCTCACCTGTCACGGTTCTCCGGCGCCCGGCCGGCCGGAAGCCGGGGCTCAGCGCGGGTCGGCGAGCTGGCGGTCGAGCCAGCGGAGGACCTCGGGGTACTCCTCGCGCCAGGTCTGGAAGTTGTGGCCGCCCTCGTCGCGCATCAGCTTCTCGACCTTGGTCGGCCACTTCGCCTTCTCCACGAAGTGCATGGCCTGCTTGTAGTACTTCTCCTCGCCCTTCTTGCTGACGCCGACCAGCAGCGACACCGGCGGCGGGGGCATGTGGGCGAGGCGCCAGGTGAGGTCCGCCTCGTTCTTGAGCTGCTTGCTGCCGGCGTAGAGGTCGCCGGTCTCGCGGTCCTGGCGGGCGAAGAAGTCGGCGGAGAGGCCGGCGCCGGCGCCGTAGCGGGCCGGGTTGGTCATGGCCATCTTCAACGCGCAGTAGCCGCCCGTGGAGTTGCCGACGGCACCCCAGCCGCCGCGCGAGTTGTCGGCCCGGTACTTGTCGTTGACGGCGACCGGCAGGTCCTGGTTGAAGAAGGTCAGCGCCTGCGGGCCGCCGGGGACGTCGGTGCAGTTGGTGTCGCGGTCGGCGACGACCGACGGCCGGACCATCAGGACGATCGTCGGCCGCATCTTCCGCTCCTTGACGAGCTTCGACGCGGCCTGCGGGACCTTGATCTGGGTGATGAGGTTTCTGGAGACGCCGGGCTGCCCGGTGACCGCCACGATCACGGGGAAGCGGTCCTTCTCATGGCCCTTCTGGAAGTACTGCGGGGGCAGGTACGCGTACCCGTCCATGCTCAGGCCGGTGACCGGCCCGCGGATGGATATCCGGTCCACCTGCCCGCCCTTCTCCCGCGGGCCCAGACCCACCGACTCCTGCCCCTTCACCTCGAGCGCGGGAGGCCGCTTCTCGCCCGGCTTGCCGGGCTGGAGCTCCTGGTGGCTGGAGTTCTGCCCGAACAGCTCCTTCCAGGTGGAGTAGAAGCCGAACTCGTTGTTCGCGGCGACGAGCAGCACGGCGAGGACGCTCACCTGGGATATGACGAGCATGCCCAGGCGCGAGATCCAGGACAGGACCCCCTTGCGGGCGGCGCGCGGCCACAGCCACAGAACCAGGGCGCACACCGCGACCGCGATGAACACCAAGAGCAACAGTAGATTCTGGGACGTGAGACCCACGGTGGTGACTCCTCCTGGAAGGTGCTTTCACCCGAGAGAGAGGGAGGACGGCCGGGGACGGTTCCGCATATACACCGCGATCTCATGTTATGGCGGTCACTCGCGGCACGCACGTCCGCTCACGGTCGCCACGGGGAAGATGCCGGAGCACGGCGCCCCGGAGATTACCACGCGGTAAGGGTTCGCCAATAAGTGGGTACTTGCGCCCAAAAGGCCGCGGACGGGGGCCGGGAAGCACATCGGCGGAAAGCCGGGGAAAGCCGGGGAAAGCCGGGGAAAGCCGGGGGGACGCACCGGTCGGGGGAACGCATCGGCCGGCAATCCGGCAATGAGGTAAATCCCGCGTGAAGCGCGACGGCGTCGTCGTCAACGGCGTCGGGATTTCTTACCGGGACGGCATCGAGGGTAAAAGCGTCGTCCTGGACGAGGCCGGGCCGGCGAGGATCGGCGCCCGGCCGCCCAAGGGGCGGCGCCCTGTGACTAGTGTGTCAAGTGTGATGCGTGTGACGGAAGTTGCCGGACGCTGCGCTTCCGTCCCGCCCGTGCGTAGGCTCGGTCATCGGTATCCGGCTCACGCGGAGGCCCTCCGGCTCGCACGGAGGATCTCCCGCTCACACGAAGGCTCACTGAAGGCTGAGGCAGACCGATGACCCCTGCGTCCCTGCGCGTACCCGAGCAGCCCGGGACGGCCGACGGGCACGTCCCGCCCCCGTTCGTCCACTTCCCCGCCGACCTGCTGGCGGGCGCCCTCGGGGCGCTGCCGCCGGCGGCGGTGACCCTGTTCACCGAGTCCTGGAACGACCTGCCCGCCGACGCCCACCTGGGCACCGACACCCCGTACCGCTTCCGCCGGTACAGCAGGTTCCGGATCCTTCCGAACGGCGGCCTGGAGCGGCTGCCGCACGCGGCCTTCTTCCAGGACGCGGCCGTGAACCGGGTGAACGGCGGCGTGGACCGCATGTTCGCCCCGCTGGCGGAGGGCGTGGCCGCGGGGGCCGCGCTGGCCGCGGTCGTCCGTACGCTCCGGGAGCGGCTGCCCGGCCCGCGGGAGGGGATGGACGGCTGCGGGGTGCACCAGATACGCGTCGTCGCCACCCGGGACGCCGAGGGGCACCCCGCCCCGGAGGGCGTCCACCAGGACGGGCACTGCTACGTCGCCCAGGTGCTGATCCGGCGCGAGGGGGTGGAGGGGGCCGACTCGCGCCTCTACGACCTGGAGCGCGAGCCGGTCCACGAGGCGCTGCTGACCACGCCGTTCGAGACCATCGTCCTGGACGACCGCAGGGTCTTCCACGGCGTCACGCCGATCCGTCCGGCCGCGGGGGCCGAACGGGGCGTGCGGGACATGCTCCTCGTCGACTTCTTCCCGCTCGGGGACTGACCGCGGGGGCCGACGCGGGGTCGGCGACGGCTCACTGCCGGACGGTCCAGTGGTCGTTGGCGCTCACACGGAGGAACCGCAGCGGCGGGCAGAGGAAGGCCCGGCCGTCGGGGGCGGGGTCGGTCCACGGCGCGTCCGCCGGGCTCGCGGGGGTCCAGGCGCCGTTGCGGCGCAGCCTGAGCGCGGAGCTGTCGAAGACGGTGTTCCGGGCCTCCGTGCAGTACCAGCCCATGCCGGTGGCGGGGTTCACGCTCGCGTAGATCTCGAACATGTCCCAGCCGTGGTCGAGTCCGCTCTTGTCCGTCCCGGACTGGCGGTAGAGCAGCTCCCAGCTCGCGGTGCGGTGGTTGTAGAGGTGGGCGGCCCAGGTGTTGCCGGAGCCGCCCTCGCGGACCAGCTGGACGCTGTAGGCGGCCGGGGCGGTGCCGCCGGGGGTGTACTTCGCCAGGAAGGAGGCGTCGACGGGCAGGACCTTGGCGGGGCCGCCCGCGCCGCACCAGTCCCAGGCCCACAGCTCGGGGCCGCTCTGCCAGTAGGCCGTGACCACTTCCATGCAGGAGTTCTGGGCCTTGGTGGTGGGCGCGTAGGTGAAGTTCTCGGCGTCGCGCACGCGGTACGCGGGGTCGACCGTGTGGGTGGCCGTGATGCCGTCGTGGGTGCCGGGGCGCGGGAAGACGCCCCACCAGTCGTGGGTGAGGGCGGCGTCCGGTCCGCGGTCCCGCCCGCCCTCGCGGGCGGCGGCGCGGCGGCCCTCGGCGAAGGTGCGGACGGCCCGGTCGCGGGCGGGGGAGCGGTCCGGCGTACGGGCTCCGGTCACCCGGCCGCCGTGGGGAGCGTCCGGGTCGGGGGTGTACGCCGCGGTGGCGGCGGGCGGCCGGGGGCCGGGCGCCGCGGAGGCGGGGCCCGGTATGCCGCCCGCGAGCGCGGCGGGCGCGAGGAGCAGGGCCGTCGCCGCGAGGAGCGTCCGGCAGCCGGCGGCGAGGGAACGGTGGGGGTGTGTGCGCATGGGGTGCCTCCCGGTGGGGTTGGTCCATGCCAAGCAGGCGTAATGTCCATGACAACCGTCATGGCGTCAAGAGTCGCAGCGGCACCGGGATGCCCGGGTGGCCGCAGGGGCCCCTCCGGCGTCGGACCACCGGGGGCGGGTGTCGCACTTCGCGAGGCCGAACACACCCGGCAAATCCGACAGTTGTCATCAGGCCGATCTCACGGCACACGCCGCCCTCGCGGCAGAGTGGACTGATGTTCGGGGGACGTGGGTCCGGAACGTCGGTTCCGCGACATCCCGGCAGGTCACCCGGGCGGGCGGGGCGGACGGGCGGAGGATTACGGTCCTGTCACCGGCCCGCCGGGCTACGGCGGATTCCGGCCAGGCACACGTAAACGCCGGGCGTCTCCTGGGCCGTGCGACATACGCCGCGTTCCGGCATGGCGCACTATATGGCTGGGCGATCGAGGGGCGGCTGAGCCTCCCGGTGGTCCCCCGCTCCCACGCCCTCGACCAAGGGCGCCGGGGAGACGACTACGGCCGGCGTGGGGAGCCGGCCGAGCGCCACCGAACAACCGGGGGTTCGACCACCCGTGCGCGCCGGGGCCCGGCCACCCCGCGCGGACATCTTCACCAAGAGGACGGCGCCGCCGTGTCACCGCCGTCCCAGCAGGGGGGAGTTGCACCATGTCACGTTCCACACGTCTGCTCGCGGCCTGGGCCGCCGCGACACTGACGGCGCTGGCGCTGCCCGCCGCCGGCGCCCGCGCCGACGACCCGGCACCCCGCGTCGACCTGCGCGTTCTGCTCGTCGACGACGGCGGGCCCGCCGTCGAGGCGATCGCCGCCGAACTCGCCACCGCCGGCACGCCGTACACCAAGGTCGACCTCAAGGACGCCGGCCGGCCGAAGATCGACGCGGCCTACCTCAGCGACACCGTGGACGGCAGACCGCGCGCCAAGTTCCAGGGCGTCGTCCTGCCCAACGACAACCCGTTCGGCGACGGCTCGCCGGAGATGGCCGCCCTGGCCGGCTACGAGAAACGATTCGGCATCCGCCAGGTGGACGCCTACACCTACGCCCGCCCCGCCGTCGGCCTCAACGCCGCCCAGGAACACGGCTGGAGCGGACCCCTGGACGGCAAGACCGCCACCGTCACCGCCGAGGGCGCCGGCGGACCCTTCGGCTACCTGAAGAAGAACGTCCCCTTCGAGAACAACGACGCCGACGTCAACGAGAGTTACGGCTACCTCTCCACCCCGCTGGAGAAGCAGGACGAGGGCGCCACCTTCACCCCGTACGTCGACGCCCCCATCCCCGGCACGTCCGCGCGCGGCTCGCTGATCGGCCAGTACACCCACGACGGCCGCAGCGAACTCGTCGTCACCTTCGTCGCCAACCAGTACCAGACGCAGTTCCGGCTGGTCTCCCGCGGCATCGTCGAATGGCTCACCCAGGGCGTCCACCTCGGGGCCTCGCGCACCTACCTCGGCGTCCACGTCGACGACCTCTTCGCCTCCGACGACCGCTGGGACAGCAAGCGCAAGTGCACCCCCGGCGATGTCGACTGCCCCGGCAACCCGTCGCCCGACGCCCCGCCGATCCGGATGACGGCCGCCGACGCCGAGTACGCCAGGGAGTGGTCGAAGAGCCACAACCTGCCGCTCGACTTCGCCTACAACGGCGTCGGCAGCGAGGAGTACCGGGCCTCCCACGACGGCGCCCACGACCCGCTGCTCGACCGGTTCGTCGCCGACCAGCAGTCCTTCCGCTGGCTCAACCACACCTACACCCACGCCTTCCTCGGCTGCGTGCAGAACACCAGCGTCGTCCCCTGGAAGTGCTCCACCGACCTCTTCGGCCGCATCCGCTGGGTCGACGGCCAGAAGGTCACCCAGGAGATCGCCCAGAACCTGTCCTGGGCCGCCGCCCGCGGCCTGAAGGTCGACCCCGACGAGCTCGTCACCGGTGAGCACTCCGGCCTGCGCACCCTGCCGCAGCAGAAGGACGACAACCCCAACCTGGCCGCCGCCCTCACCGCCACCGGCGTCAAGTGGGTGGCCAGCGACAGCTCCCGGGAACCCCGCCAGCGCCAGACCGGGCCCGCGCTGACCGTCTCGCGCTACCCGATGAACGTCTACTACAACGTGGGCACGGCCGCCGAGCAGACCGACGAGTACAACTGGCTCTACACCAAGAAGGCCGACGGCGGCAGCGGCATCTGCGAGAACTCCACCGTCACCACCTGCCTCAAGGCCCCGCTCGACACCAAGACCGGCTTCGCCTCCTACATCGCTCCCCTGGAGGCCCGGATCGCCCTCGGGCACGTCCTCTCCAACGACCCGCGCCCGCACTTCATGCACCAGTCCAACCTCGCCGAGGAGCGGATCGGCTACCAGGTCCTGGAGAAGGTCCTCGCCGACCACGCGGCCCTCTTCGCCGACAACACCCCGCTCGTCAGCCTCCGCATGAGCGACATCGGCACCGAGATGCGCAAGCGCGCCGCCTGGTCCGCCGCCGTCGACGCCGGCAAGGTCACCGCCTACCGCACCGGCACCACGGTCACCGTCACCGCGCCCGCCGGCGTCGAGGCCACCCTCACCCTGCCCACCGGCACCACCCAGGCGAAGAACGGCACGTCGGCGCCGTTCGGCGACGCCTACGCCGGGCAGCGCGCCGGCTGGGCCACCCCGGCGGCCGGCCAGGACGCCGCCGTCTTCACCCTGCCCGCCGCCGGCGCCCCCGCCGCGCCGCACGCCACC
>NZ_JAIQLH010000380.1 GCF_020037025.1 Streptomyces huiliensis | reverse complement strand
CCGACACCGCATGGCGTCCGCACTTCGCAATGTAACGGGAGGGTCCGACAACGGGCGCTCGTTCGGACGGAAATCCGGGGAACTCAGGGGAAGATCAGGGAAGGGCGGGCGCGGGGCCGCCCCGGGTGATAGGGCTTGACGGAGCCGGGGGCGCGCCTGTCACCGGATCCCCGGATCCCCGGCCGGCCCGGGCCGCGCCGCAGGTCGTGAGGGGTGCGTCGGCGGACCGTCAGCTGTCCGCCGGGCGATCGGTGTTTGACCGGACATGCACGAATGTGCCGATGTGTTATGCGGGTGTGACCGGATCCGGGGGGAGGAAGGGTCCGGGCTGGGCATAGGCTCAACGCGGTGGTTTATGCCAGACGGCAATTCGCGGCGGATCCGGCTGCCGGATCCCGAGGGTCGTACGACCGTCGCGGAGCGTACGGGACGGCGGCGTACACCGCGGAAGGGCCTCAGTCCGGAAGAGCGCCGGAAAGCGCGAACAGCCGGCGGACCGAGTGGAAGGGCTCGAACGCGTGACGTTGAAGGTGTGGGAGCGCGACCAGGGGAACTGGGCCGTGCTCCAGGTCAGCGGCGAGATGGATCTGGTGACCTCCCCGGCGGTCCGGCAGCGCGTGCACGACGCGGTGGCGGAGGGGCGGCGGAGTCTGGTGCTCGACCTGGGCGAGGTGCGGTTCTGTGACTCCAGCGGGGTCGGGGTGCTCATCGCCGCCCGGCGTTTGATGCGCTCCTGTCAAGGTCGGCTGCGGCTGATCCTGCCCGCCCAGGGCGCGGTCGAGGGATCGCACGTCAACAGGGTGCTCGCCGCCCTCGGGGTGCGCCGCCTCTTCGAGGTCTACCCGGACCTGGCGAGCGCCACCGCCGAGACCGACTCGCTCTCCGCCTGATCAGACCGTCCGGCCGCGCCACTCGAACCCCGCTCACCCCACCACCGGGCCGGGGCCGGCGGGCATGCCCGGAAGACCCGGCGCGCGGCGCAGGCGGGCGCCCCACCCCGCGCTCCCTCGCGCGGAACCTCACCCGTCACGTCACCCTTCACGCGGGAAACACGCCCGCACCACGAACCCCCCGTCCCCCGTCGGCCGCGCCTCCAGCGTGCCGCCGAGGCTCTGCGCCCGCTCGCGCAGCCCCACCAGGCCGTGGCCCCCGCCCGGCAGCCCGGGCGCCGGGACCGCCGAGTCGGCCGGCCCGTTGCGGATCTCGACCCGCAGCGTGTCGTCCGGCTCGTCCACCCGCACCCGTACCTTCGCCCCGGGCGCGTGCTTGCGCACGTTCGTCAGCGCCTCCTGCACGGTGCGGAAGGCGGCCCGTTCCGCCGCCTCCGAGTGTTCGGCGGCCGCGTCGTACGCCTCCTCGTACCGGACGTCGAGCGCGCTCAGCTCGATCAGCCGGGGGAGGTCCGCGAGCTTCGGCTGCGGCGTCAGTTCGTCGGTGTCCGCGCCCGCCGCCCGGAGGATGCCGACCATGTGGCGCAGCTCGTCCAGCGTCCGCACCGACAGCTCGCGGATGGTCCGCGCCCCGGCACGGGCCTGGTTGTCGGCCGTGCTGACCTGCACCGCGCCCGCCTGGAGGCTGATCAGGCTCACC
>NZ_JAIQLH010000038.1 GCF_020037025.1 Streptomyces huiliensis | reverse complement strand
GCCGCCCCCGCGGCGGGCAGCCCCGACGCCGCCGACCCGGAGGCGGCCGTCGCGCTCCCGCCGGTCTGGCCGCGCCCGCAGTCGGGCCGCGCCCAGGGCGCGCCGGTGCCGGTGGGCACCGAGGTCACCCTGATGGCCGAACCGGGCACGGACCCGTACGCCCTGTCGGCGCTCCGGGAGATCCTGCGCGGCGCGGGGGCCCGGACGGTCGTGGACGCCCAGCCCGGCGGCACCCCGCCACCGCGCGGACTGATCGTGTACGCGGACGGCCGGCAGGCCGAGGAGGCGCTGCGCGCCCTCGGCGCCCCGGCCGCCGGCGACCTGCCCCGGGGCGGTTACCGGCTGGCGTCCGGGCAGCGCGACGGCCGGCCGACGGTGGCCCTGGCGGGCGTCGGCGACGACGGCCTGTTCCACGCCGCGCAGACGCTGCGCCAACTCGTCGTCCGGCGGGACGGCGGACCGGCCGTCGCCGGCGCCGTGATCCGCGACTGGCCGGTGACGGCCGTGCGCGGGATCACCGAGGGCTTCTACGGGCAGCCCTGGTCGTCGCCGCAGCGCCTCGCCCAGCTGGACTTCATGGGCCGGACGAAGCTGAACCGGTACCTGTACGCACCCGGCGACGACCCGTACCGCCAGGCGAAGTGGCGCGATCCGTACCCCGCCGACCGGCGCGAGGAGTTCCGCGTGCTGGCGGACCGGGCCCGCCGCAACCATGTGACGCTGGGCTGGGCGGTGGCGCCGGGGCAGGGCCTGTGCTTCTCCTCGGCGGAGGACGTGCGGGCGCTGAAGCGCAAGGTGGACGCGATGTGGGCGCTGGGCGTCCGGGCGTTCCAGCTCCAGTTCCAGGACGTCAGCTACAGCGAGTGGCACTGCGGCGCCGACCGGGACGCCTTCGGGTCCGGGCCGAAGGCCGCGGCGGAGGCGCAGGCGAAGGTGGCGGGCGCGCTGGCCGAACACCTGGCGGCGAAGGGCGGGGAGGCGGCGCCGCTGTCCCTGCTGCCCACCGAGTACTTCCAGGACGGCCGGACGGCGTTCCGGCGGGCGCTCGCCGACCGGCTCGACCCGCGCGTCGAGGTGGCCTGGACGGGCGTGGGCGTGGTGCCGCGGACCATCACCGGCGGCGAACTGTCCGCCGCTCGCTCGGCGTTCGGGCACCAGCTCGTCACCATGGACAACTATCCGGTGAACGACTTCGCGCAGGACCGTATCTTCCTCGGCCCCTACATCGGCCGGGAGCCGGCCGTCGCCGTCGGCTCGGCCGCGCTGCTCGCCAACGCCTCGGCGCAGCCCACCGCGTCCCGCATCCCGCTGTTCACCACCGCCGACTACGCCTGGAACCCGCGCGGCTACCGCCCGGAGGAGTCGTGGAAGGCCGCGGTCGACGACCTCGCGGGCGCCGACCCGAAGGCCCGCGAGGCCCTGCGGGCACTGGCCGCGAACGACGCGTCATCGGTCCTCGGCGGCCAGGAGTCGGCGTATCTGCGCCCCCTGATGGACGACTTCTGGACCGCTCTCTCCGGCACCGACGCCGACCGGCTGAAGACCGCGGCGGACAAGCTGCGCGCCGCCTTCCGCATCATGGCGGACGCGCCCGGCCGGCTCACGAGCACGCTGGGCGTCGAGGTCCGGCCGTGGGCGCGGCAGTTGGCGCGGCACGGCGAGGCGGGCTTGCGCACCGTCGACATGCTCACCGCGCAGGCGCGCGGCGACGGCGCGGACGCCTGGCGCGCGGAGCTCGACGTGCTGCGACTGCGCGACCGGATCACCTCCGAACAGGTGACCGTGGGCGCCGGCGTGCTGACGCCCTTCCTCCAGCAGGCCCTCGCCCGCGCCAACGGCTGGCTCGGCATCGACCGCCCGCTGCGCACGTCCGGCGCGGTGACCGACGGCGACCCGACGACGACCGTCCCCGCCCCGGCGGACGGCCCACTGACCGTGAAGCTGCGCGAACCCCACCCGATGACCGCCGTCACCGTGCTCACCGCGGCCGCTCCCGGCGCACGCGGCACGGTCGAGGCGCACACTCCCGACAAGGGCTGGCAGCCGCTGGGCGCCCTCTCGGCGAGCGGCTGGACGCAGCTGCCGGGCAAGGGCGTCCGGGCCGACGCCCTGCGGCTGGTCTGGTCGGGCCCGACCCGGCCGGCCGCGATCCACGAGATCACCCCGTGGTTCGCCGACACCGCCGCCACCCACTTCGAGCTCACCCACGCGGAGGCGACGGCGGAGGCCGGCGGGGCGCCCGCGGTCGTCGAGGCCCGCGTGATCAACCAGCGCCCGGGCGCGGTGAAGCAGAAGCTGACCGTCCGCGCGCCGAAGGGCGTCACCGTCAAGGCCCCCGCCGAGGTCACGGCC
>NZ_JAIQLH010000379.1 GCF_020037025.1 Streptomyces huiliensis | reverse complement strand
CCTGCACCGCGCCCGCCTGGAGGCTGATCAGGCTCACCTGGTGGGCGACGACGTCGTGCATCTCGCGGGCGAGCCGGGCGCGCTCGGTGGCGACGACCTGGTCGGCGAGGAGCCGGTCCTCACGGGCCCGGCTGCGCGTCAGCTCGTCCAGCCGCGCGGCCAGTTCGCGGCGGGTGCGCGAGAGCAGCCCCACGGCGATCGGCGCCGCCGCGATGACGACCGCGTTGACCGCGTCCAGCGCCAGTCCGCGCGGATCGTCCACCGGGAGCTTCGAGAGGGGGTAGGGGAGGAAGTGGACGACGGCGAAGAGCAGGCCGGTGATGCCCAGCAGCCGCCGGTCCGGGCGGCGCGCGGCCGCCACCGTGTAGAGCGCGATCAGCGGCGCGAACCAGATGTAGCCGATGTAGAAACCCGGCAGGACGGCCAGGAAGACCGTCACCGGGAAGCGGCGCCGCCACAGCAGCGCCAGGGCGGCCGCCAGGGAGAGCAGCAGGGCGGCCCCCGGTGTCACCCCGTTGACGAGGAAGGCGTCGGCGACGGCCAGCGCCACGGGCGCGACGAGCGGGACCCAGGACGGCCGGCTCCGCGCCCGGAGGCTCACCGGACGCCGTCCCCGGGCCGTGGCACGGGCACCAGCCCGGCGCGGTCGGCCACGACGGCTGCCTGTACCCGGTTGAGCCCGCCGAGCTTGCCGAGGACCGCGCGGACGTGGTCCTTCACCGTGCTGGGCGCCAGGCCCATGCGCTCGGCGATCTGCGGGTTCGCCAGGCCGGCGCCGACGTGGGCCAGCACCTCGCGCTCGCGGGGGGTCAGGGACCGTACCGCCTCGGCGGCCGAGGCGCCGGCACCCGCCGCCAGGTAGCCGCCGATCACGGTCCTGGTCACGCCCGGGTCGAGCACGCTGCCCCCGGCGGCGAGCGTCCGCACGGCCCGGACGAGCTGGTCGGGGTCGGTGTCCTTGAGCAGGAAACCGGCCGCTCCGCCGCGCAGCGCGGCGGCCAGGTACTCGTCGGCGTCGAAGGTGGTGAGCATGGCGACGGCGGGCGGCTCCGGCGCGGCCCGCAGGGCGCGGAGCACGGTCAGCCCGGAGACGTCCGGCATCCGCACGTCGAGGAGGACGACGTCGGGGGCGCAGGCGAGCACGGTGGCCACGGCGTCGCCGCCTCCGCAGTCCGCGACGACCTCGACGTCCCGGGCCGTGCCCAGGATCATCCGCAGCCCGGACCTCACCAGCTGCTCGTCGTCCACCACAGCGACACGGATCAACGCCCGCTCCCTCGTCCCTTTCACACCAGGAGTCCCGGAGGACTCCCGGCACCTTCCAGCCTGCCCTACCGGCACGAGGAAAGCGGAATCCAATACTCCGACGGTTGGCCGTGACCGGCCCGCCGCGACGGTTCCGGCTACGGCGCCCGGCGGACATGCTGCACCATGCCGGGCCCGGCCTCCGTACGCCGTCCCGTGCACGGTACGTCCGTATTCTGCCCGCGGCGCAGGTCCGCGCTTTCCTGGCGACGGCCTGCGGCGGCCTGTGACGGCGGGAGCCGCGGCTTTCAGCCCGTCCGGCGTTTGAGGCCGAGCGGCGGAGCCGCGATCAGGTGGTCTGGGGCACAGCCCCAGGAACCGGTGAATGGGGGTGCCCCCTCGGGGGGAGGGGCTGGGGCGACACCCCCCCGGCCCGCACCCCCCCTGTCCGGCGCGAAGGCCCCGGCCGGGCGGGCCGGGGACCGTGCGCGCGGCCCCTAGGGGCGCCGCGTACGGGGGCGTCCCCGCCCGCTACCGGTCACCCGCACGGCCGCCGCGGCCGCACCGGCGGCGCCGGACACAGCGTCGTCGTGCCGGGCGCGGCCCGGTGCCCGAGCCCCGTCCGGTACGCGTTCAGCGCCGCCTCCACGCACCCCGACCGCCGCAGCAGGTCGCCGAGCAGCCGGCACAGGTCGGCCAGATCGCCCGCCGCGCCGGTGCGTTCCAGCAGCGACAGGGCCGCGCAGTAGTGCTCCTCCGCCGTCTCGGTGTCGCCCCGGTCCTCGGCCATCAGGCCGAGCAGCCGGTGCGCCCCGCCCGCGTGCACGGCGCCCCGCTCGGCGCCCAGCGCGGACGGGGTCAGCAGCGGTGCCAGCAGGCCGGCCGCCTCGTCGGCCTTGCCGCGCCGCCGCAGGACGTCCGCGAGCTCCACCTCGACCTGCACGGTGAACAGGGGCGCCCGCTTGGCGGCCAGCATCGCGCGCGCCGTGCGCAGTTCGCGCTCCGCGGCGGCCAGCTTCCCGCCCTGGGCGTGGACGTAGCCGCTCGTCCAGTGGCAGTGCGCCAGCTCGATGCGGATCCCCCGGCTCCGACACAGGTCCCGGGCCCTGTCCAGCGCCGCACCGGCCTCCGCGAACCGTCCCTCGACGACGAGCACCCGCGCCGCCCCCCGCAGCGCGCCGGCCACGAGCACCGGATCGTCCACGCGCGCCGTGAGCGCCAGCGCGAGCTCCGCGGCGCGCGCGGCCCGTGCATACGCCCCGAGGTCGATGTACGGCGCGATGGCCGCGGTATGGAGCGCGAGCAGCGCCGACGGGTCCCCCGCGCCCGCACTCGCGCCCGCACTCGCGTCCGCCCCCGACCCCGCATCCGCACCCGCGCCCGTACCAGCGCCCGCCCCCACGGCGTCGAGCTCTTCCAGCGCGGTCTCCAGCAGATGGCAGCCGTACCGCAGTTCGCCCGTCAGCAGATGCGCGAGGGCGCGCCCCCGGCGGGCGGGCGCCCGGCACGCCGGAGGCTCGTCCGCGAGCAGCAGCTCCGCCTCCGCGAAGTGGTCGCGCGCGTCGTTCAGCTTCCCGGACTCCAGGGCGCAGTCCCCGAGGCCGACGAGCGCCGCCGCCCGCTCGGGGACGAGGCCGAGCGAAGCGGCCTCCTCCTGTAGTACGCGGAAGATTTCGGCGGCCTCCGCCGCCGCTCCCCAGTGCAAGACGTCCCGGGCCTCGGAGAGGCGCGGAGCGATGTCGTCCGGCTCGTCGGCCGGTATCCCCTTCGTGCTGTTCTCGGCCACTTCAACCCCCCGGTACATGACGCAGTCGTCCAGGTGGCGGGTTGCGTCCGCACAGGGTCATCCATGCCCGGGAAGGGGCGGTCGCACGGCGATCCGCCCTATTTCGCCAACTCCCGTTCCAGGGGCGCGCGGAAGCGGGGCGTGACGCGCACGTCGCCGATCCACTCCGTCAGCCGTTCCGCCTCGGCCGCGACGGCGGCGACCGCCTCCCGGCCCACGTCGGTGAGCAGCCGCCACACCACCTCGCCGTCGGCGCGCTGCGCCCACGCGCCCACCACGCGGCCGTTCCACCAGACGGTGGGGCCTGCGTTGCCGGCGCGGTCGAAGAGGGCGGGGACGTGCTCGGGCGACAGGTACCAGTCGCGGTGGCGCCAGCCCATCGTCGTCGGGTCGAGGCCGGGCAGCAGGGCGGCCCACGGTTCGGCCGGCGGCGCCTCCTCCTCCGCTTGACCGGGCAGCGCGCGGCCGGGCCCGCAGTCCAGCTCCACTTCCACCGCGCCCGCGTCGGCGAGGGCCTTCCGGGTGTCCCCGAGCGACCAGCCGGTCCACCACTTGAGGTCCGTCTCGGCCGCGGGCCCGAACGAGTCGAGCCAGCGGCGCGCCAGTTCGGCCTTGGACTCCCGTACGGGCGGCTCGGACAGCGGCTCCACGGCGGCCCAGGGGAACATGCTGCTCGTCCAGGAGCCGCGCGGCCGGGCGCGGCGGATGTGGCCGTCGGCGGCCAGCTGCCGCAGCACGCGGCTGCCGACGCTCTGCCGCGCGGCGTAGGGCTTGTCCGGGGACGTGAGGATCGTCTCCCGCAGGGCCGGCACGTCCTTGTTGAGCTCGGCCGTCGTCGCCTCGCCGCGGAGCGCGAGCGCGTCGAGGGCGGCGCGTTCGGCGGCGGCGAGCCGCTCCTCGTCCCAGGGCGCTCCCTCCTCGACGTGTGCCCGCAGGTGCTTCAGCAGGACGGTGCGCTCGCGCGCGGCGATCGCGCGGGCGGTGGACGAGCCGACGTACGGCGCGAGTCCGGTGGTGACGGCGAAGAGGGTGCGCCGCATGGAGAGCAGCTTCACCAGGGTGACGTCCTGGTACAGCGCCCGGTCCATCTCGTCCGCCGACGGCTCGGCCAGCCGGGCGCAGACGGACAGGTACACGGTCGCCGGGTCCGTCGCGTGCAGGGCTACGACGGCGTCGGCGACCTCCTCGGCCGAACCGGCCCGGTGCGCGGGCGCCAGGAGGTGCCGGCGCCCGATGCGGGCACGGCGCTGATCGTCGGTGAAGCGAGGGCGGAGGCTGCTCATGGCCGCAGCGTAGGGGGCATATAGGCCCGAGTGTGACCTATATGAGTGAGGCGTATCGCCTGGTCGGGGCGGGGCCCGGGCCGCCCCGGAGGGCGATCCCGGCGGGCGTGTCCCGGGCTCCGCTCAGGGGCGGGTCTCAGGGTGATCCCTGACAGGCGATCAGGGTCGGGTCGGGGCTCTCCCGGATGGGCCGGGAGCCGCCGCGCCGGAAGACTGGACGGCATGGAGACGACGAGGGTGGGGCCGCGTGGAGCGGGGTCGGAGACGGGGGCACGGCAGGCGGGGGCGAAGGCGCCGCCGCGCCGCGCCGAAGCGGGAACGAGACCGCGGCGCGCGGGGTGGGCGGCGCTGGCGGCCGGGCTGTCGGCCGTGGTGCGGAGCGGTGGTGCCGGGTCCGGACAGGCGTCGCCACTGGACCGCGCGGCGCTGCGGCGGGCGGTCGCCGGGCTGCCGCCCGGGGACGTGACGGGCGCGTTGGTACGGGTGGCCGGGGCGGACGGGCACTGGTGGGGCACGGCGGGCACGGGTGATGTGGCGACGGGTGAACGAGTGCGGGCGGACGGCGTGTTCAGGACTGGCGGCATCGGCGCCCTCTTCACCGCCGCCCTCGTGCTGCGGCTGGTGGGGGAGGGGCTGCTCTCCTTGGAGGCGCCCGTCCGCGCCTACCTTCCGGACCTGCTGCCGGGTGGGCCGGAGGGGTACGACGCGGTCACGGTCGGCATGCTGCTCGACCACACCAGCGGCTTCCCCGGGCCGCGCCCGCCCATAACGGAGGACGGCCCGCCGGCAGGGCGGACGACCGAGCGCGGTTCCCGTTTCCGCACGCAGGAGGAGGCGGTCAGGGCGGTGCTGCGAGGTGGCCGGGCCTTCGAGCCGGGCCGGTACCAGCGGGAGAACGACGTCGACACCTGGGTGGCGGGGCTGGTCGTGGAGAGGGCGACGGGCCGCCCCCTCGGCGAGGAGATCAGGACGCGCGTCACCCGGCCCCTGGGACTGCACCGCACCCACCAGCCCGCGGACGGTACGGCGCTCGTAGGCCGCACGCGGCGGGACCCCGCGATCCGGGCGGAGGGCGGCCCGGTCTCCACGGCGGCCGACCTGGACCGCTTCCTCGACGCGCTCCTGGGCGGCCGGCTCCTCGGACCGGCCCAGCAGCGGCTGCTGTTCGAGCTCCCCGGACGGGACGTCACCACCCTGCCCGGGGCGGGCGGGACGGCAGCTCCGGAGGCGCCACCGCACCGGTTCAGCAGGGGCGGCCTGATGCGCGTGGCCCTGCCGGACGACGGCCTCTCGGACGACGGCCGCTCGGACGACGGCCGCTCGGGCGGCGGCACGGTGGTCTGGGGCCGGGTGGGAGCCGGCCCCGGGTACGTCAACGGCCTGGTCGCCACCCGGGACCGTACGCGCCGGCTGGCCTGCTCGCTGACCTGGGCGGCTCCGCCCGGGCGGAGCGGCGAACGCCACGTCCATGACCTCATACGAGCCGCCTTCACCGCCGCGCCGCCCGACGGAAGGTGACGCTCCGACGGCCGCGGGCGGGGCACCCGACGCGCCGGGCGGACCCGGCGCCGCCGTCAGGGCAGTGCGGCGGCCCCACGGCGGCACCACGTGGGGCAAGATGTTGCCCATGGGGAGTTTCGCTGCACACGACGGCGTGATCGCGGGACGCTATCGGCTGGGGCGGCGGATCGGGCGCGGTGGCATGGGCACCGTCTGGCGTGCCACCGACGAGCTGCTGGGCCGCGAGGTGGCGGTCAAAGAGCTGCACACGGACGACGCCGCGTCCGCCGGGGCGGCCTTGTCGTCCCAGGAGCGCACCCTGCGCGAGGCCCGGGCGGTGGCCCTCATCAAGCATCCGAACGTGATCGTGCTGCACGACATCGTGGAGCAGGACGGCCGGCCGTGGATCGTCATGGAGCTGGTGGACGGGCGGTCGCTGTCCGACCGGCTGGCGGCGGACGGCCCGGTGGACGCGCGCGAGGCCGCCGGGATCGGGCTGGCGATGCTGGGCGCGCTGCGCGCCGCCCACGAGCGGGGAGTCCTGCACCGGGACATCAAGCCGCCGAACGTCCTCCTGGAGTCGGGCAGCGGGCGCGTGGTGCTCACGGACTTCGGCATCG
>NZ_JAIQLH010000378.1 GCF_020037025.1 Streptomyces huiliensis | reverse complement strand
GGAGGCGGTGGCCCCGGCGCCGGTCGCCGTGGTCGTCACGGCCGTCGACCCGACCGAGGCGGACGCCGCGGGCCACCGGTCGCACCACCGGGAGGTGCCCCCGGAGGCGGTACGGCGCGGGTCGCCCGGCCGGCCGGGCGCGCAGGGACCACCTGACTAGAATCCGGCGGGTCGACTTCGAAGGGGGGTCGACTTCGTGGGGAATGACGTCGAGGGGAATGACGTCGAGGGGGGACGAAGCACCGTCATGACGTACGCCGGTCAACGCCGTCCGGGATCCTGGCCGCCGCCGCACCACCCGCCGCACCGGCCGCCGAACGGCCCGCGCCGCACCCGTCACCGAGGAGGCTGCCTCGGCGCCTTCGCCGGTTCCGCCCGCGCCAAGGCACGCGCCATCTTCGCGGCGGCCGGGCCCGGACGGGTCGAGGACCCGGTCGTCACCCGGGTGCAGCTGTGGCGGGCCGCCCTGGGTACGGCGGCGACGATCCTGCTGATCGCCACCTACGGCATCGACGGCGGCTGGAAGGGGGTGTTCAGCGACGGGGTGAGCAAGCTGTTCCTGGCCCCGGTGGTGCTCATCGTGGTCGGCCCGGTCGTCATCGCCTGCTTCATCTGGTACGCCCCGCCGCAGCACCGCCGGCTGCTGCGCTCGCGGCTGCGGCATCCGCTGAAGGCGGTCGGCTGGTACCTGGGCGCGGCGCTCACCGTCCTCCTCTGCCTCCAGGTGCACGCGCTGCTCCAGGAGTACCACCCGCTGGGGATGCTGAGCACCCTCGCGCCCCTGGTGTTCCTGCCGATCGTGCTGTGGATGCTGGCGTTCCTCGCCTTCGCCTCCGGCTCGGCCGCCCGCTACGCCTTCAACACCGCCGATGTGCACGCCGCGCTGCCGGCCGTGCTGACGGTCGCGCTGGTGTGGACGCTCAACCTGGTCACGCTCGGCGACGGCCTGCCCAACGGCCCGCTGACGGTGCGGATCGCGGCGTTCCTCGGCGGACCGGTGTCCGTGACGGCCGTCGCCCTCTGGGAGCTTTGGTACCTGC
>NZ_JAIQLH010000377.1 GCF_020037025.1 Streptomyces huiliensis | reverse complement strand
GCGGCGTTCCTCGGCGGACCGGTGTCCGTGACGGCCGTCGCCCTCTGGGAGCTTTGGTACCTGCGGACGCGGTACGGCATCCGCGTGCGCGGCTGAGCCGTGGGCCCGGGGCCCACGGCTCAGCCGCGCGGAGCAGGACTACTCCCCCAGCCCCGCCAGGTCCCGCAGCCGCCGCCCCTGGGCGGCGCGTTCGGCGGCGCGCTGGTCGTCATAGGTGCGGCCGGCCGCCTCCCGCAGCAGCGCCTTCGTCTCGACGACCGCGTCGCGCGGGGCCGCCAGCAGGGCCGCGGCGAGGTCGGCCACCGCCGCGTCGAGCTCGGCGGCCGGGACGACGAGGTTGGCCAGGCCGGTGCGCTCGGCCTCCTCGGCATGGACGAAGCGGCCCGTCGCGCAGATCTCCAGCGCGCGGGCGTAGCCGACCAGCGAGACGAGCGGCCGGGTGCCGGCCAGGTCGGGCACCAGGCCCAGGCTGGTCTCGCGCATGGCGAACTGGACGTCCTCCGCGCAGACGCGCAGGTCGCAGGCGAGGGCGAGCTGGAAGCCCGCGCCGATGGCATGCCCCTGGACGGCGGCTATGGAGACGATGTCGTTCCGCCGCCACCAGGTGAACGCCTCCTGGTAGCGGGAGATCTCCGCGTCCAGGTCCGCGTCCGCGCCGCGTGCCAGGTCGAGGAACGACGGCTCGCCGTCGAAACCCTCGGGCGTGAACGCCTGCCGGTCGAGGCCCGCGGAGAAGGACTTGCCCTCGCCCCGGAGCACCACGACCCGCACACTGCCCGGCAGCAGCCGCCCGGCCTCGGTGAGGGCCCGCCACAGGGCGGGCGACTGGGCGTTGCGCTTGGCGGGGTTGGACAGGGTGACGGTGGCCACCGCGTCGTCCACGGTGAGCCGGACGCCATCCTGGTCGAGCAGGGCCTGCGGGGCGATCATGGGAGCCTCCGGTATCGGCATGCAGTCGGTGTAAGTGACTGCACAGTAACCACCCGGCCGGTCGAACCGCCGACCGGGTGGCACTGCCCATGCTTTCGGTGCCCGACAGGTGCGCGGTGTCAGGCCGAGGCGGCCTTCTTGCCACGCGTCGCACCGCCGCGACCCCGCAGGATCACGCCGGATTCGCTGAGCATCCGGTGGACAAAGCCATAGGAGCGGCCGGTCTCTTCGGCCAGCGCCCTGATGCTCGCACCGGAGTCGTACTTCTTCTTCAGGTCTGCCGCGAGCTTTTCGCGCGCGGCGCCGGTCACCCGGCTGCCCTTCTTCAGAGTCTCGGCCACCCGTGCCTCCTCATGGGAGATGCGCCTCTTGTCTCTCATGATCACCCCTTGCCGGGATCCTGGCCACCCATTCGGCAAGGTCGATGACAGAAGGTTTCCGCGATCCGGGCCGCCGAAGCCGGGCGGAACAGGCGATTCCGGCTTCCCGGGCCCGTACACCCGTCCGGGTGGCGGGGGAAAGTGGCAGGTCAGGAGGGGGCCGGGGAGCACGGGGGCGAAAGGCACCGGGTGCCGGTTCCGGTGCGTGCGCCGGAGCGTTCCACCACACCGGGGGATGAGCCGCCCTCACTCAGATGAAGGATCACGCATCGGCCGAATGATCGGGACGGCACTGATCAAGGGTATTGATCAAGCACATCGATCAAGGGCGATCGTCCACCGGCGGGGACGGCTCCGCGGGGACGGCCGGACGCCCCCTCGGGGGCGATGGCTCAGGCGAGGGCCACCAGATCCGCGTAGTCCGGGCCCCACAGGTCCTCGACGCCGTCCGGCAGCAGGATGATGCGCTCCGGTTCGAGCGCGTCGACGGCGCCCTCGTCGTGCGTCACCAGGACCACCGCGCCCTTGTAGGTGCGCAGCGCGCCGAGGATCTCCTCACGGCTGGCGGGGTCGAGGTTGTTGGTGGGCTCGTCCAGGAGGAGGACGTTGGCGGAGGAGACGACCAGGGTGGCCAGGGCCAGCCGGGTCTTCTCGCCGCCGGAGAGGACGCCGGCGGGCTTGTCGACGTCGTCGCCGGAGAACAGGAACGAGCCGAGCACCTTGCGGACCTCGACCAGGTCGAGGTCGGGGGCGGAGGAGCGCATGTTCTCCAGGACCGTGCGGTCCGGGTCCAGCGTCTCGTGCTCCTGCGCGTAGTAGCCGAGCTTGAGGCCGTGGCCCGGGGTGACCTGCCCGGTGTCGGGCTTCTCGGTGCCCGCCAGCAGGCGCAGCAGCGTGGTCTTGCCGGCGCCGTTGAGGCCGAGGATGACGACGCGGGAGCCGCGGTCGATGGCCAGGTCGACGTCGGTGAAGATCTCCAGCGAGCCGTAGGACTTGGAGAGGCCCTCGGCCATCAGCGGGGTCTTGCCGCACGGCGACGGGTCGGGGAAGCGCAGCTTGGCGACCTTGTCGGAGACGCGCTCGGCCTCCAGGCCGGCGAGCAGCTTCTCGGCGCGGCGGGCCATGTTCTGCGCGGCGACGGTCTTGGTGGCCTTGGCGCGCATCTTGTCGGCCTGCGAGTTGAGCGCGGCGGCCTTCTTCTCGGCGTTCTGCCGCTCGCGCTTGCGGCGCTTCTCGTCGGCCTCGCGCTGCTGCTGGTAGAGCTTCCAGCCCATGTTGTAGACGTCGATCTGGGAGCGGTTGGCGTCCAGGTAGAACACCTTGTTGACGACCGTCTCGACGAGGTCGACGTCGTGGGAGATCACCACGAAGCCGCCGCGGTAGGTCTTGAGGTAGTCGCGCAGCCAGGCGATGGAGTCGGCGTCGAGGTGGTTGGTGGGCTCGTCGAGGAGCAGGGTGTCGGCGTCCGAGAAGAGGATGCGCGCGAGCTCGACGCGGCGGCGCTGACCGCCGGAGAGGGTGTGCAGCGGCTGGCCGAGGATGCGGTCCGGCAGGCCGAGGCTGGCGGCGATGGTCGCGGCCTCGGCCTCGGCGGCGTAGCCGCCCTTGGTCAGGAACTCCGTCTCCAGCCGCTCGTACTTCTTCATGGCCTTCTCGCGGGTCGCGCCCTTGCCGTTGGCCATGCGGTCCTCGTTCTCGCGCATCTTGCGGAGGACGGAGTCCAGGCCGCGCGCGGAGAGGATGCGGTCGCGGGCCAGGTCGTCGAGGTCGCCGGTGCGCGGGTCCTGCGGCAGGTAGCCGACCTCGCCGGAGCGGCTGATGGTGCCCGCGGCGGGGATGCCCTCGCCGGCCAGGCACTTGGTGAGGGTCGTCTTGCCCGCGCCGTTCCGGCCGACCAGGCCGATGCGGTCGCCCTTGGCGATGCGGAAGCTGGCGGACTCGATGAGGACGCGTGCGCCGGCGCGCAGCTCGATGCCGGAGGCGGTGATCACGGAACTACTCCTGGGCGGGTGGGACGGCGGTCGAGGGGGACACCTCCCGGTGCCGCGCGGGCCGGGGAGGGGGCGAACACTGCCGCGCGGGCGGCGGCGCCGTCTAATGCACGAGGAGAGAAGCCATGGGGAAGATTCTAACGGTGGCGGGCAAGCGGATTTCCCGGCCGGGCGGTGGGACGGGGGCCCGCCGCCGCCGCGTTTCCCCGCCGTTCGCCCCGTCGTGCGCCCTGTCCCCCGTCCCGCCCCCGCCCTGTCCACCGTCCCGCCGTTTCGTCCGTCACACTCCGGGCAGCCCCTCCTGCGGGGCGGCGCCTCCAGGGGAGCACATAACGGGTGATTAACGGATACTCGGGGTGATGTCCCCGGGTGGAGAGGCGGTCGTGCATGCAGTTCGACGACGACGCGGATCTCGACACCTCCCAAGTGCAGGACGAGCGGGGCAGCCGGATCCCCGGCGGCGGCCTGACCGTGGGCGGCGGGGTCGTGGGGCTGCTCGCCCTGCTCGCCGGCCTGTTCTTCGGCATCGGCCCGCAGGAGCTGGGGCTGTCCTCGGGTGAGCCCGGCACCTCGCCGTCCGCGAGCACGGACGCCCAGGTGGCGCGGAGCTGCCGCAAGGGCCGGGACGCCAACACCCGCGAGGACTGCCGGATCGTCGGCGTCGTCAACAGCGCCCAGTCGTTCTGGAGCCAGGAGTTCGCCCGCCGCTCCACCGCCTACAGCCAGGCGCAGACGACGCTGTTCACCGGCCGGACGAACACCGCCTGCGGAGCCGCGTCCTCCGCCGTCGGCCCGTTCTACTGCCCCGGTGACCGCAAGGTCTACCTGGACCTGGACTTCTTCAAGGAGCTCACGAGCAAGTTCGGGGCCCGCGGCGGGCCGTTCGCCGAGGCGTACGTCGTCGCCCACGAGTACGGACACCACATCCAGAACCTCACCGGCACGCTCGCCCGCTCCCAGGACCGGACGACCGGGGCCGGCAGCAACGCGGTCAAGGTCGAGCTCCAGGCCGACTGCTACGCCGGCGTATGGGCCCACCACGCGGCCTCCACGCCCGAGCGGTCGAGCGGGAAGCCGCTGCTCAAGCCGCTGACGCGGACGGACATCGAGGACGGCCTCTCGGCCGCGGCGGCGGTCGGCGACGACCGCATCCAGGAGAAGTTCCAGGGCCGGGTCACCCCGGAGAGCTGGACCCACGGCTCGGCCGAGCAGCGGCAGCAGTGGTTCACCACCGGGTACCGGACGGGGAACGTGGCCGCCTGCGACACGTTCCGGTAGCCCGGTGTCCCGCGGAAGCGAGGAGTCAGCCCCATGTCGGATCTCACCCACACCATCCGCCCCACCGTCACCCCGGCTCTCCTCTACCGCGACGCCAAGGCGGCTCTCGCGCAGCTCACCACCGCGTTCGGCTTCGTCCGGTCGGCGCTGTACGAGAGTGAGGACGGGACCGTGCTGCACGCGGAGCTCGTCCATGGCAACGGGATGGTGATGATCGGGTCCGCTGGGCGGGGTGGGCCGTTTGCCGATGCCATGGCCGAGGCGGGGCCCGCCGGGGTCTACGTGGTGGTGGAGGACGTGGATGCTCATTGTGAGCGGGCTCGGCGGCAGGGGGCGGAGATTCTGGTGCCGCCGGCTGATCAGGTTTACGGGGCGCGCGACTACCTCGCGCGGGATCTCGAGGGCAACCTCTGGACGTTCGGCACGTATGCGCCGTCGGGGCCTGAGGTTGCCGGCTGACGCCGGTGGGGTTTGCCCCTGGCCCGCCCCTTCGCCGTTTCCTGGGGCTGCGCCCCAGACCCCGCTTGTCGCGGCTCCGCCGCTCGTCCTCACTCGCCGGACGGGCTGAATCAGCCCGTCCGGGGGTGCGGGGGCGCAGGCGCCGCTCAGCTCCCCCCGCGGTGCACCTGGAACGCCGCTCTCCGGACCGCCTTGGCCAGGGCCGGATCCGGATGCGCGGCCGCCAGAGCGACCAGCACCTGGACGGTCCGGGGGTGCCCCACGGCCCGCACCTCCGCCAGCAGGCCGGGGACCGTACCCTGCACCGCGGACTCCAGGTGCCGCACGAGCAACCGGCTCTCCCCGTGATCGGCGACGGCCGCCGCCGTATCCACCCACAGCCAGGTCGCCTCCTCCCGCGTGAGGACCTCGGCGGCCTCGTCCGGGTCGTGCCCCTCCTGCTCCGCCAGCCACAGCAGCGCGTAGGGGCGCAGGACGGTCTCGTCGACGACGGCCCGGACGGCGGGTTCGGCGGGGGCGCCGACGGCTCGCAGGGCCTCGAAGGCGAGGCCGCGGACGAGGGCGTCGTCGCCGCGGGCCGCCTCCAGGAGCTCGGTGACGGCGCTGCGGACCGGCCGGGCGGCGAGCCAGGCGCGGTACTCGGCGCGGGCGGGGCCGGGGCTGAGGTCGGCGCAGCCGCGCAGCATGGCCTCGGCGGAGAGTTCGATGTTGCCCGCGGGGCTCTGGGCGGCGACGCAGATCTGTTCGAGCTTGACCCAGACCGCCCAGTTGCCGAGCGGGGTGAGCACGGCCTCGGCCTCCGGTCCCGCACCGTCACCGCCACCGCCGCGCACCACGAGCGCGCCGACCGAGGCCAGCCCGTCGAGCGCCCAGGCGAGCAGGTCCGACAGCGGTCCGACGTCCTCGGCGCTCCCGTCGCGGGGGGCCGGGACGGGAGCGCCGGCCGGAACCGGTTCGGGGCCGTCGTAGCGGATCTCGCAGCGTTCGGCGCGGATCTCCGCGACGCGCTGCCGGAGCAGGTCGAGCAGCATGGCGACGGACACGGACCCGGCCGACAGGTGCATGACGGACAGCAGCTGCGGGGCCGCCTCGACGACCTCGGCGGCCACGGTCGGGTCGGTGCCGGCCGGTTCGGGGTGGGCGAGCGACCAGGCGTCGAACAGGGCGACCCAGCCGCGCAGCACGGCGCTGTCGTCGCGGTCCCAGGCGGTGAGCCGCCAGCCGGGGCGGGCGCTGCCGCCGTGCAGTTCGAGCAGTCCGGCGAGCCGGGCCCGGTCCCAGTCGGCCTGCACCTGGCGGGGCGTCAGGCCGAGGTCGGCGGCGGCCCGCTCGGCCGTCTCCGGCCCGAGCGCACCGGCCTCGTCGGGACCCGGTCCGGCCCCGCGGGCGTACTCGGCCGCCGCCCAGCGGGCCAGGCGGACGGCGCCGGTGAGTCCGGCTCTCGCCTGCCGGGCGAGTTCCGGACGGCCCGGGATGCCGGCCGGCGGCCGGGGTGCCGGACGGGAGCCTCGGTCGGCCACCGCCTTGCGGGCGGCGGCGATCGGCTGCCGGGGTACGAGTCTGAGCCGGGAGTCGCGCGGAGTACGGGACGTCACAGGAGCAGTCTTGCCGTTCACGCTCCGAAAACCCAATCGGAATCAACCATGCAGTCACGGATGACACCTGGTGGCAACCTACATAAGGGGCGTCAGGAACCGCCGCAGGGACTCCTCGTAGCCCTTCCGGTCCGCGTTCCACAGCGCCGCGTGCCCGGCGTCGCGGACCGTGCGCAGCGTGACCAGGTCCGGACGGCGCGCGGCCAGGTCCCGGGAGTGCGCCCAGGGCGCGACGGCGTCGTCCGGGCCGTGCAGGAGGAGGACGGGGACGGTCAGCCGGGCGGGGTCGGCGGCGGTCCGGAGCGTCGCCTGGTCCAGCCCGCCCCGTACGCGGGCCGCGTGCACCGCGAGCGGGCGCAGGGCGGCCGGGAGCCGGCGTGCGGCGAGGGCGCGCAGCGCGGCGTCCCAGTCGAGCACCGGCGAGTCCAGGACGAGTCCGCCGACGTGCGGCCGGATCCGCGG
>NZ_JAIQLH010000376.1 GCF_020037025.1 Streptomyces huiliensis | reverse complement strand
CAACAATCTCCTCAAGTGCGCGATTCATGGCGAGGATCCCAACTGGGGCCGGGTGCTGTCCGCGATCGGGACCACGTCCGCCGCCTTCGACCCGGACAAGCTGAACGTCGCGATCAACGACGTGTGGGTCTGCCGTGACGGCTCGGTCGGCGACGACCGCGATCTCGTCGACATGCGGCCCCGCGAAGTCCGCATCACCGCCGACCTGGCCGAGGGAACGGAATCCGCCGTCATCTGGGCCAACGACCTCACCGCCGACTACGTCCACGAGAACAGCGCCTACTCCTCATGAACCCCACATTTCCCTCGCGGCGCAGCGCCGCGCCCAGAGCCCGTACCGTCATCGAGGCGCTGCCGTGGCTGCGCCGCTTCCACGGCAAGACGGTCGTCGTCAAGTTCGGCGGGAACGCCATGGTGGACGAGGAGTTGAAGGCCGCGTTCGCCGAGGACATGGTGTCGCTCCGGTACGCCGGGGTGCGGCCGGTCGTCGTGCACGGCGGCGGGCCGCAGATCAGCGCGCTGCTCGACCGGCTGGGCATCGCGTCGGAGTTCAAGGCCGGGCTGCGGGTGACCACGCCGGAGGCGATGGACGTCGTCCGGATGGTCCTCGCGGGTCAGGTGCAGCGCGAGCTCGTCGGGCTGATCAACCGGCACGGGCCGTTCGCCGTCGGGCTCACCGGTGAGGACGCGCACACGATGACCGCCGTCCGGCGGCAGGCCGAGGTCGACGGCGAGCCGGTGGACATCGGTCTCGTCGGCGACGTCGTCGCCGTCGACCCGACGACGGTGGAGGCGCTGCTCGACCGCGGCCGGATCCCCGTCGTCTCACCGGTCGCCCGGGGCGCCGACGGCGAGGTCTACAACGTCAACGCCGACCTGGCCGCCGCCGCGCTCGCCGGGGCGCTGGGCGCCGAGAAGCTGGTCGTCCTCACGGACGTCGAGGGGCTCTACGCGGACTGGCCGCACAGCGACGACGTCATCAGCCGGCTGACGGCGAGCGACCTGGAGGCGCTGCTCCCCGCCCTGTCGAGCGGCATGGTGCCCAAGATGGAGGGCTGTCTGCGGGCGGTCCGGGGCGGGGTGGGCGCGGCCCACGTGCTGGACGGACGGGTGCCGCACTCGCTGCTGCTGGAGGTCTTCACGGACGAGGCGGTGGGGACGACCGTGGTGCCCGATCCGCTGCCGGACGCGTTCGTGGAGGTGACCGCGTGACCGCCGACGGTACCCCCACGCCGGGGGAGCGGCTGGCCGAGCGCTGGCGGGCCGCGGTGATGGACACCTACGGCACGCCGCCGCTGGCGCTGGTGAGCGGGGAGGGGGCGACGGTCCGGGACGCCGACGGGCGGACGTACGTCGACTTCGTCGGCGGCATCGCCGTCAACTCCCTCGGCCACGCCCACCCGGCCGTCGTCCGCGCGGTCTCCGAGCAGGTCGCCACCCTCGGGCACGTGTCCAACCTCTACGTGGCCGAGCCGCCCGTGGCCCTGGCCGAGCGGCTGCTGGCGCTGGCCGGCCGGGAGGGCAGGGTGTTCCTCTGCAACTCCGGGGCGGAGGCGGCCGAGGCGGCGTTCAAGATCGCGCGGAGGACCGGGCGTCCGGAGATCGTGGCCGCCCGGGGCGGTTTCCACGGCCGCACCATGGGCGCCCTCGCGCTCACCGGCCAGCCGGCCAAACAGGAACCCTTCCTTCCGTTGCCCGGCGACGTCTCCCACGTCCCGTACGGCGACCCCGACGCCCTTCGTGCCGCCGTGACGGAGCGGACCGCCGCCGTGGTCCTGGAGCCGGTGCAGGGCGAGAACGGCGTCGTCGTCCCGCCGCCCGGTTACCTCGCGGCGGCCCGGGAGATCACCGAGGCGGCGGGGGCGCTGCTGGTGCTGGACGAGGTGCAGACGGGCATCGGCCGCACCGGGCACTGGTTCGCCCACCAGGCGGAGGGCGTCGTGCCCGACGTGATGACGCTGGCCAAGGGGCTCGGCGGCGGGCTGCCGATCGGGGCCGTCATGGCCTTCGGCGACGCGGCCGCGCTGCTGACCCCCGGCCAGCACGGGTCGACGTTCGGCGGCAATCCGGTCTCCTGTGCCGCCGCTCTCGCCGTCCTCGACACCCTGGAGAAAGAGGACATCCTCGCCCATGTCCGGCATATGGGGGAGCGATTGACGGCCGGGGCCCTGGCGACCGGTCATCCGCTGCTGCGTACGGTGCGCGGGGCCGGGCTGCTGCTCGGGCTCGTCCTGGAGCGCCCGGTGGCCGCCGGCGTGCAGCGGGCGGCGCTGGAGGCGGGCTTCCTGGTGAACGCGGTGGCCCCGGACGTCGTCCGGCTGGCGCCGCCGCTCGTGATCGGGGAGGGGCAAGTGGACGCCTTCGTCCGGGCTTTGCCCCGGATGCTGGACGTCTGACCCCTTTTGCGGGAGCGGGCCGGGAGAGGCGTGGCGACACGCGTCCCCCGGCCCGTTCGGCATGTCCGGGGGTGATTCCCAGGGGGCGTCAAGAGGCTCCGGCGGCGGGAGATCTGACGGCTGGACTTGACACCTGACCTGCTGGGAAAGTTAGGTTAGGCATACCTAATCAATACGTGTGCGGGTTGCCCTTACCGAACATATATGCCCGGCCGACCCGGCCGGCAAAAGTCGGAACGGGCGGTACGACGAGAGGATGAGCATGTCGGCACGGCGCGGGGACAGCGCGAACACGGCGGATGCCCCCATCGAGGATCTGGTCGGCATAGGCTTCGGTCCCGCCAACCTGGCCCTGGCCATCGCGATCGACGACCACAACCGCCGGGCCCCGGACAGCCCGATCCGCGCGGGCTTCCTGGAGCGCCAGGAGCGCTTCGGCTGGCACCGGGGGATGCTCCTCGAAGGCGCCACCATGCAGGTGTCGTTCCTCAAGGACCTGGTCACCATGCGGGACCCGAGCAGCCGCTTCTCCTTCCTGTGCTACCTGCGGGACCGCGGCCGGCTCGCCGACTTCATCAACCAGAAGACGTTCTTCCCCACCCGGATCGAGTTCCACGACTACCTGGAGTGGTGCGCCGCCGAGTTCGGCTCCGCCGTCGACTACAGCCGCACCGCGACCGCCGTGCGCGCGGTGGCGGACGGCGGGACCGTCGAGGCCGTGGACGTCGTCTCGCGGTCCGTCGCGGACCCGGCCGACGAGGCCGTGCGCCGCACCCGCAACCTCTCCGTCGGCACCGGCCTCACCCCCCGCCTCCCCGAGGGCGTCACCCTGGGGCCGCACGTCTGGCACAACCGCGACCTGCTGTTCCGCGCCGCCGAGCCGGCCGCCCGCCGGCACCGCCGCTTCGTGGTCGTGGGCGCCGGCCAGTCCGCCGCCGAGAGCGCCGAGTTCCTCCACCGCACCTTCCCCGACGCCGAGGTCTGCGCGGTCTTCTCCCGCTACGGCTACAGCCCGGCCGACGACAGCCCCTTCGCCAACCGCATCTTCGACCCGGCCGCCGTCGACCACTTCTACGACGCCCCCGAGGACGTCAAGCGGACGCTGCTCGGCTACCACCGCAACACCAACTACTCCGTGGTCGACGGCGAGCTCATCGAGCAGCTCTACCGCACCGCCTACCAGGAGAAGGTCCAGGGCCGCGAGCGGCTGCGGATCCTCAACACCACGCGGCTCACCGGCGTCGAGGACCTGGCCGACGGCGCCCGGGCCGTGGTGCACTCCCTGACCTCCGGCGAAACGTTCACTCTCGACTGCGACGCCGTCGTGTTCGCCACCGGCTACCACGCCACCGACCCCCGCGAGCTCCTCGGCGACCTGGCCGCCGAGTGCCTCACCGACGAGCAGGGCCGGCTGCGCGTCGACCGCGACCACCGCGTCCTCACCACGGACCGGGTCCGCGTCGGCATCTACCTCCAGGGCGGCACCGAGCACACCCACGGCATCACCTCCTCCCTGCTCTCCACCCTGGCCGTCCGCTCCGGCGAGATCTGCGACTCGCTGCTGCTCCGCCGCACCGAGCGGGACGTCCTCGCGGGCCGGACCGGAGGACAGGCCGGCACCGCCGACACCGTCGCCACGCCCGTCGGCTGAACCAGCCGCTCCCGTTCCCGCCCCCGACGCGCCCCCCGAAGGACAACCGATGCCCGCGACACCCGTCCCGATCGACTCCCTCCGGCAGGACGTCGCCGACGTCCTCGGCGAGGACCCCGCCGACCTGCCGGACGACGAGGACCTGCGCGACCTCGGCCTCGACTCGATCCGGCTGATGAGCCTGGTGGAACGCTGGCGGGCCCGCGGCCTGGCCGTCGACTTCACCGAACTCGCCGAGGCCGAGCCCACCCTGCGCGGCTGGCACGCCCTGCTCACCACCGGCGTCTGACCACCCCCGCCTCCCTCTCTTCGCACCACCCGCCGTGGCGCGGCCCCCGCCGGGCCGCGCCCGCCGGCCCCGCACCGCACCCGCCCAAGGAGAACCATGAACACCCGTCCCGCCCGCAGCCGTCGCACGGCCGGCCGCACCCGCGTCGCGGCCGTCCTCGCCGCGGCCGCCCTGCTCACCGTGAGCGCCTGCGGCAGCGACGACTCGTCCGACGACGCCAAGTCCACGGCGGGCGACGGCGGGAAGCGGGTGATCGAGACGAGCGACGGCAAGGTGACCGTCCCCGCCAAGGCCGAGCGCATCGTCAGCATCTCCTACGCCACGGGCGCCCTCCTCGACCTCGGGGTCGAGCCGGTCGGCACCAGCGCCATCGACGAGAACAACCCGATGGAACTGCTGCCCTCGCAGAAGGAACAGGGCAAGAAGATCACCTCGATCGGCTCCGGCATCGAGACCAACATCGAGAAGGTGGCCTCGCTCAAGCCCGACCTCATCATCGTCGAGGGCGCCGCCGCCTTCGACTGGAAGATCAACCGGCTCAAGGGCATCGCCCCCACCCTCTACTTCGGCATCAAGACGCCGGGCGACCTCTACAACGCCCAGGAGAAGATCGCCCAGGCCGTCGGCAAGGAGGTCGCCCTCGACAAGCTGAAGGCGACCTACAAGGAGAAGGCCGACAAGATCAAGTCGACCTACGCCGACAAGCTCAAGTCCAAGAAGTGGGCCCTCGCCTCCTCCTACGGCAACGGCGAGTTCCTCGTCGACACCCGCACCTCCTGGGTCGGCCGCATCCTCGCCGATGTCGGCGCGAACTTCGCCAAGGCGTCCGAGGAGACCAAGGAGCACGAGGTGACCTACTCCCAGGAGAAGATCGACGTCCTCGCCGACGCCGACGTCGTCCTCGTCCCGCGCATGGCCGCCACCGGCGAGGTGCCCAAGGAGACCAAGGAGCTCACGGACAAGCCGTCCTGGAAGCTGCTGAAGGCGGCCAAGGAGGACCACGTCCTCCCCGTCACCTACGCCACCAGCGACCGCTACGGCACCTCGATCGACGTCCTCGACCAGATCGAGAAGATCCTCAAGGGCCTGTAAGGAAGCGGGGGTTCCGCCCCCGCTCCCCGCGCACCGGGGCCCGCCGGCGGTCGGGCCGGCGGACCCCGGCGCGCCCATCCCCCTCTCCTCCCCCCCACGAACGACCCGGAAGGCGCCATGCCAGAGGTGACCAGCGACGCAGGACGGACCCTGGAGCTCACGCGAGCCCAGGAAGGCGTGCTCTCGGCGCAGCGGATCGACCCGGACAACCCCGGCTACAACGTCGGCCAGTACGTGGAACTCAAGGGCCCGCTGGACGTCCCGGCCCTGGAGGAAGCCCTCCGCCGCACCCTCGCCGAGGCCGACGGCCTGCACATCCGGCTCGCCGAGCGCGACGGCCGCACCGTCCAGGTCCCCGTCCCGTTCGACGCCGCCGCCTGGCACCTGCCCCGGCTGGACACCACCGGCGCCGCCTCCCCGGTCGACGCCGCCGTGGAGCTGGTCCGCGCCCAGCTCTCCTGCCCGCCCCGGCTCGACGCCGCCGACGGCGAACCCCCGGCGCTCACCGGCTCCCTGCTGGTCACCGTCGCCCCCGACCACCACCTGTGGTTCCAGTACTTCCACCACCTGGTCGTCGACGGCTACAGCGTCGCCCTGTTCACCCGCCGCGTCGCCGCCGTCTACACCGCCCTCGTGCAGGGCGCGCCCGTCCCCGCCTCGCCGTTCGAGCCCGTCGCCCGGCTCGTCGAGGCCGACCGCGCCTACCTCGCCTCCGACAAGCCCGCCGCCGACCGCGCCTACTGGACCGGCCGCCACACCGGCCGCCCGGCCGCCGGCGGCCTCACCGAGCAGACCGCCCAGGCGTCCTTCACCTTCCTCCGGCACCGCACCGGCCTCGGCACCGAGCGCTCCGCCGCCGTCCTGGCCTGCGCCGACGCCGTCCGCGCCACCTGGGCCGAGGCCGCCACCGCCGCCGTCGCCGCCTACCTGCACCGGATGACCGGCACCCCCGACGCCGTCCTCGGCATGCACTTCATGGCCCGCAGCGCGCCCGGCACCCTCCGCGTCCCCGGCATGGCCGTCAACGTGCTGCCCGTCCGGCTGTCCGTCGCCGGCACCGACACCTTCCCCGACCTCATCCGGCGCGCCGCCGGAGAGCTCAAGGACGCCCGCCGTCACCAGCACTACCGCGGCGAGGACATCCGCCGCGACCTCGGCCTCGTCGGCGGCGACGCGCGGCTGTACGGGCCGATGCTCAACATCAAGCCCTTCGACCTCGACCTCGACTTCGCGGGCATCCCCGGGCACACCGTCAACCTCGCCTCCGGCCCGGTCGAGGACCTGTCGGTGTCCGTCACCAAGAGCCCCGACGGCCTCCTGCACCTCGAATTCGACGCCAACCCGGCCCTGTACGACGCCGCGACCCTCGCCGGGCACGCCGAGCGCTGCGCCGACCTCATGGCCCGGCTCGCCGCCGACCCCGACCTCACCCTCGACCGCGCCGAACTCCTCGCCGACGGCGAGCGGGAGGCGGTCCTGCACGGCTGGAACGCCACCGAGCGGCCGCTCGCCGCCGCCACCCTCGTCGAGCGCATCGCCGAGCGGACCGCCGCCACGCCCGACGCCACCGCCGTCGTCTTCGAGGACACCCTCCTCAGCTACCGCGAACTCGACGCCCGCGCCGAGGCGCTGGCCCGCCGGCTGGCCGCCGCCGGGGCCGGACCCGACACGATCGTCGGCGTCGCCGTGCCGCGCTCCGCCGAGCTGATGACCGCCCTGCTGGGCGTGCTGAAGTCCGGCGCCGCCTACCTGCCGCTCGACACCGACTACCCGGCCGACCGGCTCGCCGCCATGGCCGAGGACGCCCGCCCGGTCCGCGTCGTCACCGTCCGCGCGGTCCTGGACCGGCTCCCGGCCGCCGTCCGCGAGAACGCCCTCCTGCTGGACGAGGCTTCGGAGGACGACGAGGGCGCCGCCGCCACCCGCCCCGGCCCCGACGACGCCGCCTACGTCATCTACACCTCCGGCTCCACCGGCCGCCCCAAGGGCGTCGTCGTCACCCACCGCGCCATCGTCAACCGCCTCGCCTGGATGCAGCACGCCTACCGGCTGCGCGCCGACGACCGCGTGCTCCAGAAGACGCCCGCGAGCTTCGACGTCTCCGTCTGGGAGTTCTTCTGGGCGCTGTGCGAGGGCGCCACCGTCGTCCTCGCCCGGCCCGAGGGCCACAAGGACCCCGCCTATCTCGCCCGGCTGATCGCCGAACGGCACGTCACCACCCTGCACTTCGTCCCCTCCATGCTCCGCGCCTTCCTGGAGGAGCCGGCCACCGCCCGCTCCTGCGCCGGACTGCGCCGCGCCTTCTGCTCCGGCGAGGCCCTCCCCGGCGACGTCGTCGAGCGCTGGTACGACGCGCTGCCCGAGGTGCCGCTGCACAACCTCTACGGGCCCACCGAGGCCGCCGTCGACGTCACGTACCACCGCACCCGCCCCGGCGCCGGCGTCGTCCCGATCGGCCGGCCGGTGTGGAACACGCGCCTGTACGTGCTGGACGCCGCGCTGCGCCCGGTTCCGGTCGGCGTCCCCGGCGAGCTGTACCTCGCCGGTGTCCAGCTCGCCCGCGGCTACCTCGACCGGCCCGGCCTGACCGCGTCCCGCTTCGTCGCGGACCCGTACCGTCCGGACGGTACGCGCATGTACCGCACCGGCGACCTCGTCCGGTGGGCCGTCGACGAGCACGGCGACGGCGTCGTCGAGTACCTCGGCCGCACCGACGACCAGGTCAAGGTGCGCGGCTTCCGCATCGAACTCGGCGAGATCGAGGCCGCGCTGGAGGCGCTGCCCGGCGTCGCCGCGGCCGCCGTCACCGCCCGCGCGGCCACCCCCGGCGGCGCCCGCCGCCTCGTC
>NZ_JAIQLH010000375.1 GCF_020037025.1 Streptomyces huiliensis | reverse complement strand
CCGGCGGTGGCGACGCGGCGCCCCCGGCGCCGCTCAGCGCGGCGGCTTCTCCCGCGCCTTGTCCACCGCCCGGCCCGGCCCGGGCAGCCGGGCCCGGCCGAAGAGCCCCACCTCCCAGCGTCCGACGGCCTCCGCCGTCGGTCCGGCCGGTCCGGTGCCGGCCTCCGCGGCCACCGCGCCGCTCCGCTCGGGCAGCCCGGACGGGATGACGGTGCCCTCCATGGCCGAGGTCCCGGGGCGGTCCGGGAGCATCCGGGTGCGGTAGAGGAGGGTGACGGCCAGGGCGGAGGAGAGGCCGAAGGCGACGCAGCCGGTCCAGGGCAGCCATGGGCACTCGTACTGCTTGCCGATGTCCATGGTCCAGCCGACGACGGCGTTGCCGCCGGCGGCGGTCAGCCCGGCGAAGACGTAGAACAGCCCGAAGTAGGTGCCGGCGAGCGTCTCGCGGCCGAACCGGGGGATCATCTCCAGGACGGCGGGGTGGGCGACCATGGTGCCGACGAACAGCAGCAGCGACCCGATGAGCATGACCAGCATCCGCGGCACGACGTCCCGCGCCCCGTCGGGCGGCCCGTCGGCGCAGATCAGCAGCGGCGGGACGAAGCCGAGGCCCATCACGACGAGGCCGCCGCCGACCCACCGGCTGCCGCCGCCGTGCCGTTCCAGGGCGCGGGTGATGGGCATCTGGAAGAGGTTGACGACGGCTCCGGCCCCGAGCAGCACCCCGGCCGCGCCCTCCCAGCCGGACGCCTGTTTCGCCCCGGCGGGGAGCAGCAGGCAGAGCTGGTTCTCCACGGTGAACATGCCGGTGGTGGCGAGGGAGAAGAGCAGGAACCGGCGGTTGCCGAAGACCTCCAGCCAGTCGCCGAGGACGGTGCTGCGGTCGGCGGCGGCGGGGGCCGGCCGGTCGGGGATGACCATGGCCTGGGCGACGGTCAGCAGCGCGTAGACGCCGGCGGCGGCCACGGCGCAGAGCCGGAAGTCGGCGCGGATCAGCACGCTGCCGAGGAGCAGTCCGATCAGCGAGCCGATGGTCGCGTAGACGTTGAGCAGGGCGAACGCCTCGGCCTTGCGGTCGCCGGCCTCCAGGGCCACATAGGCCCGGGCGGACGGGTAGAAGAGGCCGGCGGCCAGTCCGTTGAGCAGTGAGGCGCCGAGGACGACCGGCAGCGTGGTGCCGAAGGCGAAGAGGGAGAAGCCCAGGGTGCGCAGCGCGCAGCCGGTGATGATGACGGCGCGCGGGCCCAGCCGGTCGGCGGCCGAGCCGCCGAGGAGGAACAGGCCCTGCTGGCCGAGGTTGCGCACGCCGAGCACGAGGCCGACGAGCGCGTCGGACATTCCGAGTTCCTGACCCAGATATGCCGCGAGAAATGGCACCAGGATATAGAACCCGATGTCGATACCAAACTGGTTGATCAGTAGCAGTCGCAATGCGAGAGGAAACTCGCGGGTGACCCGAAAAGCTTTCATGCGCGTCCCTGCATTCAGCTCGAACAGGGGAGGAGAATCTCCCTGAACCGAGGTGGGCATGGAGGCCCGGAGGGTTTGACAGTGCGCAAAGCGATAGGGACGGCTGCCGTCCTGACCTCGTGCTTCGCCCTGATCAACAGAGGTCCAACAGAAGTGACCAGAGGCCGCGGCACCCCCGCCGTCCGGTTCGTCAGAATGCCCTTCCAGCGGGTTGTCACCCGACGGGAAAAGCCGCACTCACTGACGTGGGATCGAGCGGACGATCATATGCTTTTGCGGTGCATCCTCAACGACTCCCGACTGCGCTCGGAAGAATACGCACCCCACACGTTAGCAAAGCGAACGGATCCCGGATAGAGCGGAGTCCGGGGACTTCAAGTGACACGGCCGAGGAGTGGCCGAATTTATTTCCGCCTTTTCCTTCGAACACTGGAACTCGCGTACTGTGAACTGGCCTCCGACGGCCGGTGCGTCAGGCGGCGGCGGGCCCGGGGGCCCGGCGGACGTCACACGACGGGGGCATTCAGATCCGCGGAGCGCCGTGCGGGGCTCGGAGGAGGGGTGTCTCAGACGGAAGCGGGGCGCCCGCCGGCGAGGCCGAGCCGCTCGCGGATCACCCGCACGGCGGCCTCCGCGTCGTCCACGGTGACCGTGAACGAGCGGCCGTCGCCGAGCCGGACCACGAAGCCCTCGCCCCGGCGCACCACGACCCCCGTCCCCTGCTCCGGCCGCCAGCGGTATCCCCAGCCGCCCCACTGGCGCGGGGTGACCCGGGGCGCGAACACGGCGTCGACCACCTGGGCGAGGGGGATGCGGGTCCGGGGCAGCCCGATGTGGCCGCAGCGGATCTCCAGGGTCTCCTTGTCGACCCGCACCGCCACGTGCACGAACGCGACCGTGCCGTAGAGCATCAGCAGTCCGGCGGCGACGCAGCCGACGACGGACATCACGAGCGGGATCACGCCGGAGGTCCAGGGGTGCGCGACGGCCAGGTCGATGCCCAGCGCCATGCAGGCGGCGCCGACGGCGGCGAGCAGCCACTGCACGCGGTTGGTGGCGCGGCCCGTCCAGACGGCGGGCTCGCTGTCGTCGTGCCCCTCAGGGGCCTTCGGCTGGTCCCTCATACCAGGCAGCGTACCGAGGTTCCGCCCCGGCGGCAGGGGTCTCCGCGGGTACGGCCGGCCGGATCCGCCGTACCCTGGCGCGGCCCCTTACGGGCGTCCCGCTCCCACCGTCGTCAGGGCGCGGCCCTCGGGGTAGCTAAGCGAGGCCGCGTCGAGGACGTCCTCGCGCCCCCCGTTCAGCACCGTCAGGCGGCCCGTCGGCTCGGCGTCCGGCGCCGGGCCCGCGCCGATCCGGCGCAGCGCCTGGGCGGCCACCGCCCCGGCCGAGCCGTGCAGGACCAGGGGCGGCCCGGCGGGCGCCTGGACGGCGGCCCGGATGCGCTCGGCGACCAGCTCGTAGTGGGTGCAGCCGAGGACGACGGCGCGGACGTCGCGCGGGGTGCGGGCCGCCGCCGAGGCGATGGCGGCGTCGACGGCCGCGTCGTCGGCCCACTGGATCGCGTCGGCGAGCCCGGGGCAGGCCACCTCGGTGACCTCGACGCCGGCCGCGAAGTCGCGGATCAGGCCGCGCTGGTAGGGGCTGCCGGTGGTGGAGGGGGTGGCCCAGATGGCGAACGGGCCGCCGCCCGCCGCGGCCGGCTTGATCGCGGGCACGGTGCCGATCACCGGGATGCCCGGCTCCAGCTCGGCGCGGATCGCGGCCAGCGCGCGGACCGAGGCCGTGTTGCAGGCGATGATCAGGGCGTCCGGCCGGTGCGCGGCGGCGGCGCGGGCGCAGCCCAGGGCGCGTTCGGTGACGTCCTCGGGGGTGCGGGGACCCCAGGGCATGCTGCCGGGGTCGGAGGAGAGCACCAGATCGGCGTCGGGCCGCAGCCGGTGCACGGCGGCGGCCGCCGCCAGAAGGCCATTGCCGGAGTCCATGAGCGCGATCTTCACCCGGTCACTTTAATGGATGGGCGGCACACGGGTTAATGGGCGGACGGGATGGCGGTGCCCCGAACGGTCCAGACGCGCCCGCGCCCGGCCCCCGGCGGTGTGCCGCCCGGCCGGGCCCGTCGGGCAGACTGCGGCGGGTGAACGCGCTGACATGGATCTCCGTCGGTTCCCTGGCCGCGTGGCTGTGGCTGCTGCTGGGCCAGGGCTTCTTCTGGCGTACGGACGTGCGCCTGCCACACCGCACACCGCCACACCT
>NZ_JAIQLH010000374.1 GCF_020037025.1 Streptomyces huiliensis | reverse complement strand
CTTCTTCTGGCGTACGGACGTGCGCCTGCCACACCGCACACCGCCACACCTCACACCGCCGGACCGCCGGCCGCCGGACGACTGGCCGTCCGTGGCGGTCGTCGTCCCCGCCCGGGACGAGGCGGAGGTGCTCCCGGAGAGCCTTCCGTCGCTGCTCGCCCAGGACTACCCGGGCCGGGCCGAGGTGTTCCTGGTCGACGACGGCAGCACGGACGGCACCGGCGACCTCGCCCGGTCGCTGGCCGCCGAGCGCGGCGGGCTGCCGCTGAGCGTAAACTCCCCCGGCGAGCCCGGGCCCGGCTGGACCGGCAAGCTGTGGGCCGTCCGGCACGGCATGGCGCTGGCCCGCGCCCGGACCGACGCCGAGTACCTGCTGCTGACGGACGCCGACATCGCGCACGCGCCCGGCAGCCTGCGCGCCCTCGTCGAGGCGGCCCGCGCGGCCGACCTCGACCTGGTGTCGCAGATGGCCCGGCTGCGGGTGGTCACCCCGTGGGAACGGCTGATCGTCCCGGCCTTCGTGTACTTCTTCTCGCAGCTCTACCCGTTCCGCTGGGTCAACCGGCCGGGCGGCCGGACGGCGGCGGCGGCCGGCGGCTGCGTCCTGCTGCGCCGGGAGGCGGCGGAGCGGGCCCGGATCCCGGACGCGATCCGGCACGCGGTGATCGACGACGTGACCCTGGCGCGCGCGGTCAAACGGTCCGGCGGCCGGATCTGGCTGGGCCTCGCCGAGCAGGTGGACAGCATCCGCCCCTACCCACGCCTGGGGCAGTTGTGGCGGATGGTGTCCCGCAGCGCCTACGCGCAACTCCTGTACCAGCCGCTGCTGCTGCTCGCCACGGTGGCCGGGCTGGCCGTCGTCTACCTGGCCCCGCCCGCGGCCGTCCTGGCCGGCGCCGCCGGCGGGAGCCTCCCGGCCCTGGTCGCCGGGGCGGCGGCGTGGGCGGTGATGACGGGCACGTACCTGCCGATGCTGCGCTACTACCGGCAGCCGCCGTGGCTCGCGCCGCTGCTCCCGTTCACTGCCGCCCTGTACCTGCTGATGACGGTCGACTCGGCGGTCCAGCACTATCGCGGCCGGGGCGCGGCCTGGAAGGGGCGGACGTACGCCCGCCCCGAGGCCGCGCCCTCCGAACGGCCCTGACCGGCCGGCCGGCTCACTTCCTGCCGGGCGTCCAGTTCATCCCCCAGCCGTACGCGTGGTCCAGCGTGCGCTGCGGGCTGACGCCCCGGTCGGGGACCAGGTAGCGGGCCTCGCGCTGGACGACGAGGTCGCCGCCGTTGTTGGTGATGAGCGCCAGCGCGCAGACGTTGGACGGCACGGTGCACTCGTCGAGCGAGAAGTCGATGGGCGCGCCGTGCTGCGGCTGGAGGGTGACCGTGGCGTGGAGGCCCGCGAAGCTGCTGGCCCCCTGGTAGATCGTGACGAAGACGAGGATGCGCCGGAAGTCACGGCTGTGGTCGAGGTTGATGGTGAGGTTCTCGCCCTGCGCCGCCGCGCCGGTGCGGTCGTCGCCGTCGAGGTGGATGTAGGGCGGGCGCTGGAGCGAGCCGAAGGAGTTGCCGAGGGCCTGCACCACGCCCTTCGTCCCGTCGTTGAGCTCGAAGAGGCAGCCGAGGTCGAGGTCCAGGTCGCCCTGGAGCGCCCGGGTGAGCCGGCGGCCCCAGCCGCCGCCCTTGGCCGGCTCCTGCTGCCGCATCTGCCAGTTGAGGTTGACGCGCAGCGCGCCCGAGGTGCCGCCCTGCTTGGTGAGCGAGACGGACGGGGCCTGCTTGGTGAGCGTGACCTTGGTCAGGTTCACGGACCGGGCGGCGGGGGCCGCGACAGGCGGTGCGGGCGGGGCGGCCGGTGCGGGCGGGGCCGCGGGGGGAGCCGCCGGGGCGGGAGGCGCGACGGGCGCGGCCACGGGAGCGGGCGGCGCGACGGGAGCGGGCCCCGGATCGTCCACCGAGATCCCGAAGTCGGTCGCCAGCCCGGCGAGCCCTCTGTCGTATCCCTGGCCGACCGCCCGGAACTTCCACTCGCCCTGCCGCCGGTAGAGCTCGCCGAGCACGAAGGCGGTCTCGACCGACGCGTCCTCGCTGTCGAAGCGCGCCAGCTCCGCGCCGCCCGCCGCGTCGAAGACCCGCACGTACAGCCCCGGCACCTGGCCGAACGTGCCGCCGTCGGCGGAGGCCGCGAGCACCACGGTCTCCACGTCGGGTTCGACCGAGGCCAGGTCGACGGCCAGGGTGTCGGTCACCGCGCCGGCCGCCGGCACCTTGCCCTCGTGCCGTACCGCGCCGGAGGTGTGCACGGCCTGGTTGTAGAAGACGAAGTCCGCGTCGGAGCGGACCCGGCCCCCGGCGAGGAGCAGCGCGGAGGCGTCCACGTCCGGTACGCCGGGGCCGGTCCGCCAGCCGAGTTCTATCCGCACCGCCGGCGCCGGAATCCGGACATTGGTGCCCTTCAGCATCCCCATCTGCCACCCCTGTAGAGCGATTCCCGGACGGGCCCCCGATCAGGCCCTGAACGATCCGGTCCCTTGCACCGGTCCAACGTACCGTGGCCCCCGAATTCTCCGCCTTCGCCCCGATTGGTCGTGGGCGCCGCAGGGGCCTCCGGAACCAACCCGGGTACCTGACTCCCCAACCGGCACATCGTGGGCTTAACTTAAGGGCTATGACCTCCCCCCGCAGTGCCTACGGCAGCGGTTACTACTCCGCGTCGTCGTTCCCGGACACCCCCATCTACGACAGCCTCGTCGCCGAGCGGGGCACCCCGCAGATCGCCCCGATCCGGGTGTCGGCGCCCTTCGACGGCGGGAGTCAGCTGCCCGCGCTGCCCGCCCTCCCCTCGGGCCCCTCCGGCCACGGCCCGGGCCCGGCGGCCGCGCCGGTGCCGCAGCCGCTGCAGAGCGGGTACGCCCCGCAGCCCCCGCAGTACGGCCAGGGCGGCCCGCAGATGGGCGGCCTCCAGCAGGCCCCGGCGCCGTACATCCCGCAGCAGGCGTCGGCGCCGCGCGGCTATCCCGGCCCGCAGCAGTACCAGCAGCGCCCGCCCGCCCCCGGCGGTCCGGCGGGGTACGACGCGATGCGCCCGGTGGCCCCCCGCCCGGCGCCCGGCCCGGGCGCGCAGCCCGGCCAGCCGGGCTCGTACGAGGACCCGTACCAGCAGCAGCGCCCGTACTCCGGTCCCGGGAGCTACTGACCGACGGCCGACGGCGGGAGAGGGCCGGCCCGGCGCGGAACGCGCCGGAAACCGGCGGGTGCGCACGGGCCCGGGACGGGCAGGATGACCGCATGGCGATCCCCCTCGTTCCCGCCCCACCCGTGCCCTCCCTCCTCTCGCTCCACGTCTACCCGGTGAAGTCGATGGCGGGGGGCTCGCCGGGGGAGGCGGCCGTCGAGCCGTGGGGGCTGGCCGGGGACCGGCGGTGGATGGTGACCGCGCCCGACGGCCGGTTCCTCACCCAACGCCAGGTGCCCCGGCTCGCGTTGGGTTCCGCTCGCGCGCTGCCCGGGGGCGGGGTGCGGATCTCCGGTCCGGGGGCCGCGCCCTTGGAGGTGCCGGTGCCCGGTCCCGGGCGGCGGGGGACGGTCACCGTGGAGGTGTTCCGGGACAAGGTCGAGGCGGTGCCCGCGGGCCCAGCGGCCGACGCCTGGGTGACCGCCTTCCTGGGCGTCGACGCCCGGCTGGTGCACATGGACGACCCGGCGGTCCGGCGCCCGGTCGACCTCCGGTACGGGCGCCCGGAGGACCGCGTCGGGTTCGCCGACGGCTTCCCGCTGCTGCTCACCACCGCCGCCTCGCTCGCGGCGCTCAACTCGCTCGTCGCCGGGGGCGACCACCCGGACGAGGGCCCGCTGCCGATGGACCGCTTCCGCCCGAACGTCGTGGTCGGCGGCACCGGCGCCTGGGCCGAGGACGGCTGGCGCCGCGTCAGGCTGGGCGAGGTGGCGTTCCGGGTCGTCAAACCCTGCGGACGCTGCGTCGTCACCACCACCGACCAGCGCACGGCCGCTCGCGGCCGGGAGCCCCTGCACACCCTGGGCCGCCACCGGCGCGGTGCGACGGGGCTCGTCTTCGGGCAGAACCTCATCCCCGAGCATCCCGGGGTGCTGCGGGCCGGCGACCCGTTCGAGGTCCTCGACTGACCGGTCCCTCCCCTTCCCGTACGCCGGCGCGCTCCCGTACGCCCCGGCGCGTCAACGCGCGGCCCCCGGACGTCCGCCGGGAGTGATTCCGCCCTGAGCCCCGTCCGTTCCCGCATGCGCCGCCTCCTGTGAGGTAATGAGACGCAGGGGGGTGAGCTCCATGAACGCGACGTCCCGGATGCGGTCCTGGGCCCGGCGGTCCGCCTGGCGCTGGCGGCGCAACCCGCTGCGCCGTCCCACCGACGTGCTGGAGAGCTGGATCGGGGTGGCCGCGGTGGTCCTGATGCTCGTCGTCGGGCCGCTGGCGGGGCTGCTGGCCGGTACGTCCGCCGACGCGGTGCTCCGGCGGACGGCCCGTGAACAGCAGTCCCACCGGCACCTGGTGAGCGCGGTGGCGCTCCGCCCGGAGCCGGTGCGCGGCACCGCGGGGGACCGCGAGGGGACGCCGGGGCGCGACGGCTACCACCGGGTCCTGGCCCGCTGGCCGAGCCCCGACGGCGGCTCGCGCACCGGCCTCGTACCGCTGCGGGGCGCCGAGGCCCCCGGCCGCCGGTTCCCGCTCTGGACGGACGACCGGGGCCGGCTCGCGGGCCGCCCGCTGGACGG
>NZ_JAIQLH010000373.1 GCF_020037025.1 Streptomyces huiliensis | reverse complement strand
CCTTGGCGCGGGCGGTGCGGACGTGGTCCTCGGAGAGCTGCTCGATCATCTGGGAGCGCGTCATCCGGCTGTAGTTGGCGATGAAAATGATCGACAGCACCAGCCAGGGAATGATCATTCCGGTGAACCACTTGACCGGATCCTCGGTGATGGGGTGGTACGCCGGGTTGTCGAACCAGTGCAGTCCGCTGACGAACACCGCGAGCGCGACGACGCCCACGAAGTAGATCTGGAGCGAGTTGCCGATCAGCGACAGCGAGCTGAAGAACTTGTCGATCCAGGTGCCCCGGAAGGCGGCGGCGATCATTCCGATGCCGACGCCCACGAGGAGGAAGACGACGGCCCCGCCCAGGGCGATCGAGAGGGTGGTCGGGAAGCGGTCCACGATGGTGTCCCAGACCGGCTGCTGGTTGGAGAACGAGTAGCCGAGGCAGGGCGCCGGGCAGTGGCCCACCGAGAAGTCGCGGCCGGTGAAGATGCCGGTCATGTAGTGCCAGTACTGGACGGGGACCGGCTCGTCCAGGCCCAGGTTCTTGTTGATGACCGCCAGCGCGTCGGGCGTGCAGTTCTTGCCGCACGACATCAGGGCGGGCTCGGAGGGCAGCGCGAAGAACAGGAAGAAGGTGATCGCGCTGATCAGCAGGACGATGACGATCGCGCCGAGGAACCGGCGGAGGAGGAATCTCAGCATGGCTGCGGGCTCTTCACGGGTCGGTGTCCGGCTCGGAGGGGGCGGCGGTCGTAGGGGCGGGGGGGTGCCCCCGCCCGTACGGCCGGTGTCACTTCACGAACACCCCGGTCGGGTCGATGGTCCCGTACACCGGGTGGTACTTGATCCCGCCGAGCCCCGAACCCCACAGCGAGAACTGCCGGTTGTAGAAGGTGGGCACGCCCGGGACGTCCTCGGTGAGGATCCGGTCGGCCAGCTTCTGCCACTCGGCGCCCGCCTGCTTCACGTCGGTGATCCGGGTGACGCGGTCGATCTCCGCGTTGACCTTGGGGTCGTCGAGGTGGCCGTAGTTCTGCGAGCCGTCGGCGATCTGCCGGCCGTCGTACAGCGGCGGCACGACCGTCGAGGAGACCGGCCAGTCGGCGCCCCAGGAGGTGCGGTAGATGTCGAACTTGTTGCCCACCTCGGAGATGGACGTCCGCCAGGTGTTGGAGTCGATCTCCTTCTTCTGCACCTTGAAACCCGCGCGTTCCAGGGCCTGGGTGACGACGACGGAGACCTTCTGCTGTACGTCCGTGTTGGCGTACGCGTAGACGATCTCCTGCCCCTCCTTCCCCGCCTCCTTCAGCAGGGCCCGGGCCTTCTCCGGATCGCCCGCGGGTTTGTCCTTCTTCCCGTAGGGGTCGGTCGGCCGGTAGCCGTCCATGGCGGGGGAGAGGTAGTTGCCGGCCACGACACCGGCCGTCGCGCCGCCGTTCTGCTGGAGGATCTGCCCGTTGGGCATGGCGTAGGCGAGGGCCTTGCGGACCTTGACGTCCTTGAGGCGGGTGGTGTTGAAGGAGATGTAGTCGACGTAGGGCTGGATCTCCAGCAGCCGGCGCGCCTTGGTGTCCTGCTGGCCGAGGACCTTCTCGGTCATCTCGGGGGCCACGGCGTTGCTGAACGAGAACGCGTTCTTGTCCCCGCCCTGGTCGGTGAGGAGCCGCCGGGTGGAGTCGGCGAACTGGTGGCCGAAGCTGATCTCGAACCGGTCGGCGTACTGGTGCCGGATCGGGTCGGTCTTCGGGTCCCAGTGCTCGTTGCGCACCAGGGTCAGCGACTTGCCTACCTTGTAGCTGCCGACCTTGTAAGGGCCTGAGGAGAAGGGCGCGTTGTCGTACTTGCGCTGCCCGTCCTTCTCCGCCTTCACCGCGCCGATGTTGGGCATGGCCGTCGCGTACGGGGTGTCCGCGTGCGGGGCGCGGAAGTGGAAGACGATCGTCTTGTCGTCGGGGGTGTCCAGGACGGACGCCGGCAGGTGCCTGCCCTGGTACGGGCCGTCGGGCAGCGCCTTGCGGAACGCGTTCCCGTCCCCGCTGAGCCACTGCGGGATGTACAGCGGCCCGTCGGTCTCGAACGGGGCGTAGAGCCGCTCGATGCCCCACCGGACGTCCTTGGACGTGATCGGGGACCCGTCCTCGAACTTCAGCCCGTCCTTGAGGGTGAACTTCCAGGTCTTGCCGCCGTCCGACGAGGTTCCGGAGTCCGTCGCGAGGTCGCCGACGACCTTCACCCGCCCCTTGTCGTCGATCTTGTACGAGGTGAGGGAGCGGTTGTAGAGCATCTGGTTGGCCAGGACGTCGGCGAAGTAGATCTGGCCCGGATCGAGGTGGTTGAAGGCGTCGCGCTGGAGGACGGTGAGGGTGCCGCCCTTCTTGGCGCCGGGGACCTCGGGGGCCGGGCCGGCCGCGTCGACGGCGCCACCGATGGAGTAGTTGGAGGAGACGGTCTTGTCCTCGCCGGG
>NZ_JAIQLH010000372.1 GCF_020037025.1 Streptomyces huiliensis | reverse complement strand
GGGGCCGGGCCGGCCGCGTCGACGGCGCCACCGATGGAGTAGTTGGAGGAGACGGTCTTGTCCTCGCCGGGGCCGTCGCTCTTCCCGTCCCCTCCGCCGCCCCCGCCTCCTCCTCCGCTGCTGCACGCCGAGACCACCAAGGCCCCGGCGGCCAGGGCCACGACGTACGGGACCCTGCGGTCGAGTCTCCTCATGGGGTGCACCTGCCTGTCCGTGTGGTGACGTGATCGGCGCTTGTCCGGCTGTTCAGCGTTGGGTCCGGGGGTCGAACGCGTCCCGGACGGAGTCCCCGAGGAGGTTGAAGGCCACCACGAAGATGATCATCGCGATCCCGGGGAAGAAGATGTAGGTGATGTCGCTCTCGTAGTACTTGGCGCCGTTGGCGAACATCCGCCCCCAGTCGGGGGTGGGCTCCACGATGCCGACGCCGATGAAGGAGAGCCCCGCCTCCGCCGTGACCAGGGCGGGGAGCATCAGGGTGGACTGGACGAGGATCGGCGTCCAGAGGTTGGGCAGCAGCTCCCTGGTGATGATCCGCCACGGCGACGCGCCCGTCACCTTCGCCGCCTCCACGAACTCCCGCTCCCGCAGGCTCAGTACCTGCCCGCGCAGCAGCCGCGCCAACCCCATCCAGCCCAGCGCCCACAGCACCACGATCAGGGTCACCACCCTGAGGTACGTCGGGGTCTCCTTCTCCGGGCTCACGAACAGCGCGTAGACGACCGGGGTGAACGCGACGAACGACAACTGCTGTGGAAAGGCCAGCAGCAGGTCGATGAACCGGCCCAGGAAGTAGTCCGTCCGCCCGCCGACGTACCCGGCCGTCACCCCGATCAGCACCCCCGTCACCACGCACAGCACGGTCGCCGCCGCGGCGATCAGCAGCGAGGTACGAATGCCGTAGACCAACTGCGTCAGGACGTCCCGCCCCAGCGTCGGCTCGATGCCGAACCAGAACCGGCCGGAGATCCCCCCGTTGGGGGCGACCGGGTAGCCGTACTCGTTGAGCAGCCCGGTCTCGTCCAGCCCGTACGTCGTCGTCGGGTCCTTCCCGTACACCATCGAGATCAGCGGGGCCGCCGCCGCGACGGCGAAGAAGAACACGACGACGCAGGCCGACACGACACCGGCGCGGTCCCGTCTGAAGCGCAGCCACATGAGGCGGCCGGGGGAGCGGCCCGCCAGTTCCGGGGCGGGGGCGATCAGGGTAGGACTCGTCATCGTGCGGCCCCCCGCTGAGTGGCGTCGGTTGCACGGGACTGTGGCAACGGCGTTACCGCGCAGTCAAGAGGGCTGCGGCGGGTGGTGCGGAATCGTGAGGGCCCGGACCCCGAGCGCACCTGCGGTGCGCGTCCTCAAACGCCGGACGGGCTGATTCAGCCCGTCCGGCGTGTGAGGACAACCGCGCGGAGCGCGGTGTCAGGGGGACCGGGGGGCTTGCCCCCGGGAATCGGCGACGGGGCGGGACCGGGGCACCCTCACCTGCCCAGCGACCGCCGCAGGAAGTCCACCTGCAACAGCAACAGGTTCTCGGCCACCTGCTCCTGCGGAGTCATATGCGTCACCCCGGACAGCGGCAAAACCTCATGCGGCCGCCCTTCGGAAAGCAACGCCGACGACAGTCGCAACGCATGCGCCACCACCACATTGTCATCCGCCAGCCCATGAATGATCATCAACGGCCGCCGCTCCGGAGCGGCCCCCGACAAGCCCCGCTCGCCGACGAGCGAGTTCCGCTCGTACACCTCGGGCTGTTCCGAAGGCATCCCGAGGTACCGCTCGGTGTAGTGCGTGTCGTACAGCCGCCAGTCGGTGACCGGCGCCCCCGCGATCCCCGCGTGGAAGACGTCGGGGCGGCGGAGGACGGCGAGACCGGCCAGGTAGCCGCCGTAGGACCAGCCGCGGATGGCGACGCGCCCGAGGTCCAGCGGGAAGCGGTCGGCGAGGCCGTGGAGGGCGTCGACCTGGTCGTCGAGGGTGACGCCGGCGAAGTCGTCGCGGATCGCCTTCTCCCAGGCGGGGGACGTGTGCGGGGTGCCCCGCCCGTCGGCGACGACCACCGCGAACCCCTGGTCGGCGAACCACTGGGAGGTGAGATGCGCGTTGTGCGCGGCGACGACCCGCGGGCCGTGGGGTCCCCCGTAGGGGTCCATCAGGACGGGCAGCGGCCCGTCACCCTCCCGGTACCCGGTCGGCAGCAGCACGGCACACGGGATCCCGCGATCCCCCGCCCGGGTGAACTGGGGGCGCGCGGAGAGCACGGGGGTCTCGGCGAACGACGCCACGGTGGCGACGGGCTTGCCGTCCCGCAGGACGACGGCCTCGCTCCCCGGGCGGTCCGGCACGGCCGAGACCAGCACCATGACCGCCCCTGAGCGCACCGCGGCGTGCCGCCCGTGCCCCTCGGAGAGCCGTTCCGCGCCCCCCTCGCCGATTCGCCAGACGTGCGACGCGCCCGGCTCCGGATCGTCCGCGGCCGCCCCGGCGGACGCGCTGACCAGCACCGATTCCTCGGTGATGTCGAGCACCGCGTGGACGAACAACTCGGGCCCGGTGAGCGCCCGTTCACCGACGACCAGGGCGCGCGCCCCGTCCGCGTCCGCGATCCGCACCAGCCGGCCGTCCGGCGTCCAGGCGGGCACACCGGGGAACAGATCCAGCCATTTCGACGGGTCCTCCTCGGTGAGGAGCGCACGGGTGGCGCCGGTGGCGGTGTTCACCTCCAGGACGGCCTGCGTGCGCTGGTCGCGAGCCTGCACCAGCAGCAGCGGCGGGCCGCCCGCGGACCAGTGCACCCGGGCCAGGTACGGGAAGCGGGCGCGGTCCCACGCGATGTCCGTGCGGGAGCCGTCCAGGCCGAGCAGGGCCAGTGAGACGTCCGCGTTCGGGGTGCCGGCGGCGGGATAGGCGACCTCGGCCGGCGCCTCGGCGGGCCGGGCGGGGTCGGCGATCCACCAGCGCTCGACGGGCGTCTCGTCCACCCGCGCCGCCAGCAGGGCCGTGCCGTCCGGGGACCACCAGAAGCCGCGCGAGCGGTCCATCTCCTCCGCCGCGATGAACTCCGCGAGCCCCCAGGTGACGTCCGCCGACTCCGGCTCGGCCAGCGGCCGGTCACCGCCGCCGTCCGCCTCCACGACGCGCAGCGCCCCGCCCGCCACGTATGCGACGTGCCGGCCGTCGGGCGACGGCCGCGGGTCCGCGACCGGGCCGGGGACGGGGAGTTCGGCGGCGCTGCCGCCCTGGAGCTCGGCGACGAAGAGCCGCCCCGACAGCGCGAAGGCCGCCAACTCGGCGGCGGCGTCCACCGCGTAGCCCACGATGCCCGCCGACCCCTCGCGCGCCCGCTCGCGCCGCGCGCGCTCCTCGGGCGACAACTCCTCCTCCGCGCCGCCCAGCAGCGCCGCGGGATCGCCCGCGGGATACTCCCGGCCGTCGTCGAGATCGAGCACCCACAGCGCATGGGAGCGGTCGGTGCCGGAGCGGGAGCGCAGGAAGACGACGCGCGAGCCGTCCGGTGCCACGGTGAACGCGCGTGGCGCGCCCAGGGTGTAGCGCTGCGTCCTGGCGTACTGGCGGGGGAACGAGAGCTGTCCGGTCATGCGGGCGAGCCTAGGGCCGCCGGGTGCCGCGCGGCGAGAAGTCACCGTGCGCCCCGGGCGCGCTCCTGTGCACCGAGTCACGGGAGCTGTGCGGATAGTTATGATCCTTCACGCAGAGGGGGCGTCCCCGTACCGCGTCCCCGCCTTCCCGCCGCGTGCCCCCACGGGTCCGTGCGCGCCGTTCGACCTGCCGTCCGTCTGCCGTCCGTTCGACCGCGTATCTGGAGGTGAACCGCTGTGGCACTCTCGATTTCGGCGGTGGTGCTGCTGGCGATCATCGTCATCCTGCTGTGCCGGAAGTCGGGGCTGAAGGCGGGCCACGCCGCGATCTGCGTGCTGCTGGGGTTCTACCTCGCGAGCTCGACCGTCGCCCCCACCCTGCACCAGCTGACGAAGAGCGTCACCGCGATGATCGGCGGCATCAAGTTCTGACCGGCCGCCCGACGGGGAACGGTCGGGGACGGTCGAGGAACGGCCGGAGCGCGGCCGAGGAGCGCCCGGTCGGCCCCGCGGTCGGCTGCCGTCCGGTGCCCTCCGGCTCGTAGGCTGTTCCCATGACCGACCTTCCCGGCCGCCGGCTGCTCCTGGTGCACGCGCACCCGGACGACGAATCGATCAACAACGGCGCGACCATGGCCAAGTACGCGGCCGAGGGTGCCCACGTCACCCTGGTGACCTGCACGCTCGGCGAGGAGGGCGAGGTGATCCCGCCGGGCCTCGCCCACCTCGCGGCCGACCGGGAGGACGCCCTCGGCGCCCACCGCGCCGGCGAACTGGCCGCCGCGATGCAGGAGCTCGGCGTCACCGACCACCGCTTCCTGGGTGGCCGGGGGCGCTACCGGGACTCCGGGATGATGGGCGCCCCGCAGAACGACCGGCCCGGCAGCTTCTGGAGAGCCGACGTCGACGAGGCCGCCGCGTACCTCGTTGAGGTGATTCGCGAGGTCCGGCCGCAGGTGCTGGTCACCTACGACCCGCACGGCGGCTACGGCCACCCCGACCACATCCAGGCGCACCGCGTGGCCATGCGCGCGGTGGAGCTGGCGGCCGAGACCGCGTTCCGCCGGGACCTGGGCGCCCCCCACGCGGTGGCGAAGGTCTACTGGAATTGCGTGCCCCGCTCGGTCGTCGAGGCCGGTTTCGCGCGGCTGCGCGAGGCCGCTGCGGCGGGCGAGGGGCGTCCGTTCCCCGGCGTCGCCGCGCTCGACGACGTACCGGGCGTCGTCCCGGACGATGAGGTGACGGCCGTCCTGCCCACCACTCCGCACCTCGCCGCGAAGGCGGCGGCCATGCGGGCGCACGCCACCCAGATCGTGGTGGACGGTCACTTCTTCGCCCTCTCCAACGACCTGGGCCAGCCGCTCCTCGCCGAGGAGTGTTACCGCCTCGTCCGCGGCAAGGCGGCGTCCGCGCGTGAGGACGACCTGTTCGCGGGGCTTGTGGGCACGGCGGACGCGGCGGAGCGCGTCGAAGGGCCGGGTGCGGCATGCTGACCGGCACCCTGACGGCCGGGAAGGTCGCCTCCCACCTCGGTCTCCTCGTCCTCGGCTTCCTGGTGGGTATCGCGGGCGCGCTGGTGCAAGGCGCCTGGTTCCCCGGCGGGTTGCTGCTCGCCCTGCTGGCCGTCGGCGGGCTCTGCTACGGCGGACGGGCGCTCACGGGCGGCCGGACGGGAGCCGCGGTGGGCGGCGTCGGCTGGCTGCTCGCGGTGCTGCTGCTCGCCCTCAACCGCCCCGAAGGGGACTTCCTTTTCGAGGCCGGACTCGGGGCGAACGTCTTCATGCTGGGCGGGATGGTCGTCGTTGTGATCTGCGCCACCCTGGTGCGGAATCCGCAACCGAACGCGCGCGACAGCCGACTTGGCTCGTGAGGCGACTGTTTTGTCCGGCGTTTCGCCTGACTTTTCCTTGATGTCGCCCGCCCCCGTGCGGGCCGCGACGGTGCGTATCGCCTGCGGGCGGCCGGGGTATCCGGCGGTCGTCAAGTGCGCGCCCGCGGTGCCCAGTATGGTGGTGGCGCCGCCGAGCCCCCCTGACCTTGGGCATGGGCGACCCCGGAGAGGTCGGAGGGCGGCGGAGAATAACCGGGAGAACCTGCTTTGAGCCGAGAATCTGACAGTCCGTCCTCCGGGCCCCAGGGCCGCGGGGGCGCCGCGTATCCGTCGGGGACTCAGCCCTACGGATCCGCGGGTGACGGCCGGCCGCACACCGGCCGCAAGCCGGACGCGCCGAAGACCGAGACCACGCTGACCACGCGGATCCGCATCAACATCCCGGGTTCGCGTCCCATCCCGCCGGTGGTCATGCGCACGCCAGTAGGCGACGAGGCGCAGGCCGGCGAGGCCCCCGAGGTGCCCGAGGCCCCGCAGGGCGCCGCGCGGCAGCGCGAGGCCGAGGAGCGGCCGCGGGCCGCCGCGCCCGCCCGGCG
>NZ_JAIQLH010000371.1 GCF_020037025.1 Streptomyces huiliensis | reverse complement strand
GCGTGCGGCAGCCGGGCCGTCACCGCGAAACCCCCGGCGCCGTCCGGGCCGTGGCGCAGCGTGCCGCCCGTCAGCCGGACCCGCTCGTCCAGCCCGATGAGCCCCCGGCCGCCGGCGGGCAGCCCGTCCGCGGCCGACGGCGGCGCGGTGTTGCGCACCGTCACCACCGTCTCGCCGGCCGCGTGCGTCACCCGCACCTCCGCCGCCGCGCCCGGCGCGTGCTTCACCACGTTCGTCAGCGCCTCCTGGACGACCCGGTGCGCCGCCCGCTCGACCGGGCCCGGCACCTCGTCCTCCCGCCCCTCGACGTGCGAGGTCACGGCGAGCCCCGAGGCGGCGGCGTTCGCCACCAGCCGCCCGATGCTCCCGGCACCGAAGTCCGCGGGCCCGGCGGGAGCCCGGTCCGCGTCCTCCCGCAGGATGCCGATGACCTCGCCCAGCCGCTCCACCGCGGCTGCCGCCCGGGCGCGGACGTCCTCGGCCGCCGTCCGGTGCGCCTCCGCCAGGCCGGGCGCCAGCTTCAGCGCCCCCGCCGACAGCGCGACCAGGCTCAGGTCGTGCCCCAGCGCGTCGTGCATGTCCTGCGCGATCCGGGCCCGTTCGCGCAGCCGGGCCTGCTCGGCGACCAGCCGCCGCTCGCGCGCCAGCTGCTCCGCCCGCGACCAGCCCGCCCGGGTCAGCTCCTGGTACTGGCGCCACACCCGGCCGGCGAACCACGGCAGCAGCGCAGCCCCCACCACCAGCGCGACGAACACGCTTCCCAGCGGAAACAGGGCCGGTACCGCCAGGACCGCCACGGCCCCCGCCGCCACCAGGCCGCCGAGCGCGGCGGCCATCGGCCAGGTCCGCCCCGAACGGTGCCCCGCCAGCAGGGCGCACACCGCGCCCGGCAGCGCCCACCACAGGGAGTCGACCCCCAGCCCGGCCGCCAGCACGGCGGCCGGAGCGAGCACCGTCCCCGGGTCGCGGAGCAGCGGGGGTCTATCGGTCGTCGTCGTTCCGTTCACCGACGCACCGTACGCGGCCCGCGCGGCGCCCCGGAACTGCCGAAAGTCGCATGGACAGGCGCGCCTCGGCCGGGCCCGGCCCTGTCGCCGATGAGGGCCTCTCAGGGCGTCAGGACCAGCCGGCCGCGCAGTCCTCCCTCGGCGAGCCGGCGGTGAGCCCGTACGGCGTCCGCGAGCGGGAGGGCGCCGGCGACGCGGGGGGTGAGCCGGCCGGTGTCGGCCAGGGCGGAGAGCCGGGCCAGGGCGGCGCCGTCGGCCGCGACCCACAGTTCGGTGACGGTGATGCCGCGCAGCGGCGTCGGCGCCGCGCCGCCGACGACGGAGACGAAGGCGCCGCGGTTGCGCACCGCCCCCAGTGCGGCCACTCCGAGCACGGCGGCGT
>NZ_JAIQLH010000370.1 GCF_020037025.1 Streptomyces huiliensis | reverse complement strand
CGAAGGCGCCGCGGTTGCGCACCGCCCCCAGTGCGGCCACTCCGAGCACGGCGGCGTCGAGGGCGGCGTCCACGCCGCCGGGGACCAGGGCGCGGACGGCTTCCGCCGGATCGGCCGAGCGCGGGACGAACCACTCGGCGCCCGCCGAGCGGACGAACGCCTCGTCCTCGTCCGCCGCGGCGGCCACCACGCGCAGCCCGCGCCCGGCCGCCAGTTCCACGGCGTACCCGCCCACCGCCCCGGCCGCCCCGGTCACCAGCAGGGTGGCCCCCGGGGCCAGGCCGAGGGCGTCCAGCGCCTGATCGGCCGTCAGGCCGTTGAGCGGCAGAGTGGCCGCCTCGGCGGACGAGAGGCGGGCGGGGGCCGGCGCGACCGCGGTCGCGTCCAGGACGACCTGCTCCGCGTAGGTGCCGAGCGGGAGGTCGAGCCGGTCCCGCAGGCCGATCACCCGGTCGCCCGGAGCGAACTCCGTGACCCCGGACCCGACCTCGTCCACGCGCCCGGCGACGTCCCATCCGATGCCGGTGGTCTCTCTGGGCCCCATCAGCCCCGCCGCCGCCAGGGCCCCGGAGCGTGTCAGCGCGTCGACCGGGTTGACCGCGGCGGCCTCGACGCGCACCCGCACCTGCCCGGCGCCCGGCCGCGGCACCGGGACCTCGACGAGTTCCAGAGCCTCCGGCCCGCCCATCGTCCGTACGACGATCGCCCGCATCATCCTCGAACACCTTCCGTTCCGACGTTCTCGCGTTCGGCTGAACGGCTACGACCCTAGGGAGAGTTACTCTCCAGAAGGAAGAAGGTACTTCGAAGTGGCCACCGCACCCGAAGGAGAGTCATGGCGACCACGACCACGACCGCGACCCCGAATGCCGAGACGCGCGCCGCGTACGACGCCTACCTCGCCGAATGCCCCGCGCGGCAACTGCTGGACCGCATCGGGGACAAGTGGGTGAGCCTGGTCGTCAACGCGCTCTCCGAAGGACCGCAGCGCTACTCCGACCTGGCGCGCCGCCTGGTGAGCGTCAGCCAGAAGATGCTGACGCAGACGCTGCGGAACCTCGAACGGGACGGACTCGTCACCCGGACGGTCACCCCGGCGGTGCCGGTCCGGGTCGACTACGCCCTGACGCCGCTCGGCGAGAGCCTGGTCCCGCTGATGCGGGCGATCAAGGCGTGGGCCGAGACCCACATGGACGACGTCCTGGCGGCACGGACCCGCTTCGACGAGGTGACGGACTGACCCGGAAACATCGGGCGGGACGGGAACATGATCGTCGTGGCAGGTGTTCGATCGGAGCATGACAACGAACACGCAGTGGGTGGCCGGTTTCCGTTCCGCCGTCGTCAGCCCGTACGAGAGCTACACCCTCTTCCCGTCCCGCTCCTTCGCCGACCAGACGCTCCGTCAGGTCATCCGGCTGAACGGCGGCGGCGAGGCCGTCCGCGTCCGCCTCAGCAACAGGTTCGGGAAGGAGCCGCTGACCGTCGGCGCCGCGCGTTGGGCGAGACACACGGGCGGCTCCGGCGTCGATCCGGGGACGTCCGCGCCCCTCACCTTCGGCGGCCGGGAGTCCTTCACCCTCGAGGTCGGCGAGGAGGGCGTGAGCGACCCGCTGCCCGGCGCGGTGGCCGCCGGCGACCGGTTCGCGCTCAGCCTGCACCTCCCCGGTGACACCGGGCTCGCCACCTTCTCCGTGGTCGCGTCCGAGACCGGCTTCGCTGCGCCGGGTGACCTGACCGCGGCCCCCGCCCTGGAAGGCGCGGAGACCCTGGAACTGTCCCGGTACTTCGTCTCCGGTGTCGACGTCCTCGCCCCGGCGGGCACCGCGATAGCCGTGGCCTTCGGCGACTCGTGGCTGGAGGGCGCCGGCACCACCCCGGGCGCCGACGCGCGCTTCCCCGACCACCTCAACCGCCGGCTGACCCGCGGCTGGGTGGTCAACCAGGGCATCTCCGGGAACCGGCTGCTGACGGACGAGATCGGCGAGCACGGCCTCGCCCGGCTGCGGCGCGACGTCCTCGACGTCCCCGGCGTCACCCACGTCATCCTCAACTTCGGTCTCAACGACCTCGGCACGCCCGGCAACCTCAATCCGGAGGCACCGCTGCCGCTGCCCACCGCCGGCGACCTCATCTCCGGCTACACCGAACTGGCCCGCAAGGCGCACGAGGCGGGGCTGCGCGTCATCGCGCACACGATCGGCCCCTACGCCGGGACGGTCTACGAGGGGTACGACTCGGAGCAGGGCCAGGCCGTCCGCTGCGAGGTCAACGACTGGATCCGGACGGCCGACGTCTTCGACGCCGTGACGGACGTCGCGGCCGCCGTCGCCGACCCGGACCACCCCGAGCGGATCCTGCCGGCCTACGACAGCGGCGACCACCTGCACCTCAACGACGAGGGCGCCCGCGTGATGGCGGCGGCGGCCGACGTCGCGCAGCTGCGGCTCTGACGGAACGGAGCGTCCGGCCGGCGGGTGGGGGCGGGGTCACTCCTCCCCGCCCGCCGCCTCCTCCAGCGCCGCCACGTCGATCTTCGTCATCTCCAGCATGGCCCGCATGACGCGGTTCGCCCGCCCGGTGTCCTGATCGCTCAGCAGGTCCGTCAGCCGGCGCGGGATGATCTGCCAGGAGAGGCCGTAGCGGTCCTTGAGCCAGCCGCACGGCCCCTCCTCGCCGCCCTCGCCGAGCCGCGCCCACAGCTCGTCGACCTCCTCCTGCGAGGTGCAGTCGACGTAGAGGGACACGGCCTCGTTGAAGGTGAACTGCGGACCGCCGTTCAGGGCGATGAACTGCTGCCCGGCGAGTTCGAACGTCACCGTCATCACCGACCCCGGCTCGCCGGGACCCGCCTCGCCGTAGCGCTGGACCTGCACGATCCGGGAGTCGTCGAAGACGGACGTGTAGTGCCCGGCCGCTTCCTCCGCCTGGTCGTCGAACCACAGGAACGGCGTGATCTTCTGCATGGCGCTCTCCTGACGCGTGGCGTTCTCCTGGCGAGTAGGGCTCTCCTGCCGCATGGCGCTCTCCCGACCGCTTCGCGAACACGGTGTTCTCGGGACACATCGGTCATGGCCCGGCGCTACTCTGCCGTGCGCCGTGCGGCGTCCACAACGTGTACGTCACCCGAACGGCCGCGCGGCGCCGGTTGACGGAATGTCAGAGGACCTGCCGCAGCGCGTTGGTGGCGCAGTGCACCTCACCGCCGCCCAGGTGGGCCCAGGAGAAGTCCTCCACCCAGTGCACCCGTACGCCCTGCGCCCGGAGCCGCCGTTCGGCCTCGTCCCGGAACAGGTCCCGGCCGCCGACCCGGGGGCCGTGCGGCGCCGGCGGCGCGAAGTCCCGGGCGGTGAGGGAGAGTCCGTTGGCGAGCGCGGGGGAGAAGGCGAGGTGGCGCCGGACCCCGCCGCCCGCGTCCTCCTTGGCGTACAGCACCGGCAGCGGCACCAGCTCGTCCTTCCGCAGCCCGGTGGCGCGCAGCAGCACCGCCAGCTGCCCGTCGATCCGCCGCGCGGCGTCCGCGTTGTCGCCGGTCCGCCGCTCGTGGTCGAGCACCTGGTCGATCGTGGGCTTGGTCTGGGCGTCCGTGTCGGCGAACAGCCGCTGCCCGCCCTCGCCGGCGCGGTGCGCGCGGCGCAGCAGGTCCAGCGCCAGCCGGGGGTCGGAGTAGGCGAGCGTCCAGCCGCGCGCGTTGTCCGCCCGGACGACGTGGACGGTCTCGTCGGCGTGGCCGACCAGCAGCCAGGACGTGTCGATCGCCAGCGGCTCCTGCCGCCCCTGGGACCGCAGCAGGGTCACGAACGACGGGTCGGGGTGGCGCTCGGGGGTGCTGCCGTAGACGATCCGGCCCTGGGGGTGGCCGGGGTAGGGCGGCAGGGACTCGATGTTGCCGGTGAAGTTCAGCAGCTCGTCGACGCCGCGGTCGCGCCGGGTGGTGTACTGCTGGACGACCCCCACGCCGGGCCCGCGCAGGTCGCGGTAGAGCAGCCGGCCGGCGCGGCGGAGGCTCGCGGTGCGGCCGTCGGGGGACGTCCAGTGGTTGGGGGAGCGCAGCAGGATCCGCATGGTCCGGCGGCCTTCGGGCGTCTGTTTGGTGACGTAGCCCGGCTCGGCGATGTCCTGCCGCCACACGTCCCGCCACCACTCGGCCGTTCCGGGCTGGAAGCGCAGCTCGCGGGCGGGCAGGCCGGAGTCCCGGGCCGCCTTGCGCAGCGAGCCGGCGAAGGCGTCCCAGCCACCCGGGCGCCGGCCGGAGGTCGGCACCTCCGCGGGCTGACCGGTGCCGGGCCCGGGGGCGGCGGCGAAGACGTGCCGGGCCCGCTGGAGGTCGTGCTGGACGAGGACGGGGGACACGCGCAGCCGGACGGTGGCGGTGCGGGCCGCCGACGACCGGTCGGTGACGGACAGGGTGACGTCGACGCGGCCGTCCCAGCGGGCCCGGTCCCGGACGACGTCCCGGCCCTCGACGGCCAGCCGGACGCCGCGCCGCAGCTCGTCGGCCCGGAGCGGGCCGCCGGAGCCCAGCGAGACGTACCGCCCGCCGCGCTCGACGAAGATCCGGGCGTAGCGGGCCTGCGCGGCCGGCACCGACACCCGGGCGCGGGCCCGTGAGCCGACGGCCGTGGGCGCGACCCGCAGCGGGGTGAGGTCCGCCAGGTCGGCCGTGCCGTTGACGACCTCGTCGGCGGCGTCGTTGCAGGCCGCGAGGCGCTCATCCACGGCGACGTCCAGCCGGTCCAGGTCGCCGGGGCGCAGGGTGCAGCGGCGGGCGTCGTCGTCGAGGTTCGGCAGCAGTTCGGTGCCCTGCGGCGTGAGCAGCCGGAGTGGGGCGGCGGCGGGCGCGGCCTGCGCGCCGGCGGCGGGCACCAGGGCGGCGAGCACCGCGGCGCAGGCCAGGGGGGAGACGAGGGACACCCTCATGGCGGGTCGATGTGTCATGGACGACACTCTTCCGCCGGGAGGGCCGCCGGGCATCGTCCGCCCGGGCGATGGGCCGCTGCATCCTTCGGACCGGTCCCGGCAGGAACCCGTCCTCTTCCCGGGGGAGGCCGGGAAATCGGCGGCGGAAGCACCTTACCGCCGGAAACGTTGCAGTGTGTAGTCGCGCGCCTCCCGTACCCGGCTCGTGACCTGCGATCTTCCCTGTGGCGGGTTACTTAGCGTGAGTTTTCAAAAATGTCAATTCTCCGCAAACTCTTGACGGCACCTTCACGCGCCTCACACCATTCCCGCATGGACTCGTCAGACATCCCGGAGATCGCCGCGGCGTACCCGCGCCGGCACCACGGCGTCCTCCGACATCGCCCTCCGGGGCGACGGCGCCCCTCGGGCCGCTGACGTCCGACGTTCCGGCGGGAGGAGTCCACCCCCCACTTCCGTATGTCCCGGACTCCGCTACTTCCATCCCGCTCACACCTTCTGCATCACCAGGACCGGCATCGCCAGCCGGAGCCCGGGCGGTGTCCCCTGCCGGGACGCCCTCCGGTCCTGCCCCCACGAACGAAGGCGAAGACATACATGAGCGACCGCACTCTCACTGCGGCCGACACGCCCACCGGTGTGTCCGCCCCGACCACGACGTCCACGCACGTGGACGCCGGTGACGCGGGCTACAGCAAGGACCTCAAGTCCCGCCACGTCAACATGATCGCGATCGGCGGAGCCATCGGCACCGGCCTCTTCCTGGGCGCCGGCGGCCGGCTCGCGAGCGCGGGACCCTCCCTCTTCATCGCATACGCGATCTGCGGCATCTTCGCCTTCTTCGTCGTCCGGGCCCTCGGTGAGCTCGTCCTCTACCGCCCCTCCTCCGGCGCGTTCGTCTCGTACGCCCGCGAGTTCATGGGGGAGAAGGGCGCCTTCGCGGCCGGCTGGCTGTACTTCCTCAACTGGGCCACCACCGGCATCGCCGACATCACGGCCGTCGCCACGTACACCCACTACTGGCACCTGTTCAGCGACATCCCGCAGTGGGTCCTCGCGCTGATCGCCCTCGCGGTCGTCCTCACCGTGAACCTCATCTCCGTGAAGTACTTCGGCGAGATGGAGTTCTGGTTCGCGATCATCAAGGTCGGCGCCCTCATCACCTTCATGGCGATCGGCATCTTCCTGCTGGCCAGCCAGCACGAGGTCGGCGGGCACGCCCCGGGCCTGTCCAACATGCTCGACCACGGCGGCCTCTTCCCGTCCGGCCTGATGCCGATGCTGCTGATCATCCAGGGTGTCGTCTTCGCCTACGCCTCGGTCGAGCTGTGCGGCGTCGCCGCGGGAGAGACCAAGAACCCCGAGAAGATCATGCCCAAGGCGATCAACTCGATCATGTGGCGCGTGGGCCTCTTCTACGTCGGCTCGGTCGTGCTGCTCACGCTCCTGCTGCCGTACAACGCCTTCACCGGCGGCGAGAGCCCGTTCGTCACCGTGCTGTCCAAGATCGGCGTGCCGTATGCGGCCGGCGTGATGAACCTGGTCGTCCTCACCGCCGCGCTCTCCAGCCTGAACTCCGGCCTCTACTCCACCGGCCGCATCCTGCGCTCGATGGCCATGTCCGGCTCCGCCCCGGAGTTCACCGGCCGCATGAACAAGGGCCAGGTCCCCTACGGCGGCATCCTGCTCACCGCGTTCTTCTGCGTCCTGGGCGTCGGCCTGAACTTCGTCGTCCCGGACAACGCCTTCGAGATCGTGCTGAACTTCGCCGCGATCGGCATCATCGGCACCTGGGGCATGATCATGCTCTGCTCGCTGATGTTCTGGCGGCGGGCCAAGGCCGGCCTGGTCACCCGCCCCTCCTACCGGCTGCCCTGGGCGCCCTACACCCAGATCGTCACGCTGGTCTTCCTCGCCGGTGTCCTGGGCCTGATGGCGGCCGACAAGGGCGCCAGCCGTGACACCATCCTCTGCCTGCCGCTGATCGCGGCGGCCCTGGTCGGCGGCTGGTTCCTGGTCCGCGGCAAGGTCGCCCGCACCCAGCGCGAGGCGGAGCTGCGCGAGGCGGCGAAGCCGCAGGCGTAACGGCGACGCGTCGACGGCACCGGGCCGCGCTCCCCGCGAAGGGGGCGCGGCCCGGTTTTTCGTGGGCGCAGGGTGGCGGGACGCCGACGGTGAGCAGCGGCTGTTGTGAGGCCGGGCATAGGGCC
>NZ_JAIQLH010000037.1 GCF_020037025.1 Streptomyces huiliensis | reverse complement strand
GTCCGCGCGCCGAAGGGCGTCACCGTCAAGGCCCCCGCCGAGGTCACGGCCGTCCGCGGCGGCGTGACCACCACCCGCGTGGAACTCTCCGTCCCGGCCGACGCGGCGTCCCGCGTCTTCACCGTCCCCATCCGCCTCGGCGACCAGGAGCGCACGGTGACCGTCCGCGCGTACCCCGCCGCGGGCGGCCCCGACCTGGCCCGCACCGGCCGGGCCACCTCGTCGGGCGACGAGGCCTCCGACTTCCCGCCCTTCGCCGCCCTCGACGGCAGCCCCAAGACCCGCTGGTCCTCCCCGCCCGCCGACGACGCCTGGTGGCAACTCGAACTCCCCCGCCCCACCCGCCTCGGCCGCCTCGTCCTCCACTGGCAGGACGAACTCCACGCCACCCGCTACCGCGTCCAGACCTCTCCCGACGGCCGCACCTGGCGTGACGCCGCCACCATCACCGACGGCAAGGGCGGCACCGAAACCGTCCGCCTCGACGCCCCGGGCACCCGCTTCGTCCGCGTCCAGGGCGTGAAGCGGGCAGTGGAGTCGGCGGGGTACTCACTGGTGGACGTGGAGGCTTACGCGGTACGGAAAGGGTAGGCCGGGGGCGTGAGCCGTCCTGCCCTCGTTTCACGCGTGAAACGAAACGTCTCACGAAAGAAACAGGCGCCCTACGCTGGACCCATGACGACACGGGAAGAGCTGCACGACTTGATCGACCGCATCGATCCGGACGAGCTGGCCGCGGTCGCCGCCATACTGCACACGTACGCCCGGCGCGACGCCGCACGGGAAGGGACAGAGCCGCCGTACCCACGCTCCGTCGGCATCCTCTCCGACGCGCCACCGGACCTGTCGGCGCGTGTGGACGATTACCTCTCCGACGGCTTCGGGCACTGACACAATCCCCCCTCTGATCGTCGTGGACACGGGCCCCTTGGTGGCCCTCGCCAGCCCTTCCGACGCCGCGCACGACCGCTGCCGGGCCTGGCTCGATTCCCTGCCCACCCGACGCGATCTGCTGGTCCCGGCCACGGTGATCGCCGAGACCTGCTACCTCATCGAACGCTACGGCGGCCCGCGAGCCGAGGCTGTCTTCCTGGACGACCTGGCACTGGGCGCATACGGGACGGTAACCGGCCTCATGCCGGAGGACTTGGAGCGCATGGCGGAGCTCGTCCGCGCCTACGCGGACCTGCCCCTGGGCGGAACGGACGCCTCGGTGGTGGCGGTGGCCGAGCGGGTCAAGACGGCGAAGGTCGCCACGCTGGACCGTCGGCACTTCACCGTGGTCCGCCCCGCGCATACCGGCACGCTCCGCCTCTACCCGGCGTGAGAGACGTTCCCACGCACTCCCGCCTCACCTCGCCATGCCGCCGACCCGCCTGGGCTCTTCCCTGCTCGGGCGGCGGTAGCCGCAGTTGCAGACCCAGTCGTCGTAGCGCGAGATGGTGCCGTCGTGACCCATGTGGATCTCGCGCACCATGGTGCGGTCCATGCAGCGGGTGCACCGCACTCCCTCGCACATCGTCCTGGGGAACCTCTCCTGCTGCCCGGCTTTCTGGTTCATGTCCGCGATGATGCGCCCAAGTTGGAACGATGGCACCGGCATGTGCGACAGCCTCCCCCTAAGTGCGTACTCCCGAACTCCCTTGTCGGCGAAGACCGTCAGTGATCATGATGAACGGATGCCGAACTCCTCCGTCCCCACCTGCGTCCTGTCCTCCGTCGGCCACGGGAAGCCGTCCGTCGCCCACGGCCACGACCCTGACGCCTTCGTCGAGATCGGTTCACTCACCAAGGTGCTGACCGGCACCCTGTTGACGCGGCTCGCGGCGGACGGCGTCCTGGACATGGACGACCCGTTGGAGAAGTGGCTCCCGGCGTCCACTCCGGGCACGGGCATCACCCTCCGGCACCTCGCCGACCACACGTCCGGCCTCCCCCGCCTTCCCCCCGGCCTCACCTCGCGCACCGACCCCTACCGCCCCTTCACCGACGAGGCGCTGCGCGCCCTCCTCCCCCGGCTCGGCGCCCTGGCCACCGCCCCGCCCGGCGAGCGGGAGACGTACTCCAACCTCGGCTACGCGGTCCTCGGCGCCGCCCTCGCGGCGGCGGACAGTCGGCCGTACGCCGACGGCCTGCGGGAACGCGTCCTCGTCCCGCTCGGCGTCGCCGACGACGTCGCGCCCCGGCCGCCGGCGGGCCGCCCGAGGGTCGTACCGAAGGGGCCGTTCGGACGGCCGTCCCGCCCCTGGACCATGGACGGCGCGATCCTCCCGGCCGGCGGCCTCTGGGCCACCCCGCGCGCCGCGGCCCGCGTCCTCACCGGCCTCGTCGTCGACCGCGTCCTCGGCGACCCGGCCCCGAGCTGGCAGCGCGCCGGGGAGCTGACCTGGCACAACGGCGCCACGCGCGGGGCCTCGGTCTTCGCGGGGGCCTTCCCGGACGGGCGGTGGGTCCTCGTCCACCGCCTCGGCGGCTCGCCGGAGGAGACGGACCGGATGGGGGTCGACCTGCTGCGGCGGTGAGCTCCGGCCGCGAAGTTCGAACGAACTGGCGATCCGCCGCTCGGCGGGACCGCTCAGGAGTGTGACGCCAGCAGCGAGGTCCACAAGGGAGCGGGCGCCGGGTGGCGGCTGCCGCTATCGTGGAAGTGCTCCGGCCTGAACGGGGCGTTCGCCAGGGGGCTTGCTCCCGTGACGGACAAGCTGAGAGGTTGGTCGCCGGGGCCTACTGGGTGTAGGTCCCGTCGGTCAGACGCAAGAGAGAGTTCGTCCACGGAGTCTGGGCCCGTGACGGACAGCTAAGAGGTTGGTCGCTGGGACCTACTGGATATAGGCCCCAGCGGTTAGGCACAAGAGAAAAGTCCGCCACGGGGAATGGTCCCGTGACGGACAAGCTGAAGGGTGGATCGACGGGGCCTAATGGCTATAGGCCCCGTCGATCATCCCTTGCCGATCACTACCAGGATCAACGTGGTCACGGCGACGAACAGTTCTACCCACGGTGTCACCGCCTTCGCCCCTCGTCGGACCCGGCGCCAGTCGATCGAGCTCCTCAGCCTTCTATGACGGGCCATGTAGTCCCTCTCCACGGATCGGAACCCCGCCGACTGCGAGGCTCCACGAGGGACCTCGGACAGAACGGCACACGGGCCGACCCCGTCCGAGACCCCTGGATGGAGCCCCGAACGCGGCGAGCGAGCCGACCCGGAGGAAGGCTCACGAGTGGCACGTCACGCGGCTGAGCCTAGCGCCAACAAAGCGTGTTTCCGGATGAGTTGGGCTTCCTGCCGCACATTCACCCTTTCGTGGCGAGTGCGAACATTCACGTGAGGAACGGAGAGGGGGGGCCGCCACCCGAGGCTCGAAGCTCGGGTCCGTTACGCCAACTCCCCGGCGCGGCCACCTGCGAAAACACCCCCGAAGCCCAAGACCCGAGCTTCGGACCCCGGACCCCGAGCCCTCTTTCCAAGGAATGGGTGGTGCGGGCTCAACCCCACCCACCCTCCCTCCCAACCGCCGCGTATGCACACCGGGTTCACTTTCCGCAACCGCGTCGCGACGGAGAGGTGCGAGCGTGTACCGTGCTGCGCACACACAGCAAAACGGCCCCCGCCGGTGCCGCAAACACCGGGCGAGAGCCTGACCATCAAGATCCGTTCAACCCCAAAGGATCCTCATGGCTGTCGCCGATCCTATCGCCGACGTGCGCCCGCGCCCCCCTATGGCCAGGCCCGGTTACGGCAAGCGCCCCGCACCCGACCAAGCACCGCGCACCGCACGGGACTTCGCGCACCTCCCCGCCCGCGAGGCGTACATCGCCGCGCACATCGACCGCCTGCCGGACGGCGCGGCGATGGACCACAAGACGCTCGCCAAGGAACTCCCGTACGGCCAACAAGCCGTCCGCACGGCGCTGCGCGCCCTCTCCGAGGCGGGCCACCTGCGCGTCTGCCGGGAACGGGTGAGCGCGGAGCGGACGCAGTGGGTGTCCCGGACGTACTTCTCACGGACAGCGCGCGACGACGCCTGGTGGTCGGCGCTCCTGCGGGGCGACGCACCGCCGACGACGACCACGGAAGCGGACGTGAGCCCGCGAACGACGTCCCCCTCCCGCCGCTCCCCCGCCCACGACGTCCTTGCCTCGGCCGGCCGCGCCGACCCCCGCATGGCCCTGTCGGCCCGCGACTGCGCCGCGCTCGAACCGCTGGCGGCGGAGTGGCTGGCGCGCGGCGCAAGCCCGGCGGCGGTCAGGCACGCGCTGGTCAACGCGCTGCCGGACGTCGTCGCCGCGCCGGGCGCGTTCGCCCGCAGGAGGCTGACGGACCGGATGCCACCGGAACCGGCACCGGAGCCCGTCACTCCGCACGTGGAGCGGCCCGGAGGACCCCGCCTGATCATGGAATGCACGGACTGCCACGTCCCCGGCCCACCGGAGGCCCTCCCGGGCGGCCTCTGCCGCGTCTGCCACGGCACACCCCCGGCCGACGATCCGTCCCCCGACGCCCAGGACACCGTCCGCCGTCGCGTCGACGAGCTGCGGGCCGTCGTCCGCGACCGCCCCAGAACTCCCACCCGCCTCCCGAAGCCGGGCAGGCGGCGCGGCTGACGCCCGACCGGGCACGACGGCCCCCGGCCCCGCGCCGAAGCGCCGGGCCGGGTACGAAGAAGGCCCGGGGGTCTCAGGCGGAAATGCCGTCGATCCGGGCCATCGCGTCCTCCGCGCCGTATGCCTCCAGGTAAGGCAGCCAGCGCGGGTCCCTATGCCCCGTGCCGATGATCCGCCAGGCGAGGCCGGACGGCGGGGCGGGTTGGTGCCGCAGCCGCCAGCCCAGCTCGGAGACGTGCCGGTCGGCTTTGACGTGGTTGCAGCGGCGGCACGCGGCCACCACGTTCTCCCAGGCGTGCTGCCCGCCCCGGCTGCGCGGGACGACGTGGTCGACGCTGGTTGCGACGCCACCGCAGTAGGCGCAGCGCCCGCCGTCGCGGGCGAAGAGGGCCCGGCGGGTGAGCGGGACGGGCCCCCGAAAGGGGACCCGCACGAAGCGCTTGAGCCTCACGACGCTGGGAGCGGGGATGGTGCAGCTGGCGCTGTGCAGGTAGGCGCCCGTGTCCTCAAGGCTGATGGCCTTCTCATTGAGGACGAGTATGAGCGCGCGGCGGAGCGGTACGACGCCGAGCGGCTCGTACGACGCGTTGAGGACCAGGACGTGCGGCACGGGTGCCTCCTTGTACGCCGGCGGCGCGTGGCTCGCGCCGGGACGATCTCCTGCAAGTGTCCCCTGGCCCCTGGCCGGTGCGCCACCATCGGCGGGTAACGGGCCACAGGTGTTTTGGAACACACCTCGGTCAACTGCGCGCAGGACCCGTACCTTCTCGAACACAACAACGGGGGACCCGCTCTGCCCCGTTAGTGTGGTGATTCTGCCCCTGCCGATGCTCGGCGCCGGGCATGTCCATTACGAAGGGTTCCCGCTGTGTCCTGGTCCGCTGCCCTCGTCGCCGCTGACTCGACGCCTCGTCCCTCGTCCCTCGACGAGGCACAGAAGACCGCCAACGACGCCGCCGGCTGGCTGGAGGCGAACTGGTCCGTCTGGATCAGCAACGGTCTGCGCATCGTCCTGATCATCACGATCGCGCTCGTCCTGCGCTCGCTCGTCCGCCGGGGGATCACCAAGCTCATAGCCCGGATGAACCGCACGGCCCAGGCCGTGGACAACGCCCTCGGCGGCATCCTCGTCAACGCGGAACGCCGCCGCCAGCGCTCCGAGGCCATCGGTTCGGTGCTGCGCAGCGTCGCCTCCTTCCTGATCATGGGAACGGCGGCGCTGACGGTGCTCTCGGTCCTGAAGATCAACCTGGCTCCGCTGCTGGCCAGCGCCGGTGTGGCGGGTGTGGCGATCGGTTTCGGCGCCCGCAACCTGGTCACCGACTTCCTGTCCGGCGTCTTCATGATCCTTGAGGACCAGTACGGCGTCGGCGACGAGATCGACGCGGGCGTCGCGACGGGCACGGTCGTCGAGGTCGGCCTGCGCGTGACCAAGCTCCGGGGCGCGAACGGCGCCATCTGGTACGTCCGCAACGGCGAGGTCAAGCGGATCGGCAACCTGAGCCAGGGCTGGGCCATGGCCGAAGTGGACGTCACCCTGCGTTACGACGAGGATCTGGAGCGCGCCCGCCGGGTGATGACCGAGGTGGGTGAGGAGATGGCCAAGAGCGCGCCCTGGGACGAGAAGCTCTGGGAGCCCGTCGAGGTCATGGGGCTGGACTCCGTCTCCCTCGACTCCGTCGTGGTCCGGGTCCAGGCCAAGGCCGCGCCGGGCGAGGCGGCGGCCGTCGCGCGGGAGCTGCGCTGGCGGATCAAGGGGGCGCTGGACGCGGCGGGCATTCGGATGGGGCCGCCGCCGGCCGCGGCGGAGGGGGAGGCGGCGGATGCGACCGCCGATCCTTCGGCTGTCGTGGCGCCGCCGTCGGTGCTCGCCAATCCGACGTCGGCGCAGTCGCTGGCTACGGCGCCTATACCGCCGGGGGCGACGCTCGGGAAGTGAGCCCCGGTCCCGCCCCTTCGCCGATTCCTAGGGCTCCGCCCCAGACCCCTTGAAACCGCACTCCGCGCGGTTGTCCTCAAACGCCGGACGGGCTGATACAGCCCGTCCGGCGTTTGAGGACGCGCACCGCAGGTGTGCTCGGGGGTGCGGGGGCTTGCCCCCTCAAGAAACGGTGAACGGGCGGGACCGGGGCCTCCTCAATCGCCGCTCAGCCCACCCTCCACCTGCGCGGCCACCAACCCCCCGTCCACGACCACGTCCTGCCCGTTCACATAGGAAGCCTCCCCGGACGCCAGAAAGGCGACCACATCGGCGACATCCTCGGCCGTGCCGACGCGGCCCGCGGCAACCCGGGCGACGACGGCCGCCCCTTCGGCGGAGGAGACAGCCGCCCGGTACATGTCCGTATCGATGTAACCGGGGCTCACCGAGTTCACACGGATCCCCCGCGGAGCGAGATCCGCGGCAAGCGTCCGCGTCAGACTGAGCACAGCCGCCTTCGTGGCCGCGTACAGCGACCCGGTCGGCAACCCCCGATGCGCCGTCCAGGAAGCGTTGATGACGACGGCACCGCCGTCGGCCAGCAGGGGCAGGACCCGCTGAACGGTGAAGTAGACCCCCTTGAGGTTGATCCCGACGACGCGGTCGAACTCGGCCTCGCTCACCTCGGAGAAGGGGCCGAACGAGGCGACACCGGCGTTGGCGAAGACCACGTCCAGCCGGCCGAACCGCTCCCGGATCCCGGCGGCCAGAGCGTCCGCTTCGGCGACGCGCGAGACGTCGCCGCGGATCGCGTGGACGCGCCCGGAGCCCCCGAGCTCTTCGACCGCCGCGTCGAGCCGAGCGCCGTCTCGGCCGGTGATGACCACGTGGGCACCCTCGGACACCAGCCGACGGGCGGCGGCGAGGCCCATGCCGCGGGCACCGCCGGTGACGAGGGCGATCTTGTTCTCGAAACGGACAGGAGTGTGGAAAGCGCTGCTGGTCATGGCCCCAGCCTGCGGCCCGCCGCTCACCCCTGACAGTGCTCACTCATCCTGGGTCCGCCACCACCCCCCACCAGCCGCTCAAGCCTTCCGGGCCGTGCAAGCCGTTCGAGCCGCTCCGCGGTCCCGCTCCCCGGCCGCGGATTCTGGAGCTCCACATGCAGCCCGGGCTGGTCCGGCAGGGCCAGCGTGGTGGTGTCGAAGACCAGCTCGCCCACCTCCGGATGGCACACCGCCTTCACCACCTGGCCCGTCACCCCCACGTCGTGCCGCGCCCACAGCGCGTCGAACTCCGGGCTCACCGCGCACAGCCCGTCGGCTATCCGGTCGAACCCGGGGTCACCGGGATGCCGCGCCGCGGCGGCGCGGAAGGCGGCGACGACGCCGGGGGCGACGGCCTCCCACCGCACGTGCAGCGCCCGGTAGCGCGCGTTGGTGAAGAAGGCGACCAGGCAGTTCCGGTCGGCGTCGGTGTAGCCGAACACCGCCCGGGCCGCGTCGTTGACGGCGACGAAGTTCTCGTAGCGGTCCAGGAGCACGGCCGGCCGCGGCGACCACGCCTCGATGAGCCGCCGCAGCTCGGGCGTGGCCTCCGGCCGGGGGACGCCGGCCCGGGGCGGCGGGTTGAGGCCGGTCAACAGGTACAGGTGCTCGCGCTCCGGCTCGTCCAGCCGCAGGGCACGAGCTATCGCGTCCAGGACGTCGGCGGAGACGTTGATCGGCCGGCCCTGTTCGAGCCACGTGTACCAGGAGACGCCCACCCCGGCCAGCAGCGCGACCTCCTCGCGCCGCAGCCCGGGCGTGCGGCGCCGGACGGCCGGGGGCAGCCCGACGTCCTCGGGGGCGAGGCGGGCCCGCCGGCTGCGCAGGAAGCCGCGCAGGCGCTCGCGGCGGCCGGAGACGGAGACGGAAGGCGTGTCAGTGGCCATGTACTCACCGTAACGGAGGGGTCTGACAACGCCTTTCCCCGAAGGGACCCCTCGCTCAGGCGCCCATCTTCCGCAGGAACTCGTCGACGTTGCCGAGCATCCGCGCCACCTGCTCGTCCGTGCTCAGTGACTCCTTGTACCGGGGACCGCTGAACTCCGGCACCTTCTTGCCGCGCACATACAGCGGACAGGCCAGATCGGCGCACATGTAGGCGCCCACCGTGTTGCCGTCGCGGCCGGAGGCGCCGACCTTGCGGGCGGCGAGCAGGGAGACGCCGGAACCGGGGTGTCCGGTGAGGCAGAACGAGCAGATGGTCGTCTTGGCGAGACTGCGCGGGCCGCTCTGGGGGACCCTCAGGGTGATCCCCTGGAGCTTGCCGTCGCGGACGACGACCAGGTAGCCGCGGTCGGGGGCGCCGGGATCGCGCCAGCCCAGGAAGTCAAGGTCGGCCCAGGGGAGTTCGGCCAGTCCCCGGGGCAGGCTGATCCTGCGGGCCTCACCTTTCGAGCAATTGATGAAAGAGGCTCGTATCTCGTTCTCGCCGAGTGGTTCCATGGGGCGAGAAATTAACAGTGTGCCCGTTGTGACGTCATGCGAATTTCGCACACCCCGTTCCACTTCTCGTTCCGCTCCCCGTTCCGCTTCTCGTTCCACTTCCCGTTCCGCTTCTCGTTCCCCCTTCCCCCGTGACGCGAAGAGGTCTGTTCCGTGAAACTCGCTGTGGTCGGCGGAGGCTCGACCTACACCCCCGAACTCGTCGACGGCTTCGCCCGGTTGCGGGCGTCCCTGCCCGTCGACGAACTCGTGCTGATCGATCCGGCGGCCGACCGGCTGGAAACGGTCGGCGGTCTCGCCCGCCGCATCTTCGCCCGCCAAGGCCACCCCGGCCGGGTCACCTGGACCACCGACCTGGACGCGGGCGTGGACGGCGCCGCGGCCGTCCTGCTGCAACTGCGCGTGGGCGGGCAGGCGGCCCGCGCGCAGGACGAGAGCTGGCCGCTGGAGTGCGGCTGCGTCGGCCAGGAGACCACCGGCGCCGGCGGCCTGGCGAAGGCGCTGCGGACGGTCCCGGTCGTGCTGGACATCGCCGAACGGGTCCGTCGGCGCAGCCCGGACGCCTGGATCGTGGACTTCACCAACCCCGTCGGGATCGTCACCCGGGCCCTGCTCACCGCGGGCCACCGGGCGGTCGGACTGTGCAACGTGGCCATCGGCTTCCAGCGGAAGTTCGCCGCCCTGCTCGGCGTCACCCCGCAGGAGGTCACCCTCGACCACGTGGGCCTCAACCACCTCACCTGGGAGCGCGAGGTGCGCGTCGGGGGCGTGGACGTCCTGCCCAAGCTGCTTTCCGACCACGGGGACGCCCTCGCGGCGGACCTGCGCCTGCCGCGCGAGCTGCCCGCCCGGCTGGGCGCCGTCCCCTCCTACTACCTGCGGTACTTCTACCGGCACGACGAGGTCGTGGAGGAACTGCGCGGCAAGCCGTCCCGCGCGGAGGAAGTGGCCGCGATGGAACGCGAGCTGCTGGAGATGTACCAGGACCCCGCGCTCGACGAGAAGCCCGCGCTGCTGGCGAAGCGCGGGGGCGCCTACTACTCGGAGGCGGCCGTCGCCCTCACCTCGGCGCTGCTGGGGGACACCGGGGAGGTGCAGGTGGTCAACACGCTGAACAACGGCACGCTGCCGTTCCTCCCGGACGACGCGGTGATCGAGGTTCCGGCGGCGGTCGACGCCCGCGGCGCGCGCCCGCTCCCCGTACGCTCCCTGGAGCCCCTCTTCTCCGGCCTCGTCGCGGGCGTCACGGCGTACGAGCACCTCGCCCTGCGCGCGGCCCTGGAGGGCGGCCGGGACCGGGTGTTCCAGGCGCTGCTGGCCCACCCCCTGATCGGCCAGGACACGACCGCGGACCGGCTCACGGACGCACTGATCGCGCACAACCGCCACCACTTGGCGTGGGCGTGACGGCGGGTGGAGCGGGCGTGGGCGCGCGGACGAGTGCGGGATCGGGCGTGAGTGCGGGATCGGGCGCACACGCGGCCGCGGGATCCGGCGTGGGATCGGGCGCGAGCGCGGTCGCGGACCGGCTCAGGGACGCGGGCTCGGGGGCGAACCTCGGATCGGGCACGGACGCTGGGCCGGGCGCGGACCCGGGCGCTGGCACTGGCGCTGTCATGGACGCGGTCGCCGTCACACGTGCGGGCACAGCGGGAGGCACCGGCACGGACACGGGTGCCGGCACGAGTCCGAACGGCATCGCAGGCCCCGGCGCACAGGCCCGTACCCGCGGCGACACGGGCGCCGGAGCGCGCGCCCGTGCGGAGGGAACCTCACGCGGGGGCGCGGACGCGGACGGTGGCCCGCGCGGGGACACGGGTGTGTACGGCGGCGCGCACAGCGCCGAGAACGCCCGAGCGGACAGCGCGTCGAGCGCCCAGGGGCGCCCCCGTACGGCGCTGGCGGTGGACGCGGGAAACAGCAAGACGGACGTGGCGCTGGTGGACACCGCCGGCCGGGTCCTGGGCACCGCGCGCGGCGGCGGTTTCCGGCCGCACGCCGACGGCGTGACGGCGGCGGTGGCCGGGCTGGCGGAACTCGTCGCCGCGGCGGGCGCGGACGCGGACGCCCCGCCCGTGGACCACGTCCACGCCTGCCTCGCCAACGCGGACCTCCCGGTCGAGGAGGAGCGGCTGACGGCGGAGATCGAGCGGTATGGCTGGGGCCGGACGGTGACGGTCGTCAACGACACGTTCGCCCTGCTGCGGGCCGGACTGCCGGACGGCACCGCGCCCGAGGGCGTCGCCGTGGTGTGCGGGGCGGGCATCAACTGTGCGGGACTGACGCCGGACGGCCGTACCGCCCGGTTCCCCTCCGTCGGCCGGATCTCGGGCGACTGGGGCGGCGGGGACCATCTCGCGGGCGAGGCCCTGTGGTGGGCGGCCCGCGCCGCCGACGGCCGGGGCGAACCCAGCGCGCTGGCCGCCGCCCTGCCCGCGCACTTCGGGCTGCCGGGCATGCCGGAGCTGATCGAGGCGCTGCACCTGGGTGCCATCACGGGGACGCGGAGGCACGAGCTGGTCCCGGTCCTCTTCAACGTCGCGGCGGCGGGCGACGCTGTCGCCCGGGCGATCGTCGCCCGGCAGGCCGAGGAGGTGGTGGTCATGGCGCGCACGGCCCTCACCAGGCTGGACCTGCTGAGCGAGCGGGTGCCCGTCGTCCTCGGCGGCAGCATCCTGGCGGCCCGCCACCCGCTCCTCCACGACGACGTGGTCCGCGGCCTGGCCGCCTGCGCCCCCTGGGCCGAGCCGGTGGTCGTCACGGCCCCGCCGGTCCTCGGCGCGGCCCTGCTCGCCCTGGACGCGCTGGGCGCGGAGACGGAGGCGCACGCGACCCTGCGGACCCGGTGGGCGTAGGGGCGAGGAGGCGACGGACGCGGGAGCCCGCCCGGGCGGAGAGCAAACGGCGGAAAGTCGACGGGCGCGGGGCCTGAGGGGCCTGAGGGGTAGAGCAATCGACGGGACCCGGGCGGCCGGCGGACGCCGAACTGCCAGGCACAAGACGGGCGCACGGAGCACCGGCACACGGCACGGGCGAAGAACCGGCGACTGCAGACCCGGCGCACCGCGCGGGCGGAGGACCGGCGGGGCCCCAAAACCGGCGGACACCGTACCGGCACGCGCAGGGCGGGCACACAGAGCCCGGATGCACGGCGCGGGCGCAGGCCCGGCCGGACCGGCGAGCGGCGAGCGGCGAGCGGCGAGCGGCGAGCGGCGAGCGGCGAGCAATCGTCCACCCGGCCCGGAGGGCCAGAGAGCCAGAGGGCGCCCGCCGTCCGCCCGGCCGAACCAGCTCCCGCCCCCTGCCTGGCCCCGGCCCTACCCCTCGCTCCCCCACCCCACCCCCCCCCACCCCGCCCGTCCCCGGCGGAACCGCTCGGCACCCGCGTCGCGTGAACACCTGCACAGAGACGCGCAGAGACGCGCAGAGACACACAGAGAGGCACAGAGACCGGCCGACACCGCGCCCCGCACAGATCGCGATCCGAACAAGATCGCGAAGTACCTGGTGTCTTTGTCAGTCCCTGCCGCCATACTTCTGGCCAGGTGCCCCGTCCCGCCCCGCGCCGGGCGGCGGCGGGTACCACCGGCGACCAAGGGGGAGGTCTCGTGTCACAACCGCTACGGACAGCCGCGCCACCGGGGCCTGGACGGGGACCGGGCGCCGGACAGGCGGGGGTTCCGGCCCGCGGGTCGGAGCGCGCCGCCTGGCGCGCGCAGTTCGCCAGGCTGCGGACGGCCGCGACGAGAACGGAGCCGGGCAGACTCCGGGTGATCGGCGCCGCGCTGGCCGCGCTGCTGATCGCGTTCGGCGCGGTCACCGCCTGGCAGGTGACGGACCGGGCCCGGGCGGCCGACGCCGTCGTGGAGCGCAGCGAGCCGCTGAGCGCCGCCGCGGCGGACATCTACGCCTCTCTGGCGGACGCGGACACCACCGCCGCCACCGGCTTCCTGGCCGGCGCCAAGGAGACCCGCGCGGTCCGGCAGCGGTACGAGAAGGACATCGCCACCGCGTCGCAGCTGCTGGTCAAGGCGGCGGCCAACACCGGCGGCTCCCCCGCCGAGCGCCGGCAGATAGCGACGCTGAACGAGCGGCTGCCCGTCTACACCGGCCTGGTCGAGCAGGCCAGGGCCGACAACCGGCAGGGCCTCCCGCTGGGCGGCGCGTACCTCCGCTACGCCAGCGACCGCATGCGCGAGGACCTGCTGCCCGCCGCCCGCCGGCTGTACGAGGCGGAGCGGGACCGGCTGGAGGCCGACTACGCCGACGCCGAGGAGCTGCCCTGGGCGGCGATAGCCGTCGGCCTCCTCGCGCTCGGCGCGCTCGGCTGGGTCCAGCGCCGCGCGTTCCTGCGCACCAACCGGGTGTTCGACCGCGGACTGCTGGCCGCCACGGCGTCCACGCTGGTGGTGCTGGTGTGGCTGGGGGTGGGCCACGGCCTGGCCCGGGCGGAGTTGGAGGACTCGTACGACCACGGCGCCAAGTCCCTCCAGGTGATCGGCATGGCCCGGATCAGCGCGCTCCAGGCGCACGGTGCCGAGAGCCTGTCGCTGGTGGCGCGCGGTGCCGTGCTCACGGACGACGGCAAGGACGCCTACGAGGAGGGCTACGGGCGGGACATGCGGGACCTCTTCGGGGGCACGGGTGACGCCCCGGCCGCCGGGAGCCTGCTGGACCGGGCGAAGTCCCTCGCCGACGGCGCGGACGGCCGCGCCCCGGTGACGGAGGCGATCGACGGGGTGCGCGACTGGCAGCGGCGGCACGCCGCGGCGCGCGCGGCGGACGTCGCCGGTGACTACGACCGGGCGCTGCCGCAGGTGATCGGCGAACGGGACAGCACGGGCGCGTCGTTCGACCACGTCGACACGGCGCTGCGGAAGGCGCTGGACCACGAGAAGGACGACTTCCGGCGGGCCGCCGACGACGGGCGCGGCGCCCTGACCGGGCTGGCGGCGGGCGCCGGCGTCCTCGCCGTGCTGGGTGCCGCCGCCGTGGTGACGGGCATCGGCCGCAGGCTGTCGGAGTACCGATGAGCGGGACGGCACGGACGAACGGGGGAGGGGACATGCACGCGAGAACGACCGAGACGGCCCACACGGCCCACACAACCCAGACCGCCCGGTCGGCCCGGACAGCCCGCACGGCCAGGACGGTGTTCGGGGCCACCGTGGCCATGGTGGTGACGTGCGCCCTGGCCGCGGTCGCGGCGCTGCTGCTGCCCGGCGGCGGCCCGCCGGGACGGACCGACGGCCGACCGGCGACGGCGGCGGCACGACCGGCCGCCGCCGCGGCCCCCGCGGAGCGCGCCGCCGACTGCACCGACCCGGAAGCCAGTCTGCGGCCCTCCACCGCCGACGGCCCCGCCGTCCGCCGGATCAAGGAGCGCGGCCGGCTGATCGCCGGCGTCGACCAGAACAGCTACCGCTGGGGCTACCGCGACCCGGCCACGGGCAAGCTCGACGGCTTCGACATCGCGCTGGTCCGGGCCGTCGCCAAGGCGATCCTGGGCGACCCGGACAAGGTGACGTTCCTGGCCATCCCCACCAATCAGCGCATTCCCGCCCTGAAGTCGGGCAAGGTGGATATCGTCGCCCGTACGATGAGCATCAGCTGCGACAGGATCAAGGAAGTTGCCTTCTCCACGGCCTATTTCCAGGCCGGCCAGCAACTGCTGGTGCCCAAGGGCTCGACGATCACCGGCATCGACGACGACTCCCTGACCGGGCGGAAGGTCTGCGCCGCCGCCGGTTCCACGGCCGAGGCCGAGCTGGCGAAGCGGGCGTCCGCGAAGGTGACCACCGTCCCGAACCAACTCGACTGCCTGGTACGGCTCCAGCTCGGCCAGGTCGACGCCATCCTCACCGACAACGCGCTGGGCGCCGGACAGGCGGCGCAGGACCCGTCCGTGGTACTCGTCGGCAAACCGTTCACCACCGAGTACTACGGCGTGGCGGTGAACCGCGGATCGGAGGACCTGGTACGCCGGGTCAACGCGGTGCTGGACGACTACCGGGCCGGGGGCACGTCGAGCCCCTGGATGCAGGCCTACCGCCAGTGGCTGGCCCGCGCCGATCTCGGCATCACGGCACCTCCGGAGCCCAAGTACCGGGACTGACGCCCGGAAAGACCGGGGAAGAGGGGAAAGAGGAGGGGAAAGGGAGGACGGACGGGAAGCGGCACCCGGGGGCCGGACGGCGGACCCCCGGCACAGCACCGGTACGACAGCACCGGTACGACAGCACCGGTACGACAGCACCGGTACGGCAGCACCGGTACAAAACTGGCGGGAAGCGGCGCGGGCCGCGGACAGGAGAGGGGACCGATGGCGGTCGCGGGGCCCACCGGGCCGGTCTTGAGCCGCGAGGAGGTCGACCGCGCGCTGGCGCGGCTCGGCGCGGAGCACGAGGCCGTCGAGTCCTCCCTGCTCGCCCTGCAGGACCACGCCGGCCGTCGCCTGTTGGAGGGCGCCGACCTGTCCGGCGTCACCAGAGCCCGGTGGACGGTCGCCGAGCAGCTCATCAACCGGCTCTGGACGTACTTCGACGCCTACACCGACGCCCTCACCCGCGCCCGCGAGCTGCGCTCCCGCCGCCGCTGGCCGCACCAGAGCGAGCTGTCCGAGCTGACCGACCTGCTGCGCGGCGCCCGCGTCACCCTGCCGGGCGGCGACCCGGCCGCCCAGTTGACCACGCTCGGCGGCGCGGCCCGGCTCAGCGAGCGGCTGACCCTCGAAGAGCTCGTCGACCGGATGAACGGCTGGTACGCGCAGGCCCTGGACGTGGTCGTGGTCGCCGACGCCGTCTGGTCCGCGCTCCCCGCCCGCATCGACCTGCTCGCCGCCGAGCTGCGCCGCACCCGCTCGCTGGCCCACTCGGTAGGTGTCCGTCCCGGCGAACACCCGTCCGGCGACGACCTGGAGGAGATCACCCGCGAACTGACCGCCCTGCGGGCCGAGGTGATATCCGATCCGCTGGCCTTCTGGACCGGCGCCTCCCCCAGTTCCGCGCCGGGCGGCGGCCGTACCGACACCAGGCGTTACGACCGCGCCGCCCGCGCCCTGGAGGACGTCCGGCGGGAGATCGAGGCGGTGCTGACGGTCCGGCAGGACGCCGAGCAGCGGCTGATGCGGGTGCGGGACGTCCTCTCCCGCGCGGACCGCACGCTGGAGGAGGCCCGGCAGGCCCGCGCGGAGGTGCTGTCCAAGATCGCCGCCTCCGAGGTCCCGGCCGTCTCCGGCCCGCCGACCGCCCTCTACGAGCAGCTGTCCGTCGCCGCCGAACACCGCAGACGCGCCCGCTGGCACCGGCTCTCGCCGCTCCTGGAGAGCCTGGAGCAACGCGCCGAGGAGGAGCTGCTGCGGGCCCGCGCCTCGCTGACGGCGGTCACCGCGCCCCTCGCCGTCCGGGCCGAGCTGCGCGGCCGGCTGGACGCCTACCGGGCGAAGGCCGGCCGGCACGGCCTGGCGGAGGACCCGTTCCTCGGCGAGCGGTACGACGCCGCCCGCCGCATGCTCTGGAGCGCCCCCTGCGATCTGGCGGCCGCCGAACAGGCCGTCCTGCGCTACCAGCAGGCGGTCGCCGGGGCGCTGGCTCCGCCGGGCAACGGAAGCCCGGGCCGGAGCGTCCATGACCACAGGGGGGAAAGATGAGCGGAGACAACGGCACCACGGCCTGCCAGCGGCCGGGCTGCGCGGGCGCCTACGAGGACGTCGGCGGCGGCGAGACGTACTGCGACACCTGCGGCCTCGCGCCGGTCGTCTCGCCCGCGGGGACGCTCTCCTCACCGGCCACCGGCATCGTCGCCGGAGGAGCCGGAGGAGCCGGAGGAACCGGAGGAACCGGCGGAACCGGCGCACACGGCTCGACGAGCTCCACGGGCTCCGCCCAGTCGTCCCGCTCGTCCCGGTCATCCCGCTCCTCACGTTCCGCACCGTCCCGCCGGTCCGTCTCGGGACGGCTGTCGCGCTCCACGCTCGGCGGCGGGAGCACGGCCTCCCGCTCGGTGTCCGTCCGCAGCTCACGCTCCGGAACCGCCGCCTCCGCCCGGAACAAGCTCGGCGCCGGCCTGGTCAGCATGCCGGGCGTGCCGCGCCCCGACCCGCGCACCGCCGTCCTGGCCAACCCCGAGGTGCCCGAGCGCAAGCGGTTCTGCAGCAAGAGCGACTGCGGCGAGCCGGTCGGCCGCTCGCGCGGCGACCGCCCCGGCCGCACCGAGGGCTTCTGCACCAAGTGCGGCCACCCCTACTCGTTCGTCCCCAAGCTGCGCGCCGGCGACGTCGTGCACGGGCAGTACGAGGTGGCGGGCTGCCTGGCCCACGGCGGCCTGGGCTGGATCTACCTGGCCATGGACCGCGCGGTCTCCGACCGCTGGGTCGTCCTCAAGGGCCTGCTCGACACCGGCGACGAGGACGCCCTCGCCGTCGCCCTCGCCGAGCGGCGCTTCCTGGCCGAGATCGAGCACGCCAACATCGTCCGCATCTACAACTTCGTCGAGCACCTCGACCAGCGCACCGGCAGCCTCGACGGCTACATCGTCATGGAGTACGTCGGCGGCAAGTCCCTCAAGGACATCGCCAACGAACGGCGGCTCCCGGACGGCCGGCGCGACCCGCTCCCCGTCGAACAGGCCTGCGCCTACGGCATCGAGGCCCTGGAGGCCCTCGGCCACCTGCACAGCCGCAACCTGCTCTACTGCGACTTCAAGGTCGACAACGCGATACAGCAGCAGGACCAGCTCAAGCTGATCGACATGGGCGCGGTCCGGCGGATGGACGACGACGAGAGCGCCATCTACGGCACGGTCGGCTACCAGGCCCCCGAGGTCGCGGAGGTCGGCCCGTCCGTCGCCTCCGACCTGTACACGGTGGCCCGCACGCTCGCCGTCCTCACCTTCGACTTCCAGGGCTACACCAGCGTCTTCTCCGACAGCCTGCCCGACCCGGACAACATCGAGGTCTTCAGCCGCTACGAGTCGTTCTACCGGCTGCTGGTGCGCGCCACGGACCCCGACCCGGCCCGCCGGTTCTCCTCGGCCGCGGAGATGGCCGACCAGCTCACGGGCGTCCTGCGGGAGGTCGTGGCGCTCCAGACGGGCACCCCGCGGCCCGCCCTGTCGACGCTGTTCGGGCCGGAGCCGCGGGTGGTGGACACCGTCCTGTTCGAGGACGAGGGCCGGGACCCGTCGGTGCTCGGCGCCCGCGCGTCCCGTTCCGTCCTGTCCCGGGCGCCCCGGCAGGCGCCGCCGCCCGTCGCCGCCGCGCCCCCGGCCGAGCCGCCCGCGCTCGCCCCGCTGGACGTCCCGGCCGCCGCGTTCGCGCTGCCCGTCCCGATGGCCGACCCGTCCGACCCCAACGCCGGCTTCCTCGCCGGTCTGCTCTCCGCGCGGCCCGCCGAGACGTACGCGGCGCTCCAGGCCGCGCCCGTCAACTCGCTGGAGCTGCGACTGCGCCGCTTCCGCGCACAGTTGGAACTCGGCGAGCTGACGCACGCCGGGAAGGCGATGGCCTCCCTGGAGGCCGAGTATCCCGACGACTGGCGGATCGTCTGGTACCGCGGCCTGCACGCGCTCGTGACCGGCGACAACGAGACGGCCGCGCTCTCCTTCGACGCCGTCTACGACGCGTTCCCGGGCGAGCCGGCCCCCAAGCTGGCCCTCGGCGTCTGCGCCGAGGTGCTGGGCCAGCTCGACAACGCCGCCGAGTACTACCGTCTGGTGTGGAGCACCGACCCCGGCTTCGTCAGCGCCGCCTTCGGGCTGGCCCGGGTGCGGCTGGCGGCCGGGGACCGGACGGGCGCGGTGGAGACGCTGGAGTCCGTACCGGAGGCGTCCATCCACTTCACCGCGGCCCGGGTCGCGGCGGTCCGCGCCCGGCTGCGCCGCCGCTCGCCGCACGAGCACCTGCTCGACGACCTGACGGCCGCCGCCGGGCAGGTCGAGCGGCTCTCCGAGGTCGGCCTTGACCAGGAGCGCCGCGAGCGGCTGGCCACGGAGGTGCTGGGCACCGCGCTGGACTGGGTGCTGTCCGGCCGCGCGGGCGCGCCGGTCGCGGACGGCCGGCAGGCCGCCCTGCTCGGTGCCGGCACGGACGAACGGAGCCTGCGCTTCGGGCTGGAACGCGCGTACCGCGTGCTCGCCCGCCTCGCCGGGGACGGCGGGGAACGGATCGAACTGGTGGAACGGGCCAACCGCTTCCGCCCCAGGACATGGGTGTGATCGATGTCGCAACTGCCGCAATCCGCACAGCTGACGGCCTGTCCCGTCTGCCATGAGCCGCTGGACCCCGCCGACAACTTCTGCGGCGGCTGCGGCGCGGACCTCTCGGCGGCGGCCCCTGCGGCGGTCTCCCCCGGCGGCCCGGCCGGGGATCCCCGGCGGGCCGCCCGCTACCGCGAGCCGGACGACTACCGGCTGACCCCGCCCGGGACGCCGGCCGTCCCGGGCCAGGCCGGCCTCCCGGTGCCCGACGCGACCGGCCCGACCGGCCGCCGGCGCGTCTGCGGGGCCTGCCGGTCCGGCATGATCGACGACGACGGGTACTGCGAGCACTGCGGGCATGCACAGCCGCGCGAACGGGATCACATGGAGCACGAGACGCCGGGCGTCGCCGCGGTCAGCGACCGCGGCCTGCGCCACCACCGCAACGAGGACGCCTTCGCGGTGTCCACCACGACCCAGCCGGACGGCGGGCCGGCCGTGCTCGCCGTCGTCTGTGACGGCGTGTCCTCCGCCGCCCGGTCCGACGAGGCGTCGGCCGCCGCGAGCGCCGGCGCGCTGGCCTCCCTGGAGGCGGCCGTCGCGGCCGGCACGCCGCCGCGGGAGGCCACCCACCGGGCGATCCTGGACGCCGCGCGGGCCGTCGACGCCCTGGCCGCGTCCGGCCACCGCCCCCGCGAGCACCGCCACCACCAGCAGGAGAACGCCCCCGCCTGCACCATCGTCAGCGCCGTCATCACCGGCGAGCTGCTGACCGTCGGCTGGGTCGGCGACAGCCGCGCCTACTGGGTCCCCGACGACCGTGCCACCGAGCCCGCCCGGCTCACCGAGGACGACTCCTGGGCCGCCCAGATGGTGGCGGCCGGCCTGCTGTCGGAGGCGGAGGCGTACGCGGACGAGCGGGCGCACGCCATCACCGGCTGGCTGGGCGCGGACGCCTACGAGGTGGAGCCGCACACCGCGGCCTTCCAGCCGGACCGCCCGGGCGTCGTCATCGTCTGCACCGACGGCCTGTGGAACTACGCCGAGACCGCCGAGCGGATGGCCGCCGTCGTCCCCTCCGACGCCCGCGAGCGGCCCCTGGAGACCGCGCGCCGACTGGTCGGTTACGCCCTTGACGGCGGGGGGCACGACAACGTAACCGTTGCGGTACTGCCGTTCCCCGCCCGCGCCGCGGAGCCGGGAACGGCCTGACGCCCGAGCGTCACGGGGGGAACCGCACGCCGGTGCCGGGGGAGGCGCCGCGCGCGTCCGTCCGTCCGTCGGTCGCCATGTGACCAGGTGAGTGCGAAGGAGCGGATCGGATGTCGAACTTGTCCAAGCCGGACGTGCCGCGTTTCTCGGTCGACGTCTACCAGAACGAGTTCCTGCCCGAGGGCGGGCGCGAGGTGAACGCGATCGTCACCGTGACGTCCACCGGAGGCGGCTCGTCCGCCGGCGCGTCGGCCGCGTCGGCGCCGGACACCGCAGTCGTGATCATGGTGGACTGCTCCGGCTCGATGGACTACCCGCCGGCCAAGATGCGCAACGCCCGGCAGGCCACGGCCGCGGCGATCGACGTGCTGCGCGAGGGCGTCTCCTTCGCGGTGGTGGCCGGCACCCACCAGGCCAAGGAGGTCTACCCCGGGCTCGGCCGGCTGGCGGTCGCCGACGCCACCACCCGCGCCCAGGCCAAGGAGGCGCTGCGCAAGCTGAGCCCCGGCGGCGGTACGGCCATCGGCACCTGGCTGCGGCTCGCGAAGCGGCTGCTGGCCTCGTCCGACGCGTCCATACGCCACGGCATCCTGCTCACCGACGGCCGCAACGAGCACGAGGAGCCGGACGCCCTGCGGGCCTCCCTGGACGCGTGCGCCGGGCAGTTCACCTGTGACGCGCGGGGCGTGGGGACGGACTGGGAGGTCAAGGAGGTCACCGGCATAGCCTCGGCCCTGCTGGGCACCGCCGACATCGTCGCCGACCCGACAGGCCTGGCCGCCGACTTCACCGGGATGATGGAGAACGTCATGGGCAAGGAGCTCGCCGACGTCTCCCTCCGGCTGTGGACCCCGCAGGGCTCCGAGGTGCAGTTCGTCAAGCAGGTGGCGCCCACCGTACGGGACCTGACGGACCGTCGGACCGAGGCGGGCCCCCGGGCCGGCGACTACCCCACCGGCTCCTGGGGCGACGAGACCCGCGACTACCACGTGTGCGTCCGGGTCCCCGACGCCGGAGTGGGCCGCGAGATGCTGGCCGCCCGGGCCTCCCTGGTACGGCCGACACGCGACGGTTCGGCGGAGGTCCTCTCCCAGGGACTGGTCCGGGCCGTGTGGACGGACGACCTCGCCGCCTCCACCACGATCAACCCGCAGGTCGCGCACTACACCGGCCAGGCCGAGCTGGCCCAGGCCATCCAGCAGGGCCTGGAGCTGCGCAAGTCCGGCGACCTCGACGGCGCCACGGCCAAGCTCGGCCGGGCCGTGCAGCTCGCCAGCCGCTCGGGGAACGAGGACACCGCGAAACTGCTGGCCAAGGTGGTGGACGTGGTGGACGCCGTGAACGGTACTGTGCGGCTGAAGGCCAAGGTCTCGGCCGAGGCGGAGAAGACACTGGAGACACGCTCGACCAAGACGGTCCGCGTGAAGAAGTAGCACGCCGGCCGGGCGAACACCGCAAGGTCATGGGAACACCGGATACGGCGCAAGAGGGGGAACGACCGACATGCCGACCTGCCCGAACGGTCACCAGTCGGTGGCCGACGACTGGTGTGAGGTGTGCGGCCACCGGATGACCGGGGTCTCCGCGCCCCCGGGTGCCGTCCCCCCGCCACCGCCCGCGCCACCCGTCTACCCCGGCGGCACCGCCGAAGCCACCATGCAGGCGGAGCTCTGCCCCCAGTGCCGCACACCCCGCGAGGCCCAGGCCCCGTTCTGCGAGGAGTGCGCGTACAACTTCCTGACCAGGACGGCCTCGCCGTACGTGACGCCGCCGCAGCCCCACGGCTTCCAGTCGGCCCCTCCCCCGCCGCCGCAGCCCACCCCGCCGCACACCTTCGACTACCACGGCTCCCGCCCGTCGCGGATCAACCGCCCTGCGGAGCCGCTGACTCCGCAGCACGGTCCGCCGGGGCTCGACGGCGACGACGACTGGATGCTGCCCCCGCCGGCGCCCGCGCCGGACAACCCGTACGCGTACGACCCGGGCCCACCGGCGGCGGCACCGGCGCCGGCACCGGCCGGCTGGGTCGCGGTGATAGCTCCCGACCGCGACTACTTCCGGTCGATGATGAACCGCAGCGGCCCGGAGGCGGCCGGCCTGAACCTGCCCGCGTACTCCCCCGAGCAGCAGTGCCGCCTCAGCGGTCCCCAGATCACCATCGGCCGCCGCCGGCACAGCACGGGCGAGTCCCCGGACATCGACCTCTCCCGCCCGCCGGAGGACCCGGGCGTCTCCCACCAGCACGCCGTGCTGGTCGAGCAGCCGGACGGCAGCTGGGCCGTGGTCGACCAGGACTCCACCAACGGCACGACGATCAACGGTTCCGAGGACCCGATCCAGCCCTACGTCCCGGTCCCGTTGCACGACGGCGACCGGGTGCACGTGGGCGCCTGGACGACGATCACCGTCCGGCGGGGCTGACACCGCCCTGTTCCGGCCGAGGAGTCCTACGACGGGAGTCCTCGGCCGGGTGGTCTGCGACCATGGAAGGGTGAATGAGATTCGGCGCGGCACGCTTCAGGAGCAGACCTTCTACGAGCAGGTCGGCGGCGAGGAGACCTTCCGGCGCCTGGCCCACCGCTTCTACGAGGGGGTGGCCGAGGACCCCCTGCTCCGTCCCATGTACCCCGAGGGCGACCTCGGCCCCGCCGAGGAGCGCATGGCCCTCTTCCTCATGCAGTACTGGGGCGGCCCCCGCACCTACAGCGAGAACCGCGGCCACCCCCGCCTCCGCATGCGCCACGCCCCCTTCACCGTCGACCGCGCCGCCCACGACGCGTGGCTCCGGCACATGCGGGACGCGGTGGACAGCCTGAACCTCTCGCAGGGGCACGCGGACGAACTGTGGCGCTACCTGACGTACGCGGCGGCCACAATGATCAACACCCCCGACTAAGCCCGTCCGGCGTTTGAGGACAGCGCGCGAAGCGTGCTGCGGGGGTCCGGGGGCTTGCCCCCGGGAATCGGCGAAGGGGTGGGACCGGGGCACCCTCCAAGCCCGTCACGCAGGCGTGACGGTCAGCCCCCCGACGCCCCCCGTCCGCACGGCGACGGACCCGTAAGGCGTCCGCAACCGCAACCACCCGCCAACGGCGAAAAGCGCCAGAGGCTCCGGCGCGGCGACGCCGCCCGCGGCCGCGGGCACCCGTACAGGCCGCAAGAACCCAAGAGCCTGAGCCGCGTGCACCACCCGCAGAGGCAGCCCCGTCTCACCAAGCGTCCGAGACCAGATCTCCCGCCCGATCCGATCCCGCTCCGCCCGGTTCCGCCGCTGCGCGGGCAGCGCCTCGTCCCGCGCCCGGAACTCCCCGACCGCCGCGGCGACGGCGCCGCGCACCTCCTCCACGGACGGCAGCCCGGGCACCCGCCGCCAGCCGCCGCGCGGCGGCAGCACCCCGGCCCAAGGCGGCCCGGTGACGGTCTCGGGAACGGCGACGTCAAGCCCGCTCCCGACCGGGGAACCCGCGTCGATCTCATCGGCCAGCCGCCCGGCCGACACGGTCACGTCGAGCGCGCCCTCGTCGGCCAGCCGAGCGGTACGGATGGCGAGCACCTCGAACGACGGCGGGCGCCCGAAGACCCCGAGCACCCCGCCGCCCGCCTGGAGCCGCACCGCGGCCGCCCGGTCGTAGTGGATCAGCCGGGCCAGGAAGGCGGCCAGGTCGACCGCCTCCCGCGCGTCGGCGAACCGCAGCCGTGGCCCCCGCTCGGCGGAGGCCGGAGGCGGAACCGGGACCGCCGTCATACGGCGACGGCCCCCTCGACACCGTCAGGGACGGGCTCCTCGTCCCGGAACCCGGCGAGCAACTCGCGCTCCTCCTCGGTGATCCGCCGCGGCCGCCCGGTCTCCCGGTCGATCGGCACGACGACCGTGGCCGCCCGGGCGTAGACCTGCTCCTCGTCCTTGATCTCGTACGAGACGGTCAGCGAGGAGCGGGAGACGTGCGTCACCCAGCTCTCGATGACCACCGGCGCGGGCCGGTGGACGAGCGGCCGCAGGTAGTCGATCTCGTGCCGGGCCACGACCGACCCGTCCGAGAACGAGTGGTCCCCCTTGCCGAACTCGGAGCTGAAGAGGAAGTCGATCCGGGCCTCCTCCAGGTAGCGGAGGAAGACCGCGTTGTTGACATGGCCGAAGGCGTCCATGTCCGACCAACGCAGCGGGCAGGAGTAGATATGGCGCGCCATATCAGCCCCGGGTGAGCTTCTTGTAGGAAGCGCGGTGCGGACGCGCGGCGTCCGGGCCGAGCCGCTCGATCTTGTTCTTCTCGTAGGACTCGAAGTTGCCCTCGAACCAGAACCACTTGGAGTCGCCCTCGTACGCCAGGATGTGGGTGGCGACGCGGTCGAGGAACCAGCGGTCGTGGGAGACGACCACGGCCGCGCCGGGGAAGTCCAGCAGCGCGTTCTCGAGCGAGGACAGGGTCTCGACGTCGAGGTCGTTGGTCGGCTCGTCGAGGAGCAGCAGGTTGCCGCCCTGCTTGAGGGTCAGCGCCAGGTTGAGGCGGTTGCGCTCACCGCCCGAGAGGACGCCGGCCGGCTTCTGCTGGTCCGGGCCCTTGAAGCCGAACGCGGAGACGTAGGCGCGGGACGGCATCTCGACCTGGCCGACGTTGATGTAGTCCAGCTCGTCGGAGACGACGGCCCACAGCGTCTTCTTGGGGTCGATGTTGGCGCGGCTCTGGTCGACGTAGGAGATCTTGACGGTCTCGCCGACCTTGATGCTGCCGGAGTCCGGCTTCTCCAGACCCTGGATCATCTTGAACAGGGTCGTCTTGCCGGCGCCGTTCGGGCCGATGACGCCGACGATGCCGTTGCGCGGCAGGGTGAAGGAGAGGTCGTCGATGAGGACCTTGTCGCCGAACGCCTTCGACAGGTTGCTGACCTCGACGACGACGCTGCCCAGGCGCGGGCCCGGCGGGATCTGGATCTCCTCGAAGTCCAGCTTCCGCATCTTGTCGGCCTCGGCGGCCATCTCCTCGTAGCGGGCCAGACGCGCCTTCGACTTGGCCTGGCGGCCCTTGGCGTTGGAGCGGACCCACTCCAGCTCTTCCTTGAGCCGCTTCTGCCGCTTGGCGTCCTTCTGGCCCTCGACCTTCAGACGGGCGGCCTTGTTCTCCAGGTAGGTGGAGTAGTTGCCCTCGTAGGGGTGGGCGCGGCCGCGGTCGAGCTCCAGGATCCACTCGGCGACGTTGTCGAGGAAGTACCGGTCGTGGGTGATCGCCACGACGGTGCCCGCGTACTTGGCCAGGTGCTGCTCCAGCCAGTTCACCGACTCGGCGTCGAGGTGGTTGGTGGGCTCGTCGAGGAGCAGCAGGTCGGGGGCCTCCAGCAGCAGCTTGCAGAGGGCCACGCGGCGCTTCTCACCACCGGAGAGGTTGGTGACCGGCCAGTCGCCGGGGGGGCAGCCCAGGGCGTCCATGGCCTGCTCCAGCTGGGCGTCCAGGTCCCAGGCGTTGGCGTGGTCCAGGTCCTCCTGGAGCTTGCCCATCTCCTCCAGCAGCGCGTCCGAGTAGTCGGTCGCCATCAGCTCGGCGATCTCGTTGAACCGGTCGAGCTTGCCCTTGGTCTCGGCCACGCCGTCCTGGACGTTCTCCAGGACCGTCTTGGCCTCGTCCAGCTCCGGCTCCTGCATCAGGATGCCGACGCTGTAGCCGGGCGACAGGAAGGCATCGCCGTTGGAGGGCTGCTCCAGACCGGCCATGATCTTCAGCACGGTGGACTTACCGGCGCCGTTCGGGCCGACCACACCGATCTTCGCGCCGGGCAGGAAGCTCAGCGTCACGTCATCGAGGATGACCTTGTCGCCGTGCGCCTTGCGCGTCTTGCGCATGGTGTAGATGTACTCAGCCAAGAGAAACCGTCCGGCATTCGAGAAGGGCCAATGTGCGGCTCCGCCCGCGTGAGGGCAGACACACCCATCTTGCCGTACCGGCGGCCCCTGGCGAAAACGTGATCCGGCACGGCCGGGGGCGCCGCCCCGCCCCCGCCGCTTCTTCAGGGGCGCCCGGTGCCCACCGGTACCGGGCCCGGCGTCACTCGCCCGAGGCGTCGGAGGCGACCGCCCTGCGCCGCCGCAGCAGGAACACCGTCACTCCGCCGACCAGCACCAGGCCCGCCGCGACGCCCACGGCCGCCGGCGTGGTGCCGCTGCCTCCGGTGTCCGCGAGGTCCCGGTCCGCCGCGGCCCCTCCGGTCCCGCCGCCGGTCCCGTCCCGGCCCGTGCCACCGCTCCCGGAGCCGCCGCCCGACGCGCCCGGCGTAGCCGGCGTCCCGGACGGCGCGGGCGGGGTGGGCTGCGCGCCGGCGGCCGGCGCGTCCTTGGCCTCCAGCGCGGCCTGGGCGGCCAGGCCGGTCCGGCAGTCGAGCACGCCCGTGAAGGTCGCCGCGGAGCCGTCGGGCCCGCTGACGTCGATCCGGTACGCCTGGTCCTCGGCGACCTTGACCAGGACCGTCTCGGTCGTGTTCGGCTTCACCGTGTGCGCCGCACCGGCTATCCGGAAGGCGTAGGGCGCGTCACCCCGATTGCCGACGGTGATCTCGACGCCGCCCTTGGCGCAGTTCTTCCGGGCGGATATGGCGGGGGCGGCACCCTTGTCCGCCCACGCGGCGACGGCGCCGGCCGTGGCGGTGCTCCGGCTGGAGCCGGCCAGGATCATCGTCTGGGTGCGGACCAGGTCGCCGGTGAACACCCGGCCGACCGGGACCTGGGTGTTGGCGGTGGCCGTGACTCCGGCCATTCCGGCCGGGGTGCCGGCGGGCACCCCGAAGTAGAGCTGCCCGCCGTTGCCCGTGGTGGTGACGGGCTTGCCCGCCTTGTCCACGATCCGTATGTTCCGGGCGACGGCCTCCGCGGTGGGCGTGAGGCTGACGCTGTCCGCGGTGGTCCGGACCGTGACCGGGCCTATCCGTCCGCCGGACCGGCCGGACACGGCGAGCCCGTCCAGGGAGAGGGACGCCTTCGGCTCGGCCAGGTCCTCGGCGTTCTCGTAGAGGTAGTCGGCGAGCTTCTGGGCCGCGGGGTGGTCGGCCCGGACGTCGGCGCCGTCCGAGTAGCGCCAGATGGCGACCTGGGTGCCGGCCGCGGCGAGGCCGGGGTCGAGGGTGCCGGCGCCGGACTTCTCGGCGAGCGCGGCGAGGTCGTCGACCTGGGGGTAGGAGTGCTGCAGGATCCACCGGATCCGGCCCGCGTTCCGGTTGCGCTGGAGCGAGGACTCGCCCCAGCTCACCTCCCGGTACTTCGACCCGTTGACGGTCGCCGTGTCGGCGTCGACGCAGTAGGTCTGCACCGTTCCGCCGCCGTCGACCTTCATCTCGAACAGCCCTGCCGTGACGGGGGCCGACACGCCCCCCTTCTTGACATGTGCTCCGGATCTGGCGGTCGTCTCGCCGCTCAGCACCGCGCTGACGCCGCCCGCGTGCTGCGGCGCCTCCACCGCCGCCGCCGGACCGGCCGCGGACGCCGCGCCCACCACGGCGAAGGCCCACGCCAGGACGGCCGCGGCGGAGCGCGCGGGCCACCGCCTCGTTGCAGAGCTCATGGACTTCCTTTCGGGCGCGCGCGAGCCGTCGCGGGGCCTCGCGCGACGCGCCTGGGCGATGCGAAGCACCGGGCGATTCAGAAGCAGCGGCCCCCGTTGGTACGTGTGGGGGATCCTATGAAGCGGGCGCGACGCGGATGTCCCGCACGCCTGCCGGGCCGGTGATCCGAATCGGAATCGTTATCGGAACCAGGTGTTCAGTCCGGGTTTATCGACAAATTGCCCGGACAAAGGCCGCACTTCACAGGGTGCTTGGCGTCAACGAACCGCCGACATTACCCGTGGCTCGCGTTTCGGAAACCTCGTCAGACGGGTCGGACGCCTCCACGGATCCACCCGGCGGACCGCCCGGTTTGGCCGCACCACCCTCGCCACCCACGACCGCGCTCATCCGTGCCGCCTCCACGTCCGCCGCCGCCTTCCCCAGGACGCCCGCCATGCGCACCGGTTCGACCAGCAGCGGCCGGGCCGGCGACACCCGCCGGAACGCCGAGGTCCCGCGCGCGAGATCGTGCCCGATCGACACCGCGTCGATGTCCGCGGACGTCCACCGTCTCCCGTCCCGCTCCTGCGCGACGATGCGCAACTTCCCCTGGACCACCACCGGTTCGCCGACCGCGACCGAGGCGACCACGTTGTCGGCGAGCGCGCGCCGCGCCCACACCGAGTAGAAGCTCGTGTAGGCGTCCGTCCACTCCTCCCGCTCCCTGTCCCACCGGCGCACCGACGAGGCGAGCCGGAAGCGGCAGACGGCCGCGCCGTTCGCGGCCTCTCGGAAGTCGGGCTGGGTCGCCACATTGCCCACGACCGTCACCAGTGTCTCGTTCATCGCGTTGCCTCCCCCGTAGCGCGGCAGCCGGGACCGTCCGCGCGGCACGGCGCGGCCCCGGTACGGGCGGTGATCCCGCCCGTGACCTCATGGTGCACGCGGCGGGCAAGGCCCGTCGGGGCCTGTGGACAACGAGCGAGCGCGCGGAGGAAAGTCACCACTCACAGGAACACACCTGCATCCACGCACCCCCTCGGTTCACACCTCCCCCACCCTCCAGCGCTCACGGACGGCTTTTCCACAAGCCAGCGGAGCCGGAGGCTCACCCCTTCCCCTCACCCCTCCCCCGCGGCCACCACGTACTGCCCCCGCAACTCCCGATACCGCAGCAACTCGGCCGCCACCGGCTCCAGCACCCGTTCCCTGCCGCAGGCCGCGGCGGCGTTCCGCAGCCGGCGTTCCGTCTCCAGCCCGTACCCCCGGGCCGGCCCCCGGGCGGCCATCCGGCAGCCCCAGGAGAGCGCCGGCGCGCCCGCCGCGCAGCCCACCGTCAGCCCGCCGGGCACCCACCACGGGACCTCCGCGCCACCGCACAAGGCCGTCAGCAGCCACACCAGCCCGCCCAGTTGCAGCAGCACCAGGGCAACCTGAGCCGCCGTCGCCAGAGCCCACCACCGGGGCCGCACCAGCCGGGGCGCACCGCCACCGCGCGTGCGCCCCCCACGCGTCCGCCCGGCGCCCGTACGCCGACCGCCGGTGCGCCTCCCGCCCGTACGCCGACCGCTCGCATCCCTGCCGCCCCGACCGCCCCGGCCGCCCCGACTGCCGGACCGCTCCCGCTCCCCGCCCCCACCCCCATGACCATCACCATGACCAGGCACCCGCCGGCTCCCCGTCCGCCGTCCGCCCGTCCACCGGACGCCGGACGCGCCGCGCCGCGCGGCGGGCAGGGACGCCGCCGCGCCCGCCTCGTCCAGGGCCTCGGGCAGCCCCTCGGCGCCGCTGACGGCGGCCTCGCGGACGGCCACGGCCCACGGTTCCGGCAGCCCGGCGGACGCCTCGTGCACCAGCGTGCGCACCGCCTGCTCGACCAGCGGGCGGGAAGCCGTACGCCGTTGCGGCGGCGCCACGTCCGTACCACCGCTCGCACCGGCCTCACCCGTCCGCACATCCAAAGCCGTCCGGGCCCTCCGGGCCTTCCGGTAGCGGCGCCAGGCGCGGCCCCAGACCGTTCCACAGGCCCGTTCGGCACCGCGCAGCCAGGTCCGCTCGGCGCGCAGCCCCGACGCCCGGGCGCCGACCGCCTCCGCCAGCCGGTCCTCGAAGTCGAGCCGCGTCCCGTCCGTCAGTCCGGGGCGGCCGTCGGCGACGTAGACGGGGCGCAGGCGTGCCGAGGCGCGGTCGACGTCGGCGGTGAGGCGCAGTTCGGCGCCCTTCCTGCGGGTGACGAACTGGCCCAGCACCTCCCGCAGTTCCCCGACGCCCTCGCCGGTCAGCGCGGACAGCGCCAGCACCGCCGCCCCGGGCTCGCCGTGCTCGCCGAGGGCCAGGCCGTCCTCGTCGAGGAGCCGCCGCAGGTCGTCCAGGACCTGGTCAGCGGCGTCCCCGGAGAGCCGGTCGAGCTGGTTGAGGACGACGAACGTGACCTCCGCGTAGCCGGCCAGCGGGCGCAGGTAGCGCTCGTGCAGCACGGCGTCCGCGTACTTCTCCGGGTCCACGACCCAGATCACCGCGTCCACCAGCGCCAGCAGCCGGTCCACCTGCTCGCGGTGGCCGGGCGCCGCCGAGTCGTGGTCCGGGAGGTCGAGGAGGACGAGTCCGGCGAACGCGGGGTCGCAGGGGCGCGGCGGCCGGCAGCGCGACGCGACCGGGATCCCGAGCCGGTCCAGCAGCCCCTCCGCGCGGTCCGTCCAGGCACAGGCGACCGGCGCGGAGGTGGTGGGCCGGCGCACCCCGGCCTCGGAGAGCTGGGCGCGGGCGAGGGCGTTGAAGAGGGTGGACTTGCCGCTTCCGGTGGATCCGGCGATGGCGACGACGGTCAGGTCGAGCGGGTGCCGCTGCCGGGCGGCGGCCTCCTCCAGCACCCGTCCGGCCTCGTCGAGCGTCCCGCCGTCGAGCCGCGCCCGGGAGAGGCCGACGAGTTCGCGCAGGGCGCCCAGGCGGGCGAGGAACGCGCCGCTCAGGACGGTGGCGGCGCCCGGCACGGGGCGTGCGGGGGCGGCCGCACGCTCCCGCCGCTCCGGGCGCGCCCTCTCCTGATCCGCGCGCTCCGGGCGCGCGCGGCGGGCGATGAGTCCGTCGTCCCAGGAACGGTCGACGGCGTCGGACGCGGGCGGTCTGCCCGGCCCGCGGCGGCGGTCGGCGGAGTGCACCGCGGTCACCTTTCCTTCTGCAGCACGGACAGCGCGGCGATCAGTTCGACTTGGTGGTCGGGGGTCACGTCGAGGGCTTCCAGGGGGGCGGTCCTGCGGTCCCGCTCGGTCTCCAGCACGCGTTCCACGCAGGCGTCGAGGAGCTCGCCGCCGCGTTCGCGCAACCGGAGCGCGCTCCGCGCGCCGAGCGCCTCGGCGAGCGCCTCGCACGCGGACTGCGCGCGCCGGCCGCCCAGCAGCGCGGCGGCCAGCAGCGCGGTCACCCGGTCCGCGTCGGGGACGGCCCCGCGCTCCAGACCGCGGACCTCGCGCGCCTCCTCCTCCGCGTGCTCCTCCAGGCAGCGGCGCCAGTAGCGCACGGCCACCCCGATCCGGGCGACGGCGCCTTCCGCGTCCCGCGTGGCCAGGGCCGTGGCGGCGGCCGGGTCGCCGGCGCAGGCGGCGGCGATCTCCTCGTCGGCGGCGTCGACGGCACAGGCGAGCAGGGCGGTGAAGGCGTTGGTCAGGGCACTCAGCAGCTCATCGGACGTACTGTCGCGCGGATGCCCGCGCCAGTGCGTGAGCGCGTCGCCGGCCAGCGCCTCGCCGCCGGCCGCGTCGCGCCGGACCCGGTCCGCGGCCCGGGCGTACGCGTCCTCGACCCGCTGGAGCAGCCGCACCGCCGCCGAGTGCTGCCCCGCCGCCGCCCCGGCCAGCCCCGGCAGCCGCGAACCGAGCGACGCCAGCACGCCGTTGGCGGTACGGGCCCGGGCCACGGTCCGCGAGGCGGGATCCTGCGCCCGCTGGATCAGCCAGGCCCGCAGCCCCGCGACGGCCGTGACGGGCAGCAGCCCGCTCCCGCCGGCCACCGACTCGGGCAGCTCCGGGATGGTGAACCGGGGGACGTCCCCGAGCCCCGCCGCCTCCAGCAGCGCCCCGAACTGCCGCGCCACCTCCCCGGTCACCTGGTGCGGCACCCGGTCCACGACCGTCACCAGCGTCACGTCGTACTCCTTGGCCGCCCGCAGCAGGTGCCACGGCACCGCGTCCGCGTACCGGGTGGCCGTGGTGACCAGCACCCACACGTCCGCCGCGCAGATCAGCTGCGCCGCCAGCTCCCGGTTGCGCTTCACCAGCGAGTCGATGTCGGGGGCATCCAACAGGGCCAGCCCGCGGGGCAGCGCCCGGTCGGTCTCCAGCCGCAGCCCGGGCCGGTCGTCGTCCTCGTCACCCGTAGGGGTCACCTCTACGGGTACGTCCTCCAGCAGCCCGTCCCGTACGGGCCCCCGTACCCTGCGCAGCGCCGGCAGCACCCGCGCCCCGGCGAACCAGTGGTGATCGTCCGGATGGCAGACGAGCACCGGCACCCGCGTCGTCGGCCGCAACACCCCCGCCTCCGTCACCCGCCGCCCCACCAACGAGTTCACCAGCGTGGACTTCCCCGCCCCGGTGGACCCCCCGACCACCGCCAGCAACGGCGCTTCAGGGGCGCACAACCGGGGCACGAGGTAGTCGTCGAGCTGGGCCAGGAGCTCGGCCCGGTTGCGACGGGCGCGCACGGCGCCGGGAAGGGGGAGCGGAAACCGTGCGGCCTCGACGCGGTCCCGCAGTGCGGACAGCGCGTCGATCAGCCGGGGCCGTACGTCCAAGGTCGCCACATGTGCAGAATGCCCAATTCTGAGGTGTTTTTGAAGCGTATAGACCATGCCGCGCGGGGCGTGGCGAGTGGGGCCCGGGCATAACGAGTACACAACACCCGCCGCAGGAGGCGTCAAAAACGGTGCACGTTTCGCACTCGCCTGCGATTATCAGGACCGCTTCACCGAACCTCCACATCGTGTCACGGAGGTGAAGCAACCGGGACGAGGTACGCGGAGCCCTATCCTTGTCCCCGGCAAGGTCACGGCACCACCGAGCCCGGGGCTTCAGCCGTCCGCGACACCGCCGCACCACACCGGCCCCCGTAGCTCAGTGGATAGAGCAGGCGCCTTCTAAGCGCTTGGCCGCAGGTTCGAGTCCTGCCGGGGGCGCACCACGAGACCCTCCCTACGGGAGGGTCTTTTTACTGGTCAGGGGCAGTTTCGTGGCCCCTCGGAGACGCCGGACTCTCCAAGCGGAACCCCTCGGAGAGTCCGGTGCTGTCCGGCTGGAACCGGGATCCTACGGGTGTCCACGGTGGATACGCGGTGGCGCCACGGGCCCGGTCATTCCAGCTCGCTCACCTCCGGAAGATCCCCGAGGGCTTCCATCCGGCGCTTGAGATCCGGAACCTGGCCGTCGATGCACCCCGCGTACACCGTCAGCAGGACGGCCACGCTGTTGCCCGCCCAGTAGGCGACCTGGGCCGGCGGGTTGCCGTCGTTGAGCCACTTGGTCAACCGCGTGTGCCGGATGTCGTAGATCCGGCGCCCCATCGGCGACGCGTACTCGCGATCCGTGAACTCCTCCTTCCTGACGCTCCGCCAAGCCCTGCGCATCACCGAGCCCGCCAGAGTGCCGCCCTTCTCCCCCGGGAACAACTTGTCGCCGGGCTTCAACCCCTCCGCCTTGATGTACGCCCGGAGCGTCCTGGTCAGGGCGGGCGGCCCCGGCACGACGCGGGTGTCGCCCTCGCCGCGGCCCTTCAGCCCGCGCTCCTCGTGGATGGTGCCGTCGTCGGTCCAGTTCTTCCCGACTTCCGGCTCCGCGGTGTGGATGACGACGTCGCACCACTGGTCCTCCGCGTCCTCCGGCGGGAGCAGGACGTCGTCCACGTGCATCGCCACGGCTTCCTCCGGCCGCGGGCCGACGTAGTACATCGTCGAGAAGTAGGCGTGCAGCCGCCGGCCGCCCCGGGGGCGGCGGCTGATCCGGAGCAGCATGCGCGCCATCCGGGCCGGTGGGATCAGGGACCGTCTGTCCACCGCGTTGGAGGTGGAGGGGGTCGCGCCGCGGCCCTTCGGCAACGGGTTCTCGGGCAGCAGCCGGCGCTTCACCGCGTACTCCATGGCCACGTTCAGGATGCGCCGGTTGCGCTTGACGGAGCTGGCCGCGGCCACCTTGCCGTCGAGCCTTGTGTTCACCGCGCTCAGCACCTCTTCGACCTTGCCCGGGTCCTCCCAGGCCGCCATGGTCAGCGAGGACCGCTCCACCCACTTTAGGATCCTGGCGACCTCGGGCGGCGCCTCGTCCCGGCGCCGGGTGTTGAACGCGAACTCACGGAGGGCCGTCCGCACGTCCACCGGCGCGAAGGGGCACGAGGACGTGCGCAACAGCGCGATCGTCGTCGCCGTAAGCGCCTTGGCCGTGTTCTTCCGTGTGTTACCGGCGGTCCGCTTCCACTGGGCGTCCGCGAACTGCACGGCGAACACGTACCAGTTCAGGGCCTCGGCCTTCGTCCGGTGCGAGACCGGCCGACCGGTGACGAGGTCGAACGCCTCGCCTCGCCGGGCGGCGCTGACCAGTTCGGAACGGAAGGCGTCCGCCAGGGCCGCCGTCGCGAACGGCGCGCGCCACTCCTTGCCGTCGAGCGTCCAACGGACGGTGTACGTCACGCCGCGGGCTTGCTTGCGTGTGGCGGTCTTCCAGATCTTGACCCTGTACGTCGTCTCCATCAAGCGGCGTCCTCGTGGTTGTCGAGCCAGTGGTCCAAGTCGCCCCGCCGGACCCGGAGGTCGCCGTTGGGGAGCTTGATGCAGCGGGGGGCGCGCTTCTTCTGGCGCCAGTCGTAGAAGGTGGAGCGGGAGATCCCGAGTTCCTCGCAGACCTCGATGACGGTGAGCATCTTCCGGGGGCTGAGCTTGGTGATCGTCACAGTGCCTCCTCGGCGGGAAGGGGAACGGCCCTGCTCTCCCAGGTCCGCTACGTCCGCTACCTCCGCTACCGCGCAGGTCAAAGACCTGATCGCGGTAGCGGATGGCGGCTTGGTAGCGGATGGGATGTGCTACCGGGTGCCGGTTCGCGGGGTGGCGGGGGCGGGCTGGGTCGCGGACGGGTGGCGGAGGACGGTGGCGATGTCCGCCGGATCGCCCACGGCTGCCAGGTGGGATTGGGCGGCGTCGTCGTCCGACCGGGGCGGGCAGTAGCGCGCCCACGCGTCGGTAAGGTCAGCGGCGTGGTAGCCCCTGGCGACGGCCCCGGTGGGGGTTTTGAGGCTGCGGGACTTGATCGGGGAGCCGTCGGCGGTGACGTACTCCTTCAGCAGCGCGGCCAGCCCTCGGGAGTCGAGCGGCCGGCCGCCGAAGTCCCCCCAGGGCGCTTCCTCCAGGGAGTTGAGGTGCTGGAGGATGAGGGTGGTGGGCAGCTTGTCGGCGCCCGCGCCCGACTCGTCGAAGACGTGGTCGCGCAGGTCGGTCAGCAAGCGGATGCCGACAGACCCTTTGTCGTCGCTTCCGACTGAGACAAGGTCGAGGCAGGCGGCCCTGGCGCGCTCGGGCCAGGTACCGCCGGCCGCGTCGGCGATGGCGAGGAGCGGTTCCCACACGTCGGCCGGCCGGTCGGTGACGCCTTCGGGCATCTCCGGCCAGGCGCCTTCGATCCTCGGGCGGGCGGAGCGGGCCCAAGTCGTGAGCCTCTTTCTGAGGGCGTGGCCTTCCTTCTCGTGGATGCGCTGACGGTAGGGCTCGACCTTCTCGTTGGGGGCCCGGCGGCGCATGCGGATGATGACGGATCGGGTGCGGATGGTGTCGGGCAAGGAGCCGAGCCCGGCGACGGCGACAGCGCAGTACGAGGGGAACCCCTGCACGGTCTGCTGGCCGCCGTCGCCGGAGCACCGGTAGGTGACCCCGCTCCTGCGGTGCCCGGCGTTGAGGAAGCCGCGCAGTTCCTCGTTGTCCCCCGCCTTGGGGCCGAAGACGGTGTCGATTTCGTCGAAGAGGATCGTCGGCCGGGCCTCGTCCGAGACGCTGCGGAAGAGCGCGGCCGGGGAGGCGTTGATGGCCATCATCGGGCTGGGCACCAGCGTCTCGACAATCTCCAGGGCCCGGGACTTCCCCGACCCCGGTTCAGGGGAGAGGAAAGCGAGGCGGGGGGTGGAGTCGAAGGCGTCGAGGAGGTGGGTGTGGGCGTCCCACAACGTCACGGCGACGTAGGCGGCTTCGCTGGGGAAGACGTTGAAGCGGCGGTGGAACGCTTCCACGTCGTCCAGGAGCGCGGCGCCGTCATCGGGCGGGCCGGCGGCGCTCTCCGATGTCGGAGCGGTCTGCCCTTCGGCCCGATCCGGGGCCGGTTGCCCGGTGGGGCGCGGGTCGGGGGGAAGGGCTGAAGGGGCGGCCTGACGGCCGACGCTTTCCGGCTCGGCTGAGGGTGCGGGCCCGGCCTGGGTGGCCGGGCCCGGCTGGTGACCGGGTGGGGTCTGGCTTTTCAGGGTGGGGGTGGGAGGGGTGTTCACGTCGTCTCCCGGGGGCGGGCGGTGCGGATGGACCAGTTCAGGGCGCTGCGCAGGGTGGCGCGACACTGTGACGCCGGCAGTCCGGCGGCCTCTCCCCCAGCCTGAAAAGCCTCTTCGACCTCCTGGCGGTCGAGGTCGCCCCAGGCGATGAAGCGCCCCATGGCTCGGGCGGCTTCGAACAGCCGCCGCTCCCGCTCCCCTTTGGGGGCGGTGGCGACGGCTTCGGTCTCCCGGTCCAGGGCGGCGCGGGCGTACCGGGTGCCGTGCCGCGGCATGACCGGGCCGGACACCGGCCGGGGGGCGGGAGTCGGGCGGAGGGCGGCGCGCAGCCAGGCGGGGAGTTCGGCAGCAGAGCGGCCGTCGACCACTTCGTAGCTCCCGGCGGACGTGCGGCTGCCAGGAGCGACGACGCAGCCGCCCCAGGACCGGCTGTCGATGCCGGGCCCGAGCTTGCGGGCCGTGCTGGTCAGGCGCACGCCGGGCGGGGCAACGAAGTACAGGTGGGCGCCACCGCTGGGCGTCCGCACCTGTCGGGTGAGGGGGAAGGGCTGTCCGGCGCGCTCGCAGAGCGCCCGGAAGGTCGTCATGCCGTCAGGCATGTCCTCCTTCTCCTGCTCCGGCGTCCGGTAGCGCATCTCATCCGCTACCGCGGCCGGATCCGCTACCGAAAACACGTCCCTGACCTGGGCGGTAGCGGAGGTAGCGGACGTAGCGGACCTGGGAGAAGGGTGCCCTTCAGGCGCCGGCTTCGGCACGTCGAGGTCGATGACCACCAGGCCGGCCGGGCCGGTGGCGATGCCAACGTTGAACGCCGCCGTGGACCAGCAGCGCCGGATGCGCTCCGGGTCGACGGTGGCGCGCTGCTCCCATTTCACGTGTCCGTCGCGGCAGGGTCCGGTGCGAGGGCAGCGGAACTCGGCGTGGAGGGCCGGGCGCTTCTGTCCGGGGTGCAGGGGGAAGACGGGCCAGCCCTGCTCGGCCGCGGCCAGGGCAGCGGTCAACAGGTTCAAGTCGGTCATGCAGCGGCCTCCTTCGCGGTGGGCTGCTGGTGAGGGCAGGAGCCGGTGCGAGCGCGGCCGACGAGGTCGGCGACGGCCGCCCGCCCGCGAACGTGCTCCTGGTGGCCGCACCGGCACGTCCAGTCCGCGGCCGGGGTGCCGCTGGTGCGCACCTTCAGGCCGGGGTCGTCGGGGTGCCCCGCGGGCCGAGCTGCGGCGGACGGCGGGGTGAGCCGGTGGGCGAGCCAGGCGGGGAGGGGCGCCGGAGCGCCGTCGTGGACGACGCGGACGAGCTGCCCTTCGATCACCGTTCCGGCCGCGGGCACGTAGCCGCCGTCGGCCCGGACGGCGGTCTTCCATCCCAGGGCGCCGAGGCGGCTCTGGATGGGCGGCTGGGTGGGTGCGGCGAAGTAGAGGTGGAAGGTGCCGCGGTCGGTGCGCGCGCTGTACGTCGTGGTCGGCCAGTGCTGTCCGGCTTCCTCACAGACCACGGCGAAGACGTCGAGGCCGTCGCGGACGCCCGGACGGGCCCACCGCTTCGGTGGAACGTCGCGAGGGTCGGCGGGGACGTCGAGGACGATGACGACCAGGTGGGAGGGGCCGGTGGCAATGCCGACGCCGTACGGGGCGTGCTGCCAGCACTGCCGGATCAACTCCAGCTCGGTGGTCGCCCGGTGGTCCGGGGTGAGATGGCCGCCGGCGCACCGTCCGTTGCGCGGGCACCGGTTCGCGGTGTGGCCAGCGGGGAGGTCGGTGTCGGGGCGGAGGGGGAAGACGCGCCAGCCGCGCTCGGCCGCCGCGAGAGCCGCGGCCAGGAGCGCCGGGCCGTGGTCACGTGCCATGCTGGGTTCTCCTGTTCTGTGAGGACGGGAAGGGGGCGGCCTCGCGTCTTTGGCGAGAGGGAGGCCGCCCCCGCTCATCGGAGAGTCAGAACGGCGGTTCGTCGTCCGCGGCGGCCGTGGCCGGTCGCTGGGCGGGGCCCGAGGTGCTCCACTGGTCGACGGCGGGGGCGCTGCCGCGCTGGTTGCCCTGGGTGCGCTCCGGGGTGGCGGTGGCGAAGCGCAGGGACGGGCCGACCTCGTCGGCGTCCAGGACGAGCATCGAGCGGTTCTCTCCCTGGTCGGTCTGCCAGTCGAGCTGCCGCAGCCGGCCGGTGACGACCACGCGGTTGCCCTTGGCCAGGCTGGTGGCGACGTTCTCGGCGAGGGAGCGCCAAGCGGTGCAGCGCAGGAACATGGACGTGCCGTCCTTCCACTGCCCGCTGTCCTTGTCGTAGCTGCGCGGGGTGGAGGCGACGGTGAACCGCGCCATCGCGGCGCCGCCGGCCGTGTACTTCAGCTCGGGGTCGGCGGCGAGGTTGCCGACGACGGTGACGGGGGTCTCTCCCACGGACATGCGGTGTCCTTCCTGGTGGTCAGGCGGGGATGTTGGTGAGGTGAAGCTCGTCGCCGGTGATGGCCTCGGTGAGCATCGCGACGAGGTCGCGGGCGGCGGGCGGGGTGACGGCGTTGCCGAGCATGAGCACGCGGGTGCGCTTGTCGCGTGCCAGCAGCAGGTAGCCGTCGGGGAAGCTCATGGCGGCGGCGTACTCGTGGGGTTCGAGCATCCGGAACCGGCACTCCTCCACCGCCGTCACCGTGCCGCCGTAGAGGGCACCGTGGCGTTCGACGGTGGTGACGGTGGGCAGGGGCCGGTCGGCCGGGCGGGCGGTGCCGTTGCTGTAGTACGGCACGACCAGGTCGGGGGCGGTGACCACGCCGTGGTGGTTGCCGCCGGCGGTGACCGTGGCCAGGGGGCGGGTGATGGCCCGGTGGGATGAGCTGCCGCCGCGCAGCTCGACCATGTACGGCGGCAGGGCGAGGGCGGTTTCGTTGCGGGTGGTCACCGTGCGCAGGGGCAGCGAGGCGGGGGCGGCCTTCTTGCCGTCGCGGCCCTCCACCGGCACCGCCAGCGGCTCGGCGAAAGCGGCGAACCCGGCCCGGATGCGGCGCATGGTGTCCTTGGCCAGAGGGCGCTTGCGCTCCCCGATCAGGGCCGCGGGCAGGGACCAGTCGATGGCGTCGGCGGCCGGGCGGACGCCGGGTTCGACGATGGCGTGGCGGCACTGCGACTTCGGGCAGCGCCACACGTACTGGGCGCGGGCGCCATAGCGGCCCCAGCGCCGATCGGGGCGCTTGAACGCCTGCACCGCCCGCACCCGCCCGTGCACCGCGCACTCGGCTGCGGGGCGGGTCCACTTGTCGAAGTCCGGGCGGCGTTCCCCGCGCCGCCACAGCACGACGTACATGCGGTCGCGGGACTGCGGGGCGGGCGGGCCGTAGGCGGCGGCGTGCATGGAGTTCATCCATACGATCCGGTGCTCGTATCCCCAGGAGTCCAGCGCCGCCAGCCATGCCTGGAACGCCGCCCCGGGGGACTGCTCGGGGCCCCACCAGTAGGCGTCGACGACGTTCTCGACGACGATGCCGCGGTAGCGGTGGGCTTCGGCGAAGCGCACCACGTCCCACATCGTCGCCCGGGAGCGGATGGCGGCTTCGTCGGTACCGTCTTCGGCGAACAGCCCGTCCTGGTGCTCCCCATGGCCCCTGCGGCGCCCCTTGGCGATGGAGTGGTTGGTGCACTCCGGGGAGGCCCACAGGATGTCCGTGGCCGGGTAGCGGCGCGGCTCGACCTGGGAGAGGTCGGCGCAGTCGTGATCGGCAGTGGGGTGGTTGGCCTGGTGGGTGTCCACCGCGTGCCGGGCGTGGTTGGCGGCCATCCGCACGGCCACACCCGGGACGGCGACGGCGCCCGTGGAGGAGCCGCCGGCGCCGCAGAAGAGGTCGGTCATGGTCAGCATGCATCAACTCCGTGCTGTGAGCGGGAGCGAGGGATATCCGGGCCGCCGCGCGTCAGGCGAGAGGACGGCGGCCCGGCGGTGGTACCGGTGAGCGCGGCGCGCTCACGCGCTGCCGGGCAGACCTACCGGTCGTGACCCGAGGGGCGCGGGCAGGAGCACTTGCGGCCGGCGCGGACGCAGCCACATGCCATCGCGTACTGCTGGCGGACGTAGCCGCGCGGTTCGGCGTCGACCGCGTGGTCGTACGGTCCCTCCGGTCCGCCGGTGAACGACCCGTAGGTGCGGTCGATGTGGATGAGCCGGTAGGCGGCTTCGAGCGCGAACCGGTCGGCATCACCGAAAGAGCGGTCGTCGTCGGCCAGAGCGAGACGGTCCAGGGCAGCGGCCCTGCGCAGCCAGACGTCCCGCACGTCAGGCGAGAATGTTCCGAAACCGCTACCGATGACGGCTTTCGTCGTCCACTCGATCTCGCTGTGGGCGCTGGGTGCCAGGGCGTAGGCGTCTTCGGGCGTCGGCCAAGACATCGATTCCGGCCGGTGGTCAGCGGTGAGGTACAGCCGCTGGCCGTCGCGGTCACGGCAGGGTCGGCGCCGGACAGCGCTGACGTCGAACTCGTCCTTGAGCCGGGTGAGGACGCGGTCGGTGTCACCGGGGGCGCAGATGATGCGGATCTCGAACACGGTTTTCCTCCGCTTCAGAACGGCGGTTGGTCGTGGGTGTCGGCCGGACGAAAGCCCCCTCGACGTGCCGCGGGGGAGCGGAGGCGGCGCGTCCAGGCCGGGGGCTTGGGGAGCCAGATGTGGGCCAGGGGAAGGAACGGTGCGCAGTCGCAGTCGTCGTAGTCCGGCTCTTCCTGGCCGTAGACGCCGCACATGACCTCTCCTCGGCCGCCGCAGGTGCGGCAGTTCGGGTCGGGGAGTCGGTGCAGGGCGAGGATCGGGCGCGGGCCGGTGTGCCGGCCGGAGCTGCTGGTGGAGCTCCAGCTGGCCCAGTACCGGATGGTCAGGCGCCTGCGGGCGAGGAAGCGGTGGGTCATGCGCTGCCCTCCTCGTAGGCGGTTTCGGTCGCATCGGCCATCTCGTCGAAGTGGAGGAGGAGTTCGCCGAGCTGGCGGTGGGTGAGCAGTCAGGTGTAGTAGTGCTCCCATTCGAGGCGGTCCAGCTCGACGGTCACGACTTCGTCGTCCATGAGGGGCTCCTTGGCAACTGATGGTGTTGTTGACCTGCCCGAACGACGGTCGGCGCTGGGCGTCCGGGCGCTGCAAGCGCAGGCTTGAGCGAAGGACGAGGGATTCACAGGCGGAAGTCCTCGTCGGCCCGGACGGTGGCGAACTCCATGTGCATGGAGTCCGGCCCGAAGCCCGGGTCGAAGGCCGCGTCCATGTGCTTGCCCGCGGCTCGGTGGGCGGCCCTGTGGGCGATGTCGGTCAGGTCGTCGCAGACGAGCCACCCGTCACCGGTCAGGGCCCACCCAGCGGTGGAGTCTCCGTGGGCGGTGGCGTGGGCGATCGCTTCTGCCGCGGTGCCGAGGTGGGGGGCGAAGTCGTCGTCGCCCATGTCCTGCACCGTCCGGCCGCACAGATCACAGACGGCGATGAAACAGATGACTCGGCGGATGGCCATGGTGACCGCTCCTAGCGGTGGTTGATGGTGCCGTTGGCGCGGCCGAAAAGGCCGGTGGCGGTGATGTTCTGGGTGATCTGCGTCGGCTGCTCCTGGGCGGCCCGGCTGCGCGCGGTGCCGAGGAGGGCGGCCGCGGCGAGGGGGGCGGCGATGACGAGGGCGACGACGGCCCACAGGGCGTCACTCATGGCGATCAGTCCCGGTGCGGCGAGGGAGAGCCCGTAGCCGGCCGCGGCCACGCCGCCGCCGACCGTCGGGGCGAGCAGGGCGGTGGTCTTCGCCCAGCCCGGAACCTGCTGAGCGGCGGGGGCGGGCGGCGCGACGGGGGTCGTGGGGGTGGGGTGCTGGGGGTAGGCCAGGACCCGGTTGCCGCCGGGCAGCGTGACGATCTCCACGCCCGGCGGGATGTCGTAGGCGGGCTGCGACGGGCGCCTCGTCCCCGTGGCAGCCGCGTCCTCCGGCGCCGTGAGCCTGGTTAACGTGAACGCCGGTTCTCCATGTGCAGGGCGGGTGTTCATGCGGTGGCCTTGCGGACGTCGGCGAGCAGCTCGGGGAAGCCGCCGCCGAGGACGGCCGCGCGCTCCTCGATCACGCGCCAGGAGTCGGTGTCGATGCTCATCAGAGCGGCGATGACGGCGGGGATGTCGCCACGGCGGTGTGCGGTGAGGGCGTCGCGGAGGGCGCCGACGGCCATGAGGGTGGGGGCCTGCTGGGGCATGACGGTCCTCTCGGTCAGGTGATGTTGGTCAGGGCGTGTGCGACGGCGGTGCACAGGTTGCGGATGGGGCGGTCGGCGCCGGTTCCGGCGGCGAAGAAGCCGAGGAGGAAGAACAAGGTGGCCGCGCCGGCGCCGACGCGGCGGCTGCGCAGGGCGACGACGGCGGCGATCAGGAGCAGGACGACGGCGGAGACGGTGACGGTCACGGGCGGGCCTCCGGGCGGGTTGGGACGAAGGCGTGCGGGACACGTTCGAGGGCCCGCCGGGGCGGTCCCGGCGGGCTGGTGTCGATTACGAGGCGTGACCGTAGTGGTCACTGGCTAGTGGCTACCGGCAAGCAAAGAACGCCTGTTGAGAGGTTCTGCTGGGCGGCAGCGGGGTGTTCTACCGGCTAGTGGCAACTTTCCGGTAGCCAGTAGCCGGTAGCCCTGTGCGAGCGCTCAGGCGTGGTCGGGGTGGACGTAGACCGAGTGCGGACCGTTGTCCCGGTAGGTCAACTCATCCCGCTCGGCGGCGGCTTTGAGGGCGTCGCGGACGGCCTGCCGGCTGCGGCCGACGCGGTCGGCGACGGCGGAGGGTTTCATGCCCGCCGCTCCGGCCGCCTTGATCGCCGCGATGGCGTCCGGCAGCCAGTCCGGCCCGCCGCCGGCCGCGGGCGGCTGCGGCGTGGTCGGGGCGGGCGGGTCGTCGCGCAGGGCGCGCAGGTTCAACCCCGGGTGTCGGGGGCGCTCTTCGGGCGGGGAGGCGTCCGGCTCGGTGGTGGTGCCGAAGCGGGCGTCGATCTCGCGCATGAACTCGCGGGCGAGCCGGTCGGCGTCGCCGCCCTGCGGTTCGGCGGGGTCGCGAAGGGCGCGGAGGTTCAGCCCCGACTGCGTCCCCGGGCCCGCTTCGGCGTCCGGAGCCGGGGTGGTACCGGGATTGGCGAGGACGCCGTCGCGCATCCACCCGGTGCGGGCGGCGTTCCAGCGATCGGCGTAGTCGGGCCCGGCCGCCTCCCGCGAGACGTCGTCCAGAGGGGGGTGCAGGGCGGTGGTGGCGTGGACGATCTCGGTGATCTGGTTGGGCAGGATCCGCCAGGCCTTGAACAGACCCGGGGGCGATTCGGGGGTGCCGAGGAAGCCGGCGCCCTTGTACGGGGCCTGGTCGGTGCGCAGGCCGCGGGTGCCGGGGAACATTTTGCTCAGGTCCATGCCTTCGGTCTCGCCGCCGGTGAGGGCGGCGCGGGTCTTGGCTTCCCGGCGGATCATCAGGTTGCCCAGGACGGACCCGGTGGCTCCGAGGGCGGTGAGCACGGTGCGGATGCCCATGGAGCGCAGCAGCCGGATCACCTCCAGGATGAGGGCTGCCAGGACACGCATCTCCTTGTCGGTGCTGACCAGGATCTCGGCGCCCTCGTCGACCACGATCATGATCTGGGGGATCCTGGGACTGACGGGGAGCAGGTCGGTGTTGGCGTCGGCCATGAGCTGCTGGTAGGCCACCTTGCGGCGTTTGCCGATGGTCACGGCGGTCTCCAGCAGCAGCTTGGCCTCCTCGAAGGAAGAGGCCAGCCAGTCGATCCCGGGGCTGACCTTGTCGCTGAGCTGTCCGTCCGGGCCGAGGGCGGGGCGGACCCAGGGCAGGCCGGCCGAGCCGGCGTTGAGGTCGATGACCCAGGTCAGGACGTCGGTGGCACGGGCGAAGCCGGCCAGGATGGTGTGGAGCATGTTGGTCTTGCCCGAGCCGGTCGGGCCGACCAGCAGCGCGCACTGCTCCCGCAGGAACACCGGCACCTCGCGTCCGTCCGTCCGCAGCCCCCAGGGGATGCCGGTGAGCAGGGACAGCGGCGTGTAATCGGCGGGGTAGGGCTTCTCCTCGGCCAGGACGTTGGTGGTGGTGACGTCGACCAGGACGCGGCCCTGGTCGATGCCGGGCGAAGCGGCGACGGTGCAGCCGTGGGGCAGGCGGGCGTCGGCGGCCAGGCGCGGGCCCTCCTTGGCGATCCGGTCGTAGGTGACGCCTCCGCCGGGGAGTTCGGCGTCGAGGGTGAAGCCGGTGCCGGTGTCCCACTTCTCGACGGCGACGACGCGGGTCAGGCGGACGCCGCAGACCCGCTCGATCCGCTCGGCCCACTCGGCGGCGATGGCGCGGCGGTCGGCGGAAAGCTCCCGGGCGAGTTCCCGGGCGGCCGCGGCGAGGGTTTCCTCTTCGACGGCCTCTTCGTAGAGGGCGGTGGCGCGGGCGGCGGTGCCGTGGGCGATGCCGAGGGTGGCCAGGGAGCCGAGCGCGGTCCAGGACAGGGGGCCGTTGGCGATGGCCCAGGTGGTCCATCCGGCCCCCAGCAGCCAGGAGGCGGCGCGGGTGGCGATGGTGCGGCCCAGGGCGCGAGCCTTGAGTCCGGCGGCGGTGTGGCCGATGGCTCCGGCGGCGCCGGCGGCCAGGGCCCAGGCGGGCGGCATGCCGGTGGCCGCGCCGGTGGTGGCGACGGCGAGGGCGCCGGTGGTGGCGGACAGGGCGCCGGTCACGGGTCCGTGACCGGCCGCCCAGTCCCACGCCGGCCCCCGCTCCGCGGTCTTCTTCGCGGTAGGAGTGCTGGTCATCTCAGACGTTCCAGCCCTTCTCGGCCTCGGGGCCGTTGCGGGGCTCCTCGTGGCGGGCGATGTCGTGCTCGTGCACCTTGCGGAAGACCGGGCTGAGTTCCTCCGCGGCGGCCACGGCCAGGAGCACGGCCTCGTAGACCTGCTGGAAGCCGTCGGCGACCTCCTTCTCCAGCGGGAACTCGCCGTCGGAGCGCTCGGCGAGGATGCACATCACGTTGGCGATGGACTGCAAGGCGTCCGGCAGGGACTCGATCATCGCAAGGATCTCCATGCAGCCGTCGGGGTCGTAGGAGGCGGCGGCCTGTTCCATCTCGGCCGCGTGCTCGTCGAACTGGAACCCGGACACGGTCTCTCCCTCGGTGAAAGCGGGTGGAGGGGCGGGGGTGAGGTGCTGAGGGCGCGCGGCGGTGTCATCGATCTGCTCGGTGCCGTCTGCGTCCCGGTCGATGGCGGCTTCTTCTTCGGCCAGGGCGGCGCGGATGGCCGCGTCCCGCTTTGCGCGGGCGGCCGCGGCTCCTTCGACGATCCGCCGGTACAGCCGGCGGCCCGGATACATCAGCCAGGGCCAGTTCAGCTTGCGGCCCAGCGGAGTGAGCAGCAGACCGAGCAGCCCGACGGGCAGGGACAGCAGGGCGGCCAGGAGGCGGCGGCCGTGGAACCGGGCGGCGGAGCGCCGGAGCTGCCGGCGAGCGCGGCGGCGGGCGGGGGCCTTGCGCACCGTCATCCGCCGCGCCGCGACCGCCGCGTCCGTACGCCGGTCGCGGGTCTTGCGTAGACGACCTGCCATCGGGTCCCGCAGTCGGCCCAGCGCCCGGACGGCGCGGGCGGCCGCGCGCCGGGCCGGGCCCTTGTTGCTGGTGGCCGCGCTCAGGCGGCGGGCGGCACCGGCTCGCCGGGCGTCGGTTACCGCCCGCCGGGCCGCCGTCGTCTGCTGGCGTGCCTGGCGACGGGTAGGCGCCGCTGTCCGGGCCGCAGCTCGCAACGCCCGCACCTGCCCCAACCGGCCACCCGTACCGCCGCCGAGCCGACCGCCACCACCGAGCATGCTGCTTCCCGTTCGGCGGCCGCTCGACGCGCCCCCGGCGCGAGCGCTGCTGCCCCCCGCGTGGCGACCGCGCCCCGACGCCTTCCCCGGCGCCCCGGCCCGCGCCACTCCCCTGGTGGGGCCCGCAGACGGCTTGAGCAGCGACACCCCGCGCCCGCCACGTACCAGGCCAGGTGCTTTGCCTCCCCGGCTGTTTGCCCGGGACGGCGTGCTGCCCGACGCGCCGCCTGTGGAGGGGCCGTTCAGACGGTGGGCGGAGGCGCGGTGACGGGTCGCGGCCCGCACCCCCTTGCCGCTCTGAGTCAGGGAGCCGATGGCCGAGCGCAGCCGCCCGGCGTGACTCCGCCCGGCGCGGCCGCCGGACGACGCCACGCCCCGACCGCCAGTGCCGCCCGTCTTGCCCGACCGGCGCTGAGAGGGGATGCCCCCTGTGCCCCGGCCGGCCGGCATCCTGGCACCGGCGGTGCTGCGGCCGGTGGAGGCGGGCGCCTTGCCGCCGGACGAACGGCGCTCGACCGCACGTGAGCGGGTGGCGCGGGCCGCGGCTGCCGCTCCGGCGGCTGCGGCACCGGCGGCGGTGACAACGGCGGCTACCGGGCCGCCCGTCAGGGCGGCCGTGGACAAGAGGGTGACGGTGGCGTTGGCGCCGGTCAGGGCGAGCGGCACCGCCGGCAGCCCGCCGGGCATGTGCCGCACCTGCCGCTCCGGTTCCGGCACAGCCGCGGGCGACACGGGCGGGGGTCCGGTCGTGGCCTGTGGTAGGGCTACCGGCTCGGTCACGGTTTCCGTCATGCTGAGCTCACCTTCCTTTCTGGGGAGAGGCGCCCCGGCCGGGCCCTAGGAAAGCGGGCCGGGGCGTCGTGCTGGACAGGCGGTTCCTGGTCACGGGCGGACGAGCCGGTGGGTGGGGTGGGCGGCGGCCGTCTCCTGCCAGCGCCGGTTCTCCGCCGCGTTGACCCCCGTCACCCGCACCCGGAACGCGCATCCGGGCTCGGTGCAGCGGTAGGTGGTCCCGGACAAGAGGCAGGCCAGGTGCTCGGCGCCCAGGTGAACACAGGCGAAGACGGCGAACGCCGAGCTGACCGTCAGCGCCAGCGGCACGTCGTAGGAAGCGAGCTGCCAGCCGTTCGACGTACCCGCCGCCGCCCCGAGGGCGAGCGTCACGACGTGGCTGATCTTGTGTTTCACGTGCGGTTCCCCCAGGTCAGAGACGGTCGGCGAGCGGTTCGAGGGCATACGCCTCAACCTCGTCACGGTCGACGGCACGGTCGGCGGCGCGGCGCGCGGCACGGGACATGGGGACCAGGCCGTATTCGGCGCGGAGCTGGGCGATGCGCTTGGTGCGAGCTCCGGGTCGCGAGAGCTGGACAGCGTGGACGAACTCGTGCACCAGCGTTGTTGTCACCGCGGCCAGGTCGCCGTGGTGGGGGCGGGCGTTGATCAGGACGAGCAGGCCTCCGGGGGCAATGGCGGTGCGGCCGTAGAGTGGGCCGACCGGGCGGCGGGCGTGTGTGGTCAGCCGCCGCCACAGGGTGGGCACTACGTGCGCGGCCTCGCGCTCGGCCCGGGTGCCCATCCTCACGATGCCGAATGTGTCGGTGACGACCACGGACAGGACGCCCTTGATGCGGTGGTTCAGGGCGTCCTCGACCACCGCCAGCGCGTCCGGGGCGATGCGCGCGATGTGCTCGACGGCGGGCTGGTCGGAGATCGGACGGGTGCGGTAGGTGGTGACCTCCGTCAAGGAGTCGGCTCCTTCCAGGAGAAGATCCGGCCGCTTCGCGGGCGGCCGGGTCGTGGGCTGGATGGTGAGGCGCGTCAGCCGGTGGCCGGGGACTGGTGGCCGGCGACGGACCGGGCGGCGGCCTCGACAACGCGCTCGACGGCGGCAAGTGCGTCCTGGCGGCGGGCATCGAGGGTCGGTGCGTCGGGAGCACCTCGAAGAGCAAACGCGGCCTGTGCCGCTTCGCGGGCCGGAACCGCCAGCGCAGGGGCAAGGACGGACAGCCGGACGAGCGGGGCGGTGATCGCGGACCGCGTGGCATGCGATTCGGCTCGGGTCGTAGCGATCTCCTCGGCGGCAGCGCCGCGAAGACGGGCGTCTTCCCGGACCCACATGGCCCTGCGGTGGGCTGCCAAGGCGGTGGCCACGTCCGCGACGGCGTCTACGACGGCCTGATGGCGGGCCTCGGCGCGGTCTTCGGCGCGGGCGGCGGCGGTGACACGGTGTTGCATGACGCCCGTGACCAGACACCCGAGGAGGGTCCCAGCTACGGCAATGATGCTGGTCAACACAGCGAAGTTCCCCTTCCCTGGGTTACTTGCCGGTGGGCTGCTGGAACGCGCGCACGGCCTCAACCGCGGCCTCTTGGGGCACGTTGTGGTCCCACATCAGGGCCTTGACCGGGTCCACGCCGCGCGCGAGGGCCTTGTCGTAGGTGGCGCGGAAGCCCGGGACGCGCTTCTCCAGCGACTTGGTGACCAGCTCCGTGGCCCACTCCTCGCCGCGGACGAAAGACTCCTCGACGGTGCGCTCGTACTCCCTCTGGGCCTCGGCCTCGGGCATCGAGGCAGCGGTGACGAGGAAGATTTCCACGGCGCGGCGGGCGGTGCCTTCGCTGACGCCGTACTCCTTCGTGAAGTCCTTGACGATGTCGGCGAACGCGTCGGTCGACATGGGGCGTCTCCTTGGTTCGGATCGGTCGGGCTGTCCGGCCGCCGTGGCCCCGCACCGGACAGTGGCCGGTGCGGGGCACGGTGAGCGGGCAGAACCGACGAAGAGCGGAGCGGGGTGCGGTTCGATCACCCGGCGGCGGGGTGGCCATCGACGGCCCGCAGGTGCGGGCGGTGCGGTTCTTCCGTGCGGTCGCGGACGGCCAGGATCTGCTTGCGCCCCCAGGACTCGCTCATGCCGTACGCCTCGCCGAGCGCACGTGCGCTTAGCGTGCGGCCGGCCTGCGCGGATTCGAGGTAGGTCCGGCGTGCGTCCTGGCGCAGCCGCTCCCGCCGGGCTTCCTCGAACTGGTCCTCCCATGCCGCCTTCTCCGGCGCGACACGGGGGGCTGTGCGGGCAGTGTGCGGGTCCGTCTTGCGCACGCCGTCCGCACAGGGGGTGGCCTGCGCGGACGGCTTCTCAGCCGCCTCTTGTTCCAGGTGATCGACGGGCGTCCGTGCGGGCGGGAGTGCGGGCCGTGCGGAGCTGTGCGGGCCGAGTGCAGGCGGCGTGCCGTCAGGTTGGCCCGTCTGGCGTTCGTCAGTGACGGTGAACATGGCGAGCAGGGCGCCGTCCGCCCCGTCCATGAGACGTTCCCGCTGGACGTCCAGCAGCCGCGCGCCCAAGGACGCGTCGCCCGTCCCGATCTTCCGAGCCAGCTTCCAGGAGGTGAGTTCCGACTCCTTGCGGACCTTCTCGTCGGGGTGGTTGGCCGCGCGGGCCCGGTGATAGGCCAGCGCTTGGACCACGGCCGCCGCTCGGGCTTCGGCCTCCGCGTCACGGCCGTCGGTATGGACGACGATGCGGCGGGCCAGGAAGGCCATGCCCTCGGCCGCCACGCACATGCCCATCGGCGTCACCGCGTAGATCACGGTCCGGCCCGGGTCTTCTGCGGCCATGGCCGCCATGACCGACGCCGCGGCGGGTAGCAGCCACAGCCCGGCCCGGACCACCAGCGGGGAGGACTGGCCCAGCATGGTCAGGCCCAGGAGCACCAGCGCCAGCACGGCGGTCGCGCCTTCGCCGGCCGCCACCGCGCCGAGCGCGGTGCCGGTGCCGTAGGTCCCGCTGATGTTGCTGAAGGTCCCCAGGCCACCGGCCACGCCGATGGCCAGCATCGGTACGAAGGCCGACGTCAGGACGGTGCGCTGGGTGGAGGTGAGCGGTCGACCGCTAACCTTTGGCAGGCCGGAGGTCACGTCGCCTCCTCCGTGCTCGTCAGAGCGGCCGGGCGGGTGTAGTCGTCGCGAACCAGGTCCGGGTCGAGGTCGAGGAACTGGTGGCGCTGCTCCGCGAGTTCCGGGCCCGGCTGGCAGGCGCGCAGCTCGTCCAGGATCCCGTCCAGGGCCGGTCCGCCGGACGGTCGGGCGGCCATCAACCGTCGCCGCATCACGCCACCCCCTGCCTGGCCACGCCAACCTGGTCGTACACGGCATACACGTGGAACCACAGGCCGTAGGCCGCCGCCCGGAACTCCAACGAGGGCCGGTCCCCGAGGCGCCGCATGACGACCTCCTCGACGGGGACGTCAAGAGCTTCGCGCCACGCCTCCACCGCGACGGGGCCGTCGAGCTGGACGCTCAGCTCCCTGGGGCAGTGCCGGCTGATGCAGAAGTAGGCGCCGGGCAGGCTCGGGTAGCTCACGGCGAGTTCGGCCAGGCGTGCCAGCACGGGGGCCTGCATGGCCAGGGCCTGTCCCTGCTGCGATCCGCTGTCGGTCTGGAACATCACGCCGCCTCCTCCAACTGGCGGGCCAGCGACTTCGCCTTCGCGGCAGCGCGCAGGCGTCGCCGGTACATCCCGTAGCGCTCGGCCGGGGTGGCCCCGCCACGGATGCCGTAGCGGTCGGGGGTCTGGGCGCTGCCCTCCTGGGCCAGCGCCGTCACCAGGCACACCGTCTTCGCCGGACACCAGCCGCAGAAGTCCTTGGCCAAGGCCACCGCCTCGGCCAGGGCGCCCTCCTCGATGGCCTCGGGGTCCGGGAAGAAGACCTCCGGGTCGACGGCCCGGCACAGGGCACGGTGCATGCCCGGCGCCGGCGCCGGCTCGAAGCCCAGCTCGTCGCGGACCTGCGGCGGTACGTTCCGATAGGCCCGGCCGGACGGCGGCAGGGGAACGACTGTCGGCGGACGGCGGCCGCCGGTAACGTCGGGGAACACGGGAACCTCACTCTCTCGTGCAGGTCAGATGCATGCAGAGGGGGTGGAACTCGAAGGCCCCGCCGCCGGTCTCGTACACCGGCGCGGGGCCGTCTCGCGCAGACGGTCAGGCCGCCCGGCGGACGCGGCGGGACTCGGCCTTCGTCGGACGGGTCAGCTCCCGGACACCGAGCAGGTGCGGGGCGTAGGACTCGATCGCCTCCGCCGCGACCGCCGTGACGCGGTCGACCATCTGCGGGTCCTCGGCGAGGATGTCGCGCGCCGCGGCCAGCCGCGCGGCCTGGTCTTCCTCGCTCTCGCCATCCACGCCCAGCCAGAGCTCGGCCGGCGTGCCCAGGGCCAGTTCGAGGACGTCGGCCGCGGTGACGGCCCGACGGCTTCCGATGTACGTACGCACGTGCACTCTCCCGTCGTCAGGGGCGGCCGTCGGGCCGCGCACGAACCAGGAGCCTGATCTCCGGCTCCCCGCGCCCCACCCGTACGCCCTCGCAGCGCAAGGACGGACGGGCGGGAGAGGCAACCGACCGCGGCGTCACCGCCGCGGGGTCAGGAGGGGACCGAGTGGTGCGCTGGCGCTGCCGGCCGGTCCATCACGGCAGCGCCCAACTGCGTCGTCGGTTCACACCGACCTTCCGCAGATCGCAGGGACACGGCTTCGCCGGTACACCGTTGCCACGGCGCACCGGCCCCGAGCCAGGGACGTCGGGTGCGTCATCCTCACTGCTCTGACGCCAGCAGGACGGCGGCGAGCCAGGTGGCAGTCCGGGGTTGACCTCCAGCAATGAAGGGGTGATCCCCAGCACTGTTCTCCAGAGCTGACACGCGGGGCAGGACAGGTTCGCCTGCCGCGAAGGGGCCGTCGCGGCCATCACCCGGGCCGGTGCGGGGACAGGGACTCTCACCCCGCCGATTCGCGCTCTGTTGAGTTCTCAAGGAGCTCTCGCTTCCTTCGAGCCGCACAGGCCCTCCGGGCGCCGTCCGCTTGCATGTGGACGTCTACAGACAGATTACCGGCGACGGACTGCCCGTCAAGCGGTCCGCTGCTTTTTGCGGCGACTTCCTCTCGGCCGCAACACGAGGGTGCGCCTCAACCAGCAGGCGGCGGCAGAGGACTTGAGCGGACACAGGCGGACTGTCCGCCCGGTCTTGACGCACTGACGACAATGAGCAGAAGCGAGTTGGGGGTGCTGGTGTGACCGTGCTTGCCGATCTGAGAGCCGTCCAAGGTTGGAAGAAGATCCGCTTGATCAATGAGCTCAAGCGGGCGGCCCTGGAACGGGGCACAGCCATTGCAACGGACGCGAGCCTGGACCGGATGATCCGCGAATGGGAGACCGGCCGGCGGCCGCTGGTGGGTGACTATCTGACGCTCTTCTGCGATGTTTACGACTGCACACCGGCAGAGTTGGGGGTACTGCCCGAGGACGAGCAGCCCGATCCAGAAGAAGACGAAGCCGCAGCCCTGGCGCGGGAACTCCTGGTCGCGAGCGCCGCCGACGCCGGACTACTCGAACTACTGAAAGGACAAACGGAATACATCCGGCAGATGGACCGCAGGCTCGGTGCCGAAGCCTTACTTCCCCAGAGCAAGGCGCATATCGCACAGATGGAAACCCTGCTTCGACACGGCCTGTCCCCTGGGAGTCGGGAACCCGTCGCTCGCGTCCTGGCCGACGCCGCGGCGCTCGCAGGATGGCAGGCGCTCGATCTGGGGCACTATCGCGAGGCTTGGGCCCTTCACGAGACCGCCAAGGCAGCAGCACGCGAGGCAGACGACGCTGCACTGCTCGCCCATGCGACTGCTCAACAGGCGTACGCCCTCATAGACATCGGACAGCCGGACCAGGCGGTGAGACTGGTTCAGCACGCTCACGAGTCACCGGCCGACCAACTCCCCGCCCTGATGCGTACCTGGCTCTTCGCCGCGGAAGCTGAGGCACACGCGGCGGCAGGTGACGGAGACGCCTGCCGTGCAGCCCTGGATCGCGCCGACAGCCGGCTGCCTGCCGACGCGACGGATCCTGAGCTGCCTTTCCTCTTTCTGGCCGGAGCCCACCTTGCACGCTGGCGGGGGAACTGCCTCGCGCGACTCGGCGCCGAGGAGGCGGTGCTCGACCTCCGTGCCGCCCTGGCCTCTATGGAGAGCGGATTCAACCGCGCGGAGGCAGGTCTGCTCTGCGACCTCGCCCTGGCACTGACCGTGCGCGGAGAACACGAAGAGGCCCAGCAGCACGCCCGTCGAGCCCAGCAGCTGGCGGCGCTCACGAAGTCCCTCCGTCAGCGCCGCCGCATCGATCAACTGCTCCGCTCAGCCTGACTTCTCCGACCTGGTGGAGAGCAGGTAGAGAACCGCTACCAAGGTCCCGGAGTTTGCGATCTTGCCGCTCGCGATCAACTTGGGGATGATCTCCAAAGGGACCCAGGCCGTCCGCTGCGACTCGTTCTTCTCAGTCGGCTCGGTGACGTACTCGACCCCCCGGGCGACGAAGACGTGGTGGGGCGACCTGACGGTACCGATCATCGGCTCGAAGCTTGCGACGTGCTCCAACGCGCCCTTCGGCCGGTACCCGGTCTCCTCCAGGATTTCCCTGGCTGCCGTCTCGGCCGGGGCCTCGCCATCGTCCACGACTCCACCCGGCAGCTCCCAGTTCCAGGTGTCCGACACGAAACGGTGTCGCCACATCATGAACACCCGATCCTGATCGTCCACCATCGCCGTCATCGCAGCCGGCGGCAAGTAGACCTTGTGGTGCTCGAACCGCTCGCCATCGGGCGTCTGGATGTCTGCCAGTGTCACGGTGGCCCAGTAGTTCTCGTAGACACTCCGCTCTCCGAAGACCTTCCACGCCGTGGACCGGTTACCGTCGTCGTCAAAATCAGGCGGCACGGTGACGACCCGTCCACTGCCCTTCTCGGCTCGCGCCAGCCCCGCCCGCTCCAGCTCGGCAAAGGCCTGCCGCGCCGTCGACCGGGACACGTCGAACTCGGCGCACAGCTCCGACTCCGAGGGAAGCGAATCACCGGGCCTCAGCTTCCCGTCAGCGAGGCGCTGACGGAGGATGTCCGCCACACGCTTGTGCTTCGCGATGGCCGGCACCCCCTCGCCCGCGATGAACCGACCCCGACCTCGGACCGTCGTGACAAGGCCGTCCTTCTCCAAGGCCTCAACTGCCCGTCGTGCGGTACCGCGCGCCACGGAGAACTCCTCGGCAAGCGCCGATTCAGACGGAAGCACAGAACCGGGCCCAAAGGCCCCACTACGAATCCGAGATCTCAGCTCGTCCGCGATCTGGTGGTACCCGAAGTGACCGTTGTCCGTGTCGCGCACATGTCTCCTCCCACTGAGGCGGGCCCCGCAGCGGCCCCACCCTCACGTGCGCGGAAACCACAGATGCCCGCGGCAGAACGGCAGGTCCGGCCGGGACCACCCCCGCACGCGCGGGGACGACCCGCTCTCCAGCATGCCCAGCGTGAGCGGCTCGGGGCCACCCCCGCAGGCGCGGGGATGACAATCATCTACCTGGGGTCGGACCTTGCTCCGCAGATCCCCCCCGCGTGCGCGGGGACATGGTTGATCGTATCTGGCGTGCCCTTGTACGAATACGGACCACCCCCGCGTCCGCGGGACCACCGCGCGCAGGGCCCGCACCGGGCACGTGGCCGGGAGGCCACCCCCGCCTGCGCGGGGACCACCACCCCATCGGCATCCGGTTCGGCTGGCGCTGGGGACCACCCCCGCGTGCGCGGGGACCACCTTCCACTTCACGTACCACCGTGTCGCTGATGGGGACCACCCCCGCGTGCGCGGGGACCACTTCACTGCGTTGAGGCCCGCGCCGTACAGGGCGGGACCACCCCCGCGTTCGCGGGGACGACCAGTGGCTGGAGGGGGCCGGAGACGGCACCCGCGGACCACCCCCGCGCCAGCGGGGACGACTCGGACGCCGGCTCCATGGTCAACCACGCGCTCGGACCACCCCCACACGTGCGGGGACGACGTACCTGCCCGAGGCCGCGCCCGTTGACGTCCGGACCACCCCCGCGTGCGCGGAGACCACTTCAGGTCGACGCCGGACTCCAAGTTGAAGACGGGACCACCCCTGCGTGCGCGGGGACCACAGCGCCGCGTTCGCCAAGCGTGTGACCGTGTGGGGCCACCCCCGCGCGCAGGGACCACGAGGCGGTAGGCGCGGCAACCGACAACCCCGAGGGACCACCCCCGCACGCGCGGGGACCACTTTTTGCTGCCGAGCTTGGATTTGGAGCGGTCGGGACCACCCCCGCATGAGCGGGGACCACACGACGACGGTGCGGTGGGTCCACCACACCTCGGGACCACCCCCGCGCGCGGGGACCACTTCTCGATCCGGCGCAGAGTCCGGGGTGGGTCAGGGCCACCCCCGCGCGCACGGGGACCACCGGTCGCACTCCTTGACCCGGGTGTTCGCGACGGGACCACCCCCGCATGCGCGGAGACCACTCCTCGACGACCAGGAGCTCACCCTCGGACAGGGGACCACCCCGCGTGCGCGGGACCACGTGGTTCCGATCACTAAAGCTGTGCTCGTACCTAAGTGTCCCCGCATGCGCGGGGGACGACTGTCCTGCGCCATCGAACCTTGCGCGATGGCCGTCGAAGTTGAACGACGGGGGATGCCGCACCTTTGACGTTGTTCTTGGTCAGTGCCGGTGCTTCCCGTGGCCAGTGCCCAGTCCGGGGTCGTCGGACACGGCACGCAGCATCGCGGCGGTCTGGGCGTCGGTGAGTGCGGCACCGGCGGCGCGGCGGCGCATGTCACGGGCGAGGCCGAGCTCGGCGTCGAGTGCGACCATCGCCGCAGGTGTGTCAGTGGCGGGTGTGCCGTCGACTTTGTGGCCGAGGCAGATGAGCGGCTCCGGCAGGTCACCGCAGCGAGGGCATCGCAGATCGTCGGGGGTGGGCTCGGACATCGCGTCTCCTTGTCCTGCAGTGCTCAACCTTCGCTGACACTAACTCGCGCCCGTCCAGGTTCGTTGGCAAACGGTCAAGGTTCGGTGGCACTGGACAACGCCCGGCTGTCGCGGCTGTACTCCTCGCGGGGCGCGGACCATCCCCGCGTGCGCGGGGACCACAGCCGGGCGTGGACAACGTCCCGTGCTGGGCTGGGACCACCCCCGCGTGCGCGGGAACGACCAGGTCGCGGACCGCAAGAAGTCCCCGTCCGTGGGGACACCCCCGCGCGTGCGAGGACGACGCCGGGTCGCGGTACAGGACGTAGTCGCCGTCCGAACCACCCCCGCGTGCGCGGGGACCATCCGTCCACGTCCACGTCCCAGGCTTCGAAGACCGGGCCACCCCCGCATGCGCGGGGACGACGCCGTGGACGGCCGCGGCCTCGGCCGGGATCTCGGACCACCCACGTGCGGGGACGACGCGATCTGAACCCAGCGCATCGACCCCGCCACCGGATCACCCCCGCGCTTGCGGGGACGACATCTGCTCCAGCACCTCCACCCGGGACGAGAGGGGACCACCCCCGCGTGCGCGGGGACGACGCCGTGGACGGCCGCGGCCTCGGCCGGGATCTCGGACCACCCACGTGCGGGGACGTCGCGATCTGACCCCAGCGCATCGACCCCGCCTCCGGATCACCCCCGCGCGTGCGAGGACGACGTGAAGACGGAGGCGATCTTCCCGCCCACCATCGGACCACCCCCGCGTGCGCGGGGACCACGCGTCGGGCAGCTAGGCCCACTGCCCGTTCGGGGGACCACCCCCGCGTACGCGGGGACCACCTTTCTGTGCTAGCCGCTCGCCCGCCCGTCCGGGGGCCACCCCCGCGTGCGCGGGGACCACGCGTCGGGCAGCTAGGCCCACTGCCCGTTCGGGGGACCACCCCCGCGTACGCGGGGACCACCTTTCTCTGCTAGCCGCTCGCCCGCCCGTCCGGGGGCCACCCGCGCGTGCGCGGGGATCACCTCGGCAACGCCCCGAAGAACTACGAGAAGGCGGGACCACCCCCGCGTGCGCGGGGATCACGTGCAGATGCCGAAGGCCACGGTGATGGAGCGGGGACCACCCCCGCGTGCGCAGGGACCACGCGTGCGGCAAGTCAGACAAGTGGTACCGGATGGCCCCCCCGCGTGCGCGGGGACCACCCCCGCGTGCGCAGGGACCACGCGTGCGGCAAGTCAGACAAGTGCTACCGGTTGGCCCCCCCCGCGTGCGCGGGGACCACCCCCGCGTGCGCAGGGACCACGCGTGCGGCACGTCAGACAAGTGGTACCGGATGGCCCCCCCGCGTGCGCGGGGACCACCGCGGGGAGCTGGTACTGATACGAGCCGAGCATGGACCACCCCCGCGTGCGCGGGGACCACCCCCGCGTGCGCAGGGACCACGCGTGCGGCAAGTCAGACAAGTGCTACCGGTTGGCCCCCCCCGCGTGCGCGGGGACCACCCCCGCGTGCGCAGGGACCACGCGTGCGGCAAGTCAGACAAGTGGTACCGGATGGCCCCCCCGCGTGCGCGGGGACCACCCCCGCGTGCGCAGGGACCACGCGTGCGGCAAGTCAGACAAGTGGTACCGGATGGCCCCCCCGCGAGCGCGGGGACCACCACCTCGCTTTCGTGACCGCCGCGATCACCGCGGGACCACCCCCGCGTGCGCGGGGACCACCGCTGGCGGCCTTGGGGCGTGCGGAACATCCTGGGACCACCCCCGCGTGCGCGGGGATCACAGGCCGCGACCTGCACGTTTGCAAGCGCAGGACACGGTTTTTACTCACTTTCACGGAATCGGACATTTACCTCTCTAGCCACAGGCATGCACCGACCATCCGTCTCCGAACAACCGGACTATACGACCCGGCCCCCTTCGACACAGCAAGTCATGCGGATCACAGCGCGCGAGCCAAGGTGGCGGAATGTCGCCTTCCGGTGGATACGCGGTGGAGTCAATCCGCCCGAGGGGGAAGTGTCGAGAAACCGCCTGGTCAGCCAGTACGTCCAAGCGGACAGCACTGGCCTCTTCTAAGCGCTTGGCCGCAGGTTCGAGTCCTGCCGGGGGCGCATGGCGAGACCCTCCCGATGGGAGGGTCTTTTTGCTGGTCAGGGTGGGTGTGGCGGGGTGGGTGCGGGCCGTCCGTCCGGCGCCTGTGTCGTATCCGACGTGGACGGGCGCAGCGCGGGGGAGGCTCGCGGGCACATACTGGGGGCAATGACAAAGCCTGCTGCACTGAAACGTCATTTGCCCACCAGCCCCTTCGCGGCCCGGGTCACGCCGGTTCCGGAGCGCTTCGCCGTGGGCGACCAGGTGACACACGACATGTACGGCCTCGGCCGGGTGATCGGCATCGAGGACGGGATCGCGGTGCTCGTGGATTTCGGCTCGGCGCAAGAGCGGATCCTGAGCCCGTACGCCAAGATGACCAAGCTGTAGGACCTCTGTGCCCGGTTCGGGGCACACCAGGCCCCTCCGGGGACCTGCCACGAAAGGGAGTTCTCCCATCGATTCGACCTCGCTGTTCTCCGCCCCGGAAGGGGCCATCCGCAGCTCTGCCACGGCATCACCGCCTCCGGTGACCGACCCGTTCCAGGCCCCGGACTTCGGGGAGGAGGAGGGCGTCGCGGGCGAGGACGCCCCAGGGTCCGTTCCGGGCCGGGGTGCGCTCTGACCCCAGCGGTCTCGGGGCCGTCCGGCTCCGGGGCCGTTCAGCTCCGGCCGGTGGTGCCGGTGTCGATGCCGGTGGTGCCGGTGTCGATGAGGATCTGTTCGGCCTGGGCGGTGTTGTCGGCCCGTACCGCTCTGGCCATGGCGGCCCGTGCCGCCTCCGGTCCCATGTCGGGCGGTACCACCAGGAGGGCGAAGTGGTCGTTGTCGCCTCGGGTGATGAGGACCGTGTCGTCGCCGACCGGGAAGGAGTCGAGGTGCACCACCCGGTCGCCGACGGTCAGGCGGGTGGGGAGTTCTTCCCAGGCGGCCGCGTCCAGGCCGACGCGGGTGATGGGGCCGAGGTGCTCGGTCAAGGCGGCGACCAGCCCGGGCAGTTCGGCGGCGATGTCGCGGGAGCGCGGCCACCAGGCACCGTCGAGGATTCCCTCGCGGGTCCGGGTGGTCTCCAGCCGCAGTAGCGCCGTCCCGGGCCGCGCGGCGCGATGGGCCGCGTCCGGCAGGAGACCGGGTGTGCGTGCCGTGTCGGAATCGGCCATGGTGTTCAGCCCGTCTCTTGCGGATTCGGCTTCCTCCGTTCACCGTTCCGCCGTGCTCGGCGGCGGGGGGCGAAGCGTCCGCGATGATCCCAGCCTACTCCAGGCGGGTGACCCGCCGGCCTGCACGGAGGGTCACCGAACGTTCGTGCCCTGCGGCTCCTCGGCCGTTCCGGGCCCGGCCTTCCGGGGGCCGGAGTAGGCTGAGAGCACCGGGAGCACTTCGTACACCGGCCGCCACGCGGGTGTCGTTTCCGGTGAGTCACCATGCCGGGCCGTCGCAGACGAGCCCGGGGACAGGTCGGCATCATGACCGTGACCCTTGGCCGCACGACCGCCGATCCGCACGTCCCCCCACCGCCCGCCCGTCTCTCCCTGACACCGGGGGCGGCCCCCTGTCTGCTGGACGGCGCCTGGTGGCCCCGCTCGCGCGACCTCGGCCGGGAACTCCCCGCGCTGCTGGAACGGTTGGAGCGGCGCTGGGGGCGGATCGCCAGGGTGACGGTGCAGCCGGCCTTCTGGTCCGCCCTGCCCCGCGAGGTGCCCGTCGCCGCGCACGCGGTGCGCGTCGGACGGTTCGCCGCCGGGCGCGACCGGTACAAGCTGCTGCTCCTCTCCCCCGCGGGCCGCTGGGACCTGCTGATCGTCCCGCCGGAGACCGGTCCGGCCGCGGCCGGACGGCTGTTGTCCGCCGCGTCCCTCCCGGGGGGCCTGCTCACAGCGGGCGAGCTGATGGACGACGAGCGTGCGGCGGCCGACGTGGACCGGCCCGGGGCCGGTGAGGAGTCCTGGGAGTCGGAGGGCGGGGCACCGCCCGCCCCGGCCGGGCGTCCCGCCACCGCCCGAGGGAGGTGAGGGCCGTGGAGCTCGCCCTCGTCCTGGCCGCCGTCCTCGGGGTGCTCGCCGCGGGGGCCGTCCTGGCCGACCGGCTCACCGGACGCGTCGCGAGCCCTCGCGGCAGCGCGGCACCCGCCCGGTCCTCCGCCCGTACCGCCCTGGGCCGCTTCCGGCCGTCGGCCGCCGGGGCCCTCGTGCGCGACACCGTCCGCCCTCCGGCCGCCGGCCACCTCGCGGCATCCGCCGGTACGGCCCGTACGCCGGCCGCCCGCACCCCGGTGGAACCCACGCCCCCGCCGGGACGCGCCGACATCCGCATCGTCGCCGCGTCCCCGGAGACCGCCCGCCGCGTGGCGGAGGTTCTCCGACGCTGCTTCGACTCCACCGAGCAGCGCAGCTACCCGGCCGGCCGCGAGGGCGGCACCCGGTTGCACCTCGCCGTGGACACCACGCGACCCGCCGAGCCGGCCCGATCCTGGCTCGAGACCAGCCGGCCCCCGACACCGGACCACCGCCGACGGCACTCCGAGGGCTGAGCCCCGCGGGCTCACGCACGGACCCGGCGCCCCTTCCGATACCCGACGTCACGACGTCAACGGAGGGGGCGTTCCGCATCGTTCTCACTCCCTCAGCGCCTCCGACTCCGCCGACGCGTCGTCCCGGCTTGCCGTCAGGAAGCGGAGGATGGCGTCGAGTTCCGCGGGCGAGTAGCCCGAGAGCAGCGCGCGGCTGCGGGCGTCGAGGCCCTTGTAGTAGGCGGCGATGCGGTGGAGACCCTCGGGGGCCGCTTCGACGATGACGCGGCGGCGGTCGTCGGGGTGGGGGCGGCGGTGGACGTAGCCGCCCTTTTCGAGGCGGTCGAGCATGTGGGTGACCGCGCCGGTGGTGCGGCCCAGGCGGGTGCTGAGGGTGCCGGCCGTGGTGGGGCCCTCGCGGTTGAGGGTGTGGAGGCAGAGCAGGTCCGTGGGGGCCATGTTCAGCTGCTGGGCGATCTGGTCGTGGAGCCGGCCGAGGGCGCCGGCCAGGTCGGTCATGGCCAGCATGATGCGGTCCGCGAGCGCGTCCGTCATGACGTCCGCTTCCCCACCCGTCGGTTTGACACTCATCGCCGTCTCCCTTTAGCTTCGCAATTAAGATACTTAGTTATGCAGCTATTCTAGCCGTACCGCGCGTACCGCTTACTCCACGAACACGAACTGGAGGTTCCGGGTGTCCACCGACACGTCTGCTCCACCCGCCACCACCACCGCGTCCGGCCGGGCGCGGACGGTGGCGCTCGTCGTGATTCTCATCGCGAGCTTCATGGATCTGCTCGACGCCACCATCCTGAACGTCACCCTCCCCTCCATCCGGGAGGACCTGGACGCCTCCTCCGCGCAGTTGCAGTGGCTGCTGGCCGGGTACACGCTGGCGTTCGCGCTCGGCATCATCACCGGGGCGCGCCTCGGTGACCTGTACGGGTACCGGCGGGTGTTCCTCGTCGGCGTCGCCGGGTTCACCCTGGCCTCCGCGCTGTGCGCCGCCGCGCCCAACGCCGAGCTGCTGGTGGCGACCCGCGTGGTCCAGGGCGTCTTCGCCGCGGCGATGGTCCCGCAGGTGCTGTCGCAGATCCAGCTGATGTACGCGCCCCAGGAGCGCGGCGGTGCGATGGCCGCGTTCTCGTCGCTGAACGGGCTCGCCTCCGCCGTCGGCCCCATTCTCGGTGCCGCCCTGCTCGAAGCCGACCTGTTCGGGCAGAGCTGGCGGGTGGTCTTCTGGCTGAACGTTCCCATCGGTGTCGTGGCGCTCGTCGTCGCCTCCCGGGTGCTGCCCGAGGGGCGTGCCGAGCAGCGGCCCAGGCTGGACCCCATGGGCATGCTCATCTCCGGGGCCGGGCTCGTGCTGGTGCTGTACCCGCTGATCGCCGGGAGCGAGGAACGGCCCTGGCCCGCATGGACCTACGTCTGCCTCGGCCTCGGCGTCGTCGTCCTCTTCCTCTTCTACCGGTACGAGAAGGGGCTCTCCGGCTCCGGGAAGACGCCGCTCATCGAGATGTCGCTGTTCCGGCTGCGCTCCGTCGGCGGCGGGCTGCTGCTCCAGTTCCTGTTCTTCCTGCCGGTCATGGGCTTCTTCCTCACCTTCATGCAGATGCTCCAGGCCGGCCTGGACATGAGCCCGATGGCCGCCGGCGTCGCGATCCTGCCCTGGCCGATCGCCACCACCATCGGCGCCGGCCTCGGTGCCGCCGTCCTCCTGCCGAAGATCGGGCGCGCCACCGTGCAGCTCGGCCTCGTCGTGCTCGCCGTCGGCTTCCTGCTGCTCACCTTCACCGCCCGGTCGGCCGACCCCGACATGACCTGGCTCGACTTCCTGCCCGGCGTCGCCGTCGGCGGCCTCGGCCTCGGCCTCACCGTCGCGCCGCTCGCCGCGCTCACCCTGGAGAACATCCCCGGCGAGCACGCCAGCTCCGGATCCGGCCTGTTCAACACCGTCGCCCAGATCGCCGCCTCGGTCGGTGTCGCCGTCATGGGCACGATCTTCTTCGCCGTCCGCGACTCCCACGCCGACGGGCGCGCCCACGGCTTCGCCCCCGGTTTCATCACCACCATGTGGGCCAGCCTCGGCTTCGTCGCCGTCTGCTTCGTCGTCAGCTTCATGCTGCCGAAGAAGTCCGCGCCCAAGTCCTGGTAAGCCACAGGCCGAAGAAGCCTCCCGTCCCCGGGTTTCCGGGGCGGGAGGCTTCGGCGTGTACGGGAGAATCAGCGAGAGAATCAGCGGGAGAATCAGCCCAGCAGCGCGTGCGCCAGCGAGCGGTAGAACGCCAGCACTCCCTGCTCCTTCGGGCTCAGATGTCCCCGCCGCGTGTACCGCGACGTCACCGCGCGCTGCACCGCCTCCAGGCCCTCGCGGTCCTCGGTGTTCACCCGGGCCGTGAACCCCTCAAGACCCGGCCGGATGTTCTCCAGCCCCACCTGCTCCACCAGCCGCCGCGGCATCAGCGAGCCGCCGCGCACGATCGTCCGGTCGGCGGCGACCGGGACGAAGGTGAGCCAGGCGATCGTCTCGCCGAAGGTGGCCACGCTGCCGCCGGGGAAGACCCGGAAGCTGTACAGCACCTTGCACTCGTCCTCGGTGAGCGGCAGCACCGCCGGCTCGACCGGCTGACCGGCCGGGCTCAGCAGCCGGCACACCACCGGCGAGTCGTAGTGCACGTCCATGTCGATGCCGCCGGTCATCAGCGGACGCACGGTGTCGGGGTGGAAGCCGATGGCGTGGTAGTTCTCGTGGCCGTTCTCGACGGCCACCTTCCAGTTGCACGCCCAGTCCTCGGTCCAGCTCGACACCAGGACCATGTCGTCCAACTGGTAATTTGCCATCTCCCGCTCGACGACGGAGAGTTCCGGCGCCAGCGGGGACGGGTTCCCGGCCAGGCTGACGAAGACGAAGCCGTGCCACACCTCGACCGCGAAACCCGGCAGCCGGCACGTCGCCGGGTCGAACTCCGTGTTGCCGCGCATGTGCGTGGCCGCGATCAGCTTGCCGTCGAGCCCGTACCGCCAGAGGTGGTAGGGGCAGGTGAAGTCGGCGGTGTTGCCGGCGCCCTCGCCGACCAGGGGCATCATGCGGTGCCGGCAGACCGGCGACATGGCGTTCAGCGCGCCGTCACGGCCCCGGGTGACGACGACGGGCTCGCCCGCGATGTCCAGGGAGAGGTAGTCGCCGGGCTCGGCGAGCTGGTCGGCGTGGCAGACCAGCACCCAGCCGCGGTGGAAGATCCGCTCGCGCTCCAGCTCGTACACCTCGGGCGAGGCGAACAGGGCCGGCGGGAGGCTGAGCTGCGGCGGCGTCGGGGAGAGGTACGCCCGCAGTTCGTCCAGGAGCTCGGGAACGGTCGCCGTCGTCATCGGGCGTCGCCCTTCGCGCGGCCCTCTTCCGGCGTGATCGCGCCGAGCGCCTTCCACGCCTCGTCGTCCATCCAGGCGGGGATGCTGGTCTCCCCGTTGACGCCCTTCTCGATGAACGCGATGTTGTGGTAGGTGTGCACGCCGATGACCTCGCTCTGGGTGAGCGTCGGCTCGCCCGGCTTGGGGTCGAACTCCCGGTAGTGCAGGTCGTCCTGGAGCCGCTTGAGCAGCCCGACGGACGTGTCGGGGCCGGTCACCGGGCCCGACGTGCCGCCGAAGCGCGGCCAGTACGCCGTCTGGAGGTCCTCGATGACGTAGAGGCCGCCGGGGCGGACGTACGGGAAGAGGGCGTCGAAGGAGACGCGGACGTGCTCGTTCTCGTGGCTGCCGTCGTCGATGATGATGTCGAACGGGCCGTACTTCTCGGCCACTTCGCGCAGGGTCTCCGCGTTGCCCTGGTCGCCGGTGAGGGCGGTGAGGCGGTCCTGGTTCAGGGCGGACTTGTCGAAGAGGTCCAGGCCGTAGACCAGGCCGCGGTGGAAGTAGCGCTTCCACATCTTCAGGGACGGGCCGCCCAGGTCGCCCTCGTAGCCACCGATGCCGATCTCCAGGACGCGCACCGGGCGGTCGCGGTAGGCGGCGAAGTGCTTCTCGTAGTGCTGGGTGTACCAGTGGAAGCTCGCCCATTTGTCCGAGCCGTACTTCACGGACAGCGGGCCCAGCCCCGGGCCCTCCGCCGTGCAGCCGCTGAGCAGCGTCCCGCCGGCCTGGTGGGTGGCCTCCAGGATGCCCCGCAGCTCGCTCAGGTCGGCGGGCCGGTTGGGGAGGAAGACGTCGGTGAAGTCGCCGCTGTGCTGCGGCCGCAGCGGCCCGTACAGCCGACGGACCAGGTCGGTGAGGGATATCCGCAGGTGGCGGCGGATGGTCGGGGGGTCGACGTCGCCGTCGACGACCCGGACCGGCTCCCCGGCGGCCATCCACAGGACGGTGCGGTGCTCCTCCCCGCCGTGCAGCACCTCCAGCGCGACGTGGACGGGCGTGGTGTTCACGGGCGCGTCGCAGCGGAACAGCACCTCGTCGACCAGGACGGCGACGAGCCGTGCCAGCCCCGCCTCCTTGGCCAGGGCGGAGATCTCGGAGTCGGGTGCTGTGCCGCACAGGGTGAGGCGCTCGACAAGGCTGGCCTGGGTCATAGGGCGGTTACCTTCTCCTGCGGTGGGACGGGGTGGGACGGGGTCGGGGTGGGACGGGCGGATCCGGACGACCGCGACCGGTGCGGGCGGATCCAGCGTGTGCCGCGACCGTAGGAGCCGCGGCTAGAAGAGGGGTCAATCGGAACTCGGGCGCACCAGGACCCGTTCGGCCCGCAAAAGCGCCGGGACGGCCACCGCCAGCCGCTCCCGCCAGTCGCCGATCGGTCGGATCCCCGCCCGCCGCCAGCCGTCGTGCCCGAGCACGCTGTACGCGGGCCGGGGCGCGGGCCGGTCGAGGGCGGCGGAGGAGACCGGACGCACCCGGTCCGGGTCGGCGCCCAGCAGCCGGAACGTCTCGCGGGCCAGGCCGTACCAGCTCGTCGCGCCGGCGCTCGTGCCGTGGTAGACACCGGGCGGGGCGGTGCCCCGCTCGGCGGCCCGGCCCAGCCGGACGAGGAGTCCGGCCAGGTCGGCGGTCCAGGTCGGCTGGCCGTACTGGTCGTCGACGACGTCGACGGTCTCGCGCTCCCGCTCCAGGCCCGCCATCGTGCGGACGAAGCTGCGCCCGTGGGCCCCGTACAGCCAGGCCGTACGGACGACGTACCCGTGGCCGGGCAGCGCCGCCAGCACCGCCCGCTCCCCGGCGAGCTTCGAACGGCCGTACACGGTACGGGGACCCGTGAGGTCGTCCTCCGCGTACGGGGTCCGGCCGTCGCCCGGGAAGACGTAGTCGGTGGACGGCTGGAGGAGGCGGGCGCCCGCCGCGGCGCACGCCTCGGCCAGCAGGCGGGGGCCCTCCGCGTTGTGCAGGAAGGCCGCGGCGGGGTGCTCCTCGGCGGCGTCGACGGCCGTCCAGGCGGCGCAGTTGACGACGGTGGCGGGCCGGTGCGTGCGCACCGCGGCGCGCACGGCCGGCCCGTCGGTGACGTCCAGGTCCGCCCGGCGGAGCGCGACCGCCGGGACGCGGGCGGCGGCCAGCACGGCGAGCAGGTCGCGCGCCAGCATGCCGCCCGCGCCGGTGACCAGCCAGGGCCGGGTCACGCGGGCCCGTCCCCGGGCGGGGGCGGGAGCAGGGCCGCGCGCTGCTTGAGCGGCTCCCACCAGGCGCGGTTGTCCCGGTACCAGGCGACCGTCTCGGCCAGCGCCTCCTCGAAGCGGCGGACCGGCCGGTAGCCGAGCTCGTCGCGGATCTTGCTCCAGTCGAGGGAGTAGCGGCGGTCGTGGCCCTTGCGGTCCTCGACGTGCCGGACGAGCCTCGGGTCGGCGCCGACCGCCTCCACCAGCATCCCGGTGAGCTCGCGGTTGCTCAACTCCGCGCCGCCGCCGATGTGATAGACCTCGCCGGCCCGGCCGCCGGTGCGGACGAGTTCGATGCCGCGGATGTGGTCGTCGATGTGCAGCCAGTCGCGGATGTTGCCCCCGTCCCCGTAGAGCGGCACCTCCAGGCCGTCCATCAGGTTGGTGACGAACAGCGGTATCAGCTTCTCGGGGAAGTGGTGGTGGCCGTAGTTGTTGGAGCAGCGGGTGACGCGGACGTCGAGGCCGTGGGTGTGGTGGCAGGCGAGGGCGAACAGGTCGCTGGACGCCTTGGCCGCCGCATAGGGCGAGTTGGGGGCGAGCGGCGACTCCTCGGTCCAGGAGCCGTGGTCGATGGAGCCGTAGACCTCGTCGGTGGAGATGTGCACGAAGACGCTGACACCGTTGTGCAGGGCCGCGTCGAGGAGCCGCTGGGTGCCCAGCACGTTGGTGCGGACGAAGGCGTCCGCCTCCCGTACGGAGCGGTCGACGTGCGACTCGGCGGCGAAGTGGACGATCTGGTCGTGCTCGGCGGCCAGCCGGTCGACCAGTTCGACGTCGCAGATGTCGCCGTGGACGAAACGGAAGCGGTCGGAGTGGCGGACGGGGTCGAGGTTGGCGGGGACGCCGGCGTAGGTGAGCTTGTCGAGGACGGTGACGTACGGACGGTCCTGCCCGGCCCCGTTCCCGCTCCCGTCGCCGTTCCCGTCCCCGCTCCCGTCCTTGGACAGCAGGGTGCGGACGTAGTGGGAGCCGATGAAGCCGGCCCCGCCGGTGACGAGGATGCGGGTGGCGGGGGCCCGGGTGGCGGCGGCGGTCGCGGGCGCGGGCGCGTCGGTGCGCTTCTCAGTGCTCATGAGGACAGCTCTACCGTGCTGTGATCGCCCAGTACCAGGCGATGGACATGGGGAGTTCGCGGCGACGGCGTCACGCGGGCGTACCGTCCGATGAGCGACGCCTGCATCCGGCCGGTGCCTTCGAGGGCGGCGCCGCGCAGGACGATGGAGTACTCCAGCTCGCTGCCGGTGATCCGGCAGTCCTCGGCGACGGAGGTGAACGGGCCGACGTAGGAGTCCGTGACCTCCGTCCCGTCGCCGATCACGACGGGTCCGACGATACGGGAGCGGCGCACCCGGGCGCCCTTCGCGATCCTGACCGAACCGATGATCTCACTGGTCTCGTCCACATCGCCGTCCAACTGCGGAGTGACGGACTCCAGAACCGTGCGGTTGACCTCCAGCATGTCGGTGACGTTGCCGGTGTCCTTCCAGTAGCCGGAGATCTCCACGGACCGCACCTCGCGGCCGGCGTCGATCAGCCACTGGATCGCGTCGGTGATCTCCAGTTCGCCGCGTCCGGAGGGGCTGATGGCGCGGACCGCCTCGTGCACGGCGGGGGTGAAGAGGTAGACGCCGACGAGGGCGAGGTCGCTGCGCGGCCGGCTCGGCTTCTCCTCCAGCCGGACGATCCGGCCGTCCGGGCCGAGCTCGGCCACGCCGAACGCGGACGGGTTGCGGACGGCGGTCAGCATCACCTGGGCGTCGGGGCGCCGGGCGCGGAAGTCGTCCACGAGGGCGGTGATGCCGCCGATGACGAAGTTGTCGCCGAGGTACATCACGAAGTCGTCGTCGCCGAGGAGTTCGCGGGCGACGAGGACGGCGTGGGCGAGGCCGAGCGGCCGGTCCTGCCGGACGTAGCGGACCCGCAGCCCGAAGCGGTGGCCGTCGCCGACGGCGGCTTCGATCTCGTCCGCCGTGTCACCGACCACGACGACGACGTCCTCGATGCCCGCCGCCGCGATGGACTCCAGTCCGTAGAAGAGGACGGGCTTGTTGGCCACGGGGACCAGTTGCTTGGCGGAGGTGTGGGTGATCGGCCGGAGGCGGGTTCCCGTGCCTCCGGCGAGTACGAGAGCTTTCACGAGACGGGCTCCCCGTCGGTCGGTGAGGAACGGCGGCGCCGGGCCGCGCCCGCCGGCCGCCGGGCGCGGTCGGCCGCGCCCCCGCCAGCCTCGTACCGGGCCCTAGGCGGCCCCTAGGGCCGGTCTGGAGCGCGGCTCGCCCGGTTGGCCGGGCAGCCGCCCGCAGCTCTCGTACGACGGCAGGATCCCCTGCTCACGGGCCTCGGCGAGCGTCGGGGCCCGCCGGTCCTTCTCCGACAGGACGGGCTCCGCCCCCGCCGGCCACGCGATGCCCAGCGCCGGGTCGAGCGGGTGCACGGCGTGCTCGCGCTCGGGGGCGTAGCCGGTGGAGCAGAGGTAGACGACGGTCGCCTGGTCGGTGAGGGCGGCGAAGCCGTGGCCCAGGCCCTCGGACAGGAAGACCGCGCGGTGCTCGGCGTCGTCCAGCCGGACGGCCTCCCACTCCCCGAAGGTCGGGGATCCGGTGCGCAGGTCCACGACGACGTCGAGGACCGCGCCCCGGACGCACCGCACGTACTTGGCCTGGCCGGGCGGTACGTCGCTGAAGTGGACGCCGCGCACGACCCCGCGGCGCGACACCGACATGTTGGCCTGGGCGAGCTCCAGCCGCCGACTGGTGGCCGCCTCGAACGCGTCGGCCTTGAACCACTCGTGGAAGCTGCCCCGGTCGTCGCCGAAGACCGTCGGCTCGTCGGTCCAGGCCCCCTCGATCCGCAGCGGTCGCATCACCTGTTCCCCCTCACTGCACGGAGAGGGCGCCGTCGACCGCCAGCACGGTGCCGTTGGCGTAGCTGCCCTCGGGGTCGGCGAGGCGGGCGATCCACCAGGCGATCTCCTCCGGGCGGCCGACCCGGCCGGAGGGCACGCGCCCGGCGATGCCCTCGATGAACGCCCGGTAGTCGGCCTCGCCGGTGCCGTTGCGGGTGGCCATGCCGGTGTCGATGACACCGGGGGCGACGGCCACGACGCGGACGCCGCGCGGCGCGAACTCGACGGCCCAGGTCCGGGTGAGGAAGTCGAGGGCGGCCTTCGACGCGCCGTAGACGGACATGCCCGGCCAGGCGCGGCGGCCCAGGGAGCCGGCCGTGCTGACGTTCACGACCGTGCCCGAGGTCTCCGTCAGCGCGTCGAGCGCCCGCCGGGTGAGGAGCATCGGGGCGCGGAGGTTCGTCGCCAACTGGGCGTCCAGCACCTCCGGTTCCAGATCCGCCAACTCCCCCGGCACGCCCTGGGCCGCGTTGTTGACCAGCACGTCCAGCCGGCCGTACCGCTCCAGGGCGGCGGTGACGACGGCGTCGGGCCCGTCGGGGTCGGTGATGTCCACGGCCAGGGTGCTGACCGACGGATGCCCGTCGGCGGTCCCGGCCAGCGTCTCGGCGCTGCGCCCGACGACGAGGACCCGCGCCCCCTCGTCGGCGAACCGCCGGGCGGTGGCCCGCCCGATGCCGGTGCCGCCGCCGGTGATGACGACGGTCCTGGGTCCCGCGCCGCGGCGCTCGGCGGTGTTCGTCGTGGTGGACGTCGTGGTGCTCGCCTGTTCGGTCTTCGTCCGCTCGGTCTTCGTCTGCTCGGTCACGGCCCGGACGGTAGGGCGGGCCGCTCGAAGGACACTCGACGCGCCCGGCACCGAGGACGCTCCACCGCCGTTCGAGCCGCGCCGTGTGTCGTGGCGGACCGGACGGGTCCGCCGGGCCGTCCGCCCCACCGACCACCGACCGGAAGAGGTACGACATGACCGACGGCGCGAGCCGCCCCCCGCTGGGACCGGTCCGCATCGACGCGGCGGACCCCCGCTACGGCGACCTGATCAAGGGGGTCAACCACCGGTTCACCGGCAGCCCCGACCACATCCGGATCGTGGGGTCGGCCGAGCAGACCGTCCGGGCCGTGCAGGACGCCGTGGACGCCGGGCAGCGGATCGCCGTACGCAGCGGCGGGCACTGCCTGGAGGACTTCGTCGACGGTCCGCGGACCCGCTTCCTGATCGACCTGTCCGAGCTGGACGACGTCTTCTTCGACCCGGAGCGGAACGCCTTCGCCATCGGTCCCGGCGCGCAGCTGAGCACGGTCTACCGGGCCCTGTACAAGGGCTGGGGCGTGACGATCCCCGGCGGCTCCTGCCCGTCGGTGGCGGCCGGCGGGCACATCCTCGGCGGCGGCTACGGCCCGCTGACCCGGCTGCACGGCTGCGTCGTCGACTACCTGTACGGGGTGGAGGTCGTGGTCGTGGACGCGTCGGGCTCCGCGCGGAAGGTGGTGGCGACGCGGGACGACGAGGGCGCGCTCCAGGACCTGTGGTGGGCCCACACCGGCGGCGGGGGCGGCAACTTCGGCGTGGTCACCCGCTACTGGCTGCGCTCTCCCGAGGGCTCCCACGAGGACAGCCCCGAGCCCTCCGAGCTGCTGCCGAAGCCGCCCGCCACGGTCCTCGACAGCCTGGTCACCTGGTCCTGGGACGACCTGACCCGGGACCGCTTCCGCCGGCTGATGCGCAACCACGCCGAGTGGCACGAGCGCAACAGCGCCCCCGACTCGCCGTACGCGAGCCTGTTCAGCGTGGTGGGTGCCTTCCACCGGGCGTCCGGCGCCTTCATCATGAGCACGCAGATGGACGCCGGGGTGCCGGACGCCGAGCGGCTCCTCCAGGAGTACCTCGACGCGCTCGACGAGGGCGTCGGCCTGCGCCCGCAGCACATGGTGCGGACCCGGCCGTGGCTGGAGTCGATGCTCCACCCGACGCTCCCCGACACCGTCACCGGCATGCGCTCCAAGGGCAAGGCGGCCTACCTGCTCAAGGGCTACACCGACGGGCAACTGGACGTGCTGTACGACGGGTTGACCGACGGGCACGGGCACATGGGCGCCGGCGTGCTGTTCATGTCGTACGGCGGCAAGGTGGGCACCGTCCCGCCGGACCGCACGGCGACGGCCCAGCGCACCGCGGTGATCAAGGCGTTCTACGTGGACCTGTGGCAGAACCCGGCGGAGGACGAGGAGCACCTGCGCTGGATCCGGGAGCTGTACCGGGACGTGTACGCGCACAGCGGCGGGGTGCCCGTACCGGACGACGCGAGCGACGGGACGTACATCAACTACCCGGACGGCGACCTCGCGGACCCCGTGTGGAACACGTCGGGCGTGCCTTGGCACCACCTCTACTACAAGGACAACTACCCGCGCCTCCAGCGGGCGAAGGCGGCGTGGGACCCGAAGGACGTGTTCCGGCACACCCTGTCGGTCGAGCTGCCGTAGGGGACGAGGGAGGGGGGTGGACGGATCCCGGCCACCCCCCTCCCACGCGTCTCAGGCGTCCCGCTTCTCCTGGTACGCCGTCGAGTCGAAGGAACCCGGCACGGCCAGCGGGATGACCTCGAACTTCAGGTGCGGGCTCATCGGGTTGTCGTAGAGGTGGGCGAGCAGCTCCTCGTGGCTCCCCACGTCGTAGATGAGGAGGCCGCCGGCGGCGCCGACCCGGACCCAGCTGTGTTTGATCACGCCCTTGTCGGCCAGGGCCTTGGTGTAGGCGAAGCCTTCGGGCAGCCGCGCCCGGAACTCGTCGGCGCTGATGCCCGCGGGGTTCTGGGTGGCCAGAACGGCGAAGAGGGCCATGGGGTTTCCGTTCTCCTGGTGGTGTGCGGGTATGGGTGGGGTCAGGCGCGGTGGAGCGCCGCCAGCCGCTCCAGCTCGGGCACGACGTCGTTGGGGCTGGGCTCGGCGAGCATCTCCTGTCGCAGCGCCTCCGCCCCGGCCTTGAACGCGGGCTCGGTCAGCAGCCGTTCGAGGGCCGTGCGCAGCCCGGCGGGGGTCAGGCCGCCGGGCGGCAGGGAGAGTCCGGCCCCGACCTCCTCCGTGCGGCGCGCCCGGTGCACGTTGTCCCACATGGAGGCCAGGACGATCTGCGGGACGCCGTGGACGGCGGCGGTCGACCAGGTCCCGGCGCCGCCGTGGTGCACGAGGGCGGCGCAGGTGGGCATCAGGGCGTGCAGCGGGACGTGGTCCACGACCCGGGTGTTGTCCGGCACCGAGGTCAGCCGGTCGCGTTCGGCGTCGTCGAGGATGGCGACGACCTCGGCGTCCAGGCCGGCGACGGCCTCGAAGAAGTCCTCGGTGGTGACGGCGCGCCCGTCGGGCGAGTCGATGGTGCGGACGCTCAGGCCCTTGGTCAGGCAGACGCGCGGCCGCTCGGGCGCCGTGCGCAGCCAGTCCGGCACGACGGCCGGGACGGGGCCGTTGTAGGGCACGTACCGCATGGTGACGGTGGGCTGTCCGGGGGCGAGCCGCATGCTCGCGGGCATCTGGTCGACGCGCCACTGCCCCTGGACGACCTCCTCCGTGAACGGCCGGTCGTAGCGCGCGAGGTGCCCGGTCAGCCAGTGCCTGACAGGGTCGGCCTCGGGGGTGCGGGCGGCGTCGACGCCGTCGCGCTCGTGGTGGGCCAGCAGGGTACGGCGCATCTGGAGGAAGAGGTCGGGGCCCCAGAGCAGCCGGGCGTGCGGCGTGCCGGTTACGTGGGCCGCGAGGGCGCCGGCGAAGGTGAAGGTCTCCCAGAGGACCAGGTCGGGCCGCCAGGCGCGGCAGAACGCCACGAGGTCGTCGACGGTCTCCTCGCTGTTGATCCGGGAGTAGAACGCCTCGGTGAGCAGCTCGCCGCTGGTGCGCAGGAAGTCGGCGGAGACGGGCCGGTCCGCGCTGCCCATGAGGTCCAGGCCCTGGTGGTGGGCGTAGATCCGGGGCCCGGCCGTGGCCATCACGCGGGCGAGCTCCGGGTCGGAGCCGACGGGGACGGCGGTGAGTCCGGCCGAGGTGATCCCGGCCGTCAGCGGGGGCTGGCTCGCCACCCGCACCTCGTGCCCCGCTGTCCGCAGCGCCCACGCCAGCGGCACGCAGCCGTTGAAGTGGGCGTCGAGAGCGGGTGCGGCGATCAGAACGCGCATCGGCTGCCTCTCCGGCCGGGTCCAGTGACCGGGACAGGCTTCCGTCCGGCACTAGAGCCGCTCTCGATCCGGGTGCGCACGGGCGGGCGAATCCCCCGCACGGGAATTCGGGAGGGCGGGCGCGGCGCCGCCGGGACAGCGCGTTTGACATCTCTGGAATTCCTGCTCTCGAAATGCCTTCCGGATGATTTGACATTGACGGGTAAATGCGGCTCTGAATTACCCCGGCGAAATATCCGGCCGAAAAGGGGCGGGATGGCCGGATTTCGCCGGGCCGCCATCGGACCGCCACCGGATCGCCATCGGACCACCGTCGGGCCGCCGCCGGTCCGGCCCCGCCTCCCCGGGCAGGTCGAGCCGCCCTCAAGGGGCCGTTCCTAGCGTGGCGGCGACCCCGTCACCGAGAGGCCGTCGCATCCCCGGCCCCCGGCCCCCGACCCGCCAGCCCAAGGAGCGCCCGCATGCCGACACCCGCCATCAGCCTGGAGACCCGCCTCATCGCCCTGGCCGACCGGTCCGACGCGGAGGCCGCCGCGGGCCTCGCCGAGCTGGGCGCCCGGCCCGCGGCCGAGGCCCTGCTGCGCGAGGCGGCCTCCCGCGCCCCGCTCTTCCCCGAGCCGCCGGTCAAGACGGCCGTCCGGGTGGTCCTGCGGCTGGGCGGGGAGCGGCTGGAGTACACCGTCACGCTGGGCGGCGGGGCCGCCGACGTGGCGCCGGGCCCGGCCGAGGGCGCCCGCGCGTACCTGGCCCAGGACCTCGTCGAGCTGCTCCGCGCCCTGTACGGCACCGCGCCCGGCCGCCACCAAGCCACCCGCGAGCTGCGGATCACCGAGCCCGAGCGGCCGAGCTTCGACCCGGCCGACCCCGAGCACGCCGAGCGCGCCGCGGCCGTCACCGCCCTGCACCAGCTCGCCGGCGCGCTGTCCCGGCCCGAGCGCTCGCTGGACGAGCTGGCGGTGCGCTTCGGCTCCGACAAGTGGGGCGGCCACTGGTACACCCCGCACTACGACCGCTACTTCGCGCCGCTGCGGAACGACCCCGTCACCCTGCTGGAGATCGGCATCGGCGGCTATGACGCCCCCGACCAGGGCGGCGCCTCACTCCGCATGTGGAAGCACTACTTCCGCCGGGGCACGGTGTACGGCCTGGACATCTACGAGAAGCACGGCATCGCCGAGCCCCGGCTGCATCCGCTCCGCGGCGACCAGGGCGACCCCGCGTACCTGGAGGGCCTGGCCGCCGAGACCGGCCCGTTCGACATCGTCATCGACGACGGCAGCCACCTCAACCACCACGTCCTCACCTCCTTCGGGAGCCTCTTCCGGCACCTCCGCCCGGGCGGCCTCTACGTCATCGAGGACACCCAGACCGCCTACTGGCCGGGCTGGGGCGGCAACGCCGCCGACCTCACCGACGCCGGCACCTCCATGGGCTTCGTCAAGACCCTGCTGGACGGCCTGAACCACCAGGAGCGCCCGGAGACCCCCGGGCAGGAGCCCTCATACACCGACCGCCACATCGCCGCGGTACACGTCCACCACAACCTGGTGGTGATCGAGAAGGCCCTCAACGCCGAGCAGGGCGCTCCGTCCTGGGTGCCGCGGGACGTCGACCCGTACAGCTGGTACACGGCGGCGGCGGACGGCGAATAATCCCGTCCGGGAGTGCCCGGGAACGCTCCCGGAACACCTCACTCCGCCCCTCGGAAATACGCCCTCCACCGGCTCCATGTGAAATTCCGGCATTGCCTGGTTATGCTGTCCGCCTTCCTGGAGTCCGTATTTCCGAACAGATGGGAACGCTGTATGGGCACGCCGGAGTTTCCCGGCCGCTTGCAGGCGACGTTCGTTCCGGATCCCGACGTGCCGGGCGACGGGGCCATGGCCTTCTGGGGCACCCCGGAGCCCGCGGCGGAGGCGGCGGCCCTGGGCCTGCCCGCCGCCCGCGCCGCCGCCGGCACCCGGCTCCCCACCCTCCTGCCGCACGGCGGCTCCCTCGTGGACGCGGACGTCCCCGCGCTGCTGGTGCCGGTCGGCGAGGCGGTCGGGGCGCTGGCCGCCCTGGCCGCCGCCCGCGATGAGGACGATGGGGACGAGGAGGACGAGGAGGACGAGGAAGGCGCCGAAGAGGCCCACGCCGTCCCCGAACACCTCTGGGACCACTCCGTCCGCGCCTGGGCCGTCGCCGCCCGGCTCGCCCTGGAGCACGTCACCGCGGGCCACCTGGTCCCCGCCCTGAGCGAGGCCGGCGAGGGCCGGGTCCGCGCCCACTGGCGGGCGGAGACCGGCGGCGACCCCCGACTGGCGGCCCTCGCCCAAGCGCTGCCCGCCGCCGCCCACGCCCTGCGCACCACCGCCCCCTCCCCCGACGGCACCCCCGGGGAGGCGCGGGTCTGGTCCCCGCTCGCCCTGCTCACCGCGTTCTGCGACGCCGTCGCCGACGCCTGCGCCCGCGCCCAGTCCCCCGCCGCCCCGGCGGACTCCTGGACGGCCGCGCTCGCCGGCGCCACCGACGTGTCCGCCCCCGCCGGACTCACCCCCGAGCGGCTCGCGGAGTGGGCGGAGGCCGGCGGCGGCGAACGGGCCGCCGCCCGGCTCTGCCTCCGCCTCGGCACGCCCGCCGGGCCGGACGCGCTCTGGCCGCTGACCTTCCACGTCGAAGCGGTGGACGAGCCCGGCACCCTGGTCTCCGCCGAGCGGGTCTGGGACTCCGGCTCCGGCACCCTCGCCGTCGCCGGCCGCGTCCTCGCCGGGCCGCAGGAGGCGCTGACCGAGGGACTGGGCCGCGCGGCCCGCGTGTTCCGGCCGCTCGCCGCCGCCCTGGAGGAGAGCCGGCCCGTCCGCGTCCTCCTCAACCCCTTCCAGGCCGCCGAGTTGTTCGGCGACACCGCGACCGCCCTGCACACCGCGGGCATCGGCCTCGCCGTCCCGGACGCGCTGAGCGGCGGCCACGACAAGCACGGCGAGAACGGCGGGCACGGCAACGTGCTCGCCCCCCGCCTCCGCGTCGGCACCCGCAGGACCGCGCGCAAGAACGCCGGCGCGCCCCCCGGCCGTACCGTCACCTACCGCTGGGAGGCCGTCGTCGGCGACGAGCCGGCGACCCCCGACGAGGTCGCCCTCCTCGCCTCCCGCGGCGAACCCCTCGCCCCCTGGCGGGACACCTGGGTCCGGCTCGACCCGGACCGGATCGACGACCTGGCCGGGCTGGTCGGCAAGACCGGCCGGCTCTCCACCGCCGAGGCGCTCTCCATCGCGCTGTGCGGCCGCCACCGCACCGACGAGTTCGGCGACGTCCCGGCCGTGGCCGACGGCTCGGTCGCCGACCTCGTCGCCCGGCTGCGCGAGGCGGGCCGGCGCACCGAACCCGACCTGACCGGCGTGCACGCCGACCTCCGCGACTACCAGCGGCGCGGCGTCGCCTGGCTGCAGTCCCTCACCGACCTGGGCTTCGGCGCGCTGCTCGCCGACGACATGGGCCTCGGCAAGACCCTCCAGACCATCGCGCTGCTCGCCGGACGCACCGGCGACCGCCCCCGGCTCGTCGTCTGCCCGACGTCCGTGGTGAGCAACTGGGAACGCGAACTCGCCCGGTTCGCACCGGGCTTGACCGTCGTGCGGCACCACGGCACCCGGCGGGCCACCGACCCCGCCGCGTTCGCCCCGGGCGCGGTCGTCGTCACCAGCTACGCGCTGCTGCGCCTGGACGCCGACCTGCTCGCCTCCGTCGACTGGGACCTCGTCGTCCTGGACGAAGCGCAACAGATCAAGAACCACACCGCCCAGACGGCCCGCGCGGCCATGCGCCTGGAGGCCAGGTCCCGGGTCGCGCTCACCGGCACCCCGGTCGAGAACCGGCTGTCGGAGCTGTGGTCCATCACCCACTTCGCCAACCCCGGACTGCTCGGCTCACACCGGCGGTTCAAGGAGCAGTTCGCCGGGCCGATCGAGCGCGACGGCGACAAGGAGGCGGCCGAGCGGCTGCGAGCCGTCGTCACGCCGTTCGTGCTGCGACGGCTGAAGAGCGCGGTGGTGGACGAGCTGCCGGCCAAGATGGAGTCCACGGTTCCCTGCGACCTCACCGCCGAGCAGGCCCGGCTCTACCGCGCGGCCGTCGCGGACGCGCTCGACGGCGACGAGGGGCTCGGCACCGGCAGCCGGCGGCAGGGCAACGTCCTGCGGCTACTCACCCACCTCAAGCAGATCTGCAACCACCCGGTCCAGTACCTGCACGAGGAGGAGACGACGGCGACCGGCTCGCTCGCGGGCCGCTCCGGGAAGCTGATGCGGGCCACCGAGATGCTCGGCGAGGCCGTGGCGGCGGGCGACCGGGCGCTGGTCTTCACCCAGTACCGCGTCATGGGCGACCTGCTGTCCCGCCACCTGGCCGCCGAACTCGGCCTGGACGATGTACCGTTCCTGCACGGCGGCACCCCGCCCGAGCGGCGCGACGCGATGGTCGACGCGTTCCAGCACGACGACACGGCGTCCCCGATCCTCATCATCAGCCTCAAGGCGGGCGGCTTCGGCCTCAACCTCACCCGCGCCTCGCACGTCCTGCACTACGACCGCTGGTGGAACCCCGCCGTCGAGGACCAGGCCACCGACCGCGCCCACCGCCTCGGCCAGACCAAGACCGTGCACGTGCACAAGCTGGTCACCGCCGACACCTTCGAGGAACGCATCGCCGCGCTCCTGGAGAGCAAACGCTCCCTCGCGGACGCCGTCGTCGGCACGAGCGAGACCTGGCTGGCCGAGCTCGACGACGACGCCCTGCGCGCCCTCGTCCGCCTCGCCGACTCGGAGGAGTCCACGGGCGCGGGCGACCCGACCCTTTCGGCAGCCACAGGAGAGACGGCATGAGCACCGCCACCCGCCGCAGCACGGCCACCCGCGAGAAGCCTGCCGCCCTGGGGAGCACCTGGTGGAGCAGGCGCTGGATCCGCGCCCTGGAGTCGCTGGGCGCCACCTACCCCAATCCCCGCCTGCCGCGCGGCCGTACGCTGGCCCGCAACGGCGCGGTGCAGGGGCTGACGGTCCGCCCCGGCGAGGTCACCGCCCGGGTGGAGCTGCCCAAGAGCAGCTGCGAGGTGACGCTCCACCTGCCCGTTTTCAGCGACAGCGAGTGGACGGCCGGCGTCCGGGTCCTCGCCGGGCAGCTCCAGCACGCGGCGTCCCTGCTGGAGGGCCGCATGCCGGAGAACATCGACGACACCTTCGGCAAGGCCGGGCTCACCCTGTTCCCGCGGCGCGGCGAGCTGTCCTCCCGCTGCGACTGCCGGGACACCGGCGACCCGTGCGCCCACGGCGCCGCCGTGCACTACACGTTCGCCAACTCCCTGGAGGACAACCCGTTCCTGCTGCCCACCCTGCGCGGGCGCAGCCGGGAGAAGCTGCTGACCGAGCTGCGGGCCGCCCGCTCCGGCGGCGGCGCGGAGGCGGCGGCGGGCCCGGAGAGCGTCCCCGCGTCCGAACTCCCCTCGGCAGACGGCTATTTCACCGGCGGCGACCTGTCCGCCGTCCCACTGCACCCGCAGCCGCCCGCCGACCCCGCCCGCCGGCTGCGCCGCCTGGGCCCGCCGCCGGGCGGTACCCCGGGGGACGCCGAGTGGCTGGCCGGCGCGGTGGAGCGGGCCGCGGCGCACGCGTGGCGGACCGCCGGGGGCGGCGCCTGAGGCGTTCGAGCACCCGTCGAGCGGGCGGCGCCAGCATGGCGGGGACGAGAGTCCCCGCCACCACCGAGAGGCAACCGCTGTGATCACGTTCGTCAACCGTTTCCAGGTCCACGGCTCCACCGAGGAGTTCGAGCGGGCCTTCGACGAGACCTCGGCGTTCTTCGCCGCCCAGCCCGGCTTCCTGCGCCACCGCCTCGTCCGCCACGCCGACCTGCCGGGCGCGTACGTCAACGTCGCCGAGTGGGAGAGCCGGGAGCACTTCGACGCGGCGCTGAAGCAGCCGGCGTTCGTCCCGCACGCCACGGCGCTGCGCGCGCTCGCCACCAGCGAGCCGAACGTCTACGTCCCGGTCCTGGAGCGGGACGCCGCCTGACGCCCCGAGACGGACGGCGCGGGGCCGGCCGCGGGAGGAATCCCCGCGCCCGGCCCCGCTCCCGTACCTCCGGCCCGCCACCGCCTCCGCCCGGCGACCGGCCGGCATGCCGTCGTCCGTACTAGCCGGCGAGCAACTGCCCCTGCCCTGCCGCCTCGAACTCACCCTCCCCGCTCAGGATCGAGCGATGCAGCCGCTGGAGCCGCGGCGTCGGCTCGATGCCGAGCTCCCGGCTGAGGCTGTCGCGCAGCCGCCGGAACTCCTCCAGCGCCCGCCAGGTGCTGCCCGAGCGGTAGAAGGCAACCATCAGCTGGGCGCTGATGTTCTCGTTCAGCGGGTGCTGCGCGGTGAGCATCCGCAGCTCGGCGATGAGCGACGAGTGCCGGCCGAGCCGGAGTTCGGCCTCGATGCGCTGTTCCAGCACCTGGGTCCTGGCCTCCTCCATGCCGATGGCCTGGAGTTCGAGGACGACGCCGCGCGGTACGTCCTCCAGGGCCGGGCCGCGCCACAGGTCCAGGGCGCGGCGCAGGATGTCCGCCGCGTTGCGTGCGTCGCCCGCCTCCAGCGCGGTGCCGCCGCGCAGCGCCAGCTCCTGGAACTCGGCGAAGTCGTGGGCCCTGACCGGCGCCGTGAGCCGGTAGCCCCCGAAGGACATGGACAGGATCTCCTTGGGGCCCGCGGTGGAGCCGGCCGGGAGGGACGCGGCGATGTGCCGCCGGAGTTGGAGGATGTACGTCTGGAGGGTGGTGGCGGCGCTGCGCGGCACGCCGTCCCCCCAGAGCTCCTCCATGAGGGTGGCCACCGGCACCGCACGGCCGGCGCGCAGGGCGAGGAGGGTGAGGATCTGCCGCGGTTTCCCGGCGGTCGGAACGATGGACTTGCCGTTGTGGGAGACGGAGAGGGGGCCGAGGACCCCGATCTTCAACTGCACGGTCAACCCTTCGATCGGTCGCGACTTGAAGCCGTGAACCGAGGGTTCCATTCCGGTGCCGCCCTCTCCAGGGCGTTCCGCACGAGGGGGCCTGTGATTCTTGCACATGCCCTCTTGTGCATCCCTCATATACTCCGCGGCCATGAGCGCGGAAGGGGCCCGGGAATGAGCCGGTCGAAGCTGTTACCTCGCCCATACGCTGCGGCAACGTCCGTGCTTACGATGTGGATCGACAGCGGAACAGGCATCGGGGGAGCCAATGAGCTGGTGGAGGAAGAACCACGCCTCGGCGTGGACCACGGTGGGTGTGATCACCACCTTCCAGTGCGGGGTCGGGCTGACCGGCCTGTACGCGCTGCTGGCGTCCGGTGCCCCACCGGACGCCCTCGTCGCATGGGGGCTGTCGTTCCCCGTGCTGGTCGTCCTGCAGGTGCTGCACACCCTTCCGGCGGCGGGCCGGCCGCGCTGCGAGCGGCTGTTGTTCACCCTGGCCCTGCAGACCGTCCTGACCTACCTGCCGGTCTTCGCGTTCTCCGTCGAATGGCCCGGGATGGCCGGGTTCGCGGCGGGCTCGGCTCTGGCACTGGTCCCGGGCTGGCGGGGCAGGAGCGCGTTCGCCGTGCTGGTGGCCGGCGCCTGGGTGATGGGCCGGCACAGCGACCTGCCGTTCGACCAGACGCTCACGGTCACCGCGGTCACCCTGGCCATCGGGCTGAGCGTGGCGGCACTGATGCGCATGGTGCGGCAGTTGTCGCGGATGCGGCACGCGCAGGCCAGCGCCGTGCGGGGCGCGGCCCAGGACGAACGGGTGCGCATCGCGCGCGACCTGCACGACCTGCTGGCGACGCGGCTGACCATGGCGGCGATCCGCGGCGAGATGGCGGACCGGTACCTCGGGACGCAGAACGAGCGGGCGCGGTCGGAGCTCCGGGGCCTGATGGGCATCACCCGGGAGGCGCTGAGCAACCTGCGGTCCATGGCCCACGGCTTCCAGGACCTCACCTTCCACGGGGAGGTGGAGAACGCCCGCTCGCTGCTGGACAGCGCGGGCGTCACGGCCACCGTCGGCTTCGACCCCGGCGTGGCCCTCACGGCCGAGACCGAGGACGTGTTCGCCATCGCGCTCCGCGAGGCGGTGACCAACCTGCTGCGGCACAGCGAGGCGTCCCGGTGCCGGATCCTCTTACGGAGCCGGGAGGACGGCGTGGAGCTCCAGGTGGGCAACGACGGCGTACGCCGCCCGCCGCGGCGGCCCGAGGAACGCGTACCGGACCCCGCGCACCCCACGGACGGCACGTCGCCCGGCGGCCACGGACTGCGGAACCTCGCGGCGCGGGTGTCGGCCGTGGGCGGCCGGTGCACGGTACGGAACACCACCGACGGATGGTTCCTGCTCACGGTGACGTGTCCTGGGAAGGGGCGCGGCCAGGGGCCGGGATCAGCCACCCCGCCTCCCTCGCGAGACGCACGGCGTCCAGGCGGCTCCGTGCCCCCAGCTTGGCTATGCTACTGCTCAGATAGTTCCTGACCGTACCGGGCGAGAGCTGCGCGGCGGCGGCGATGTCGCGGACGGCCCGCCCCTCGGAAGCCCAGCGCAGGATCTCCGTCTCGCGGGGCGTCAGCGGATTGGTGCGGCTCTCCCACGCGGCCAGCATCAGTTCGGGCGCGATCACGCGGTGGCCGGCGGCCACCTTCCGGATGGCCTCGGCGAGCGCGCCGGGGGCCGCGTCCTTCAACAGGTAGCCGTTGACGCCCCGTTCGATGGCCTGCCGCACGGTGCCGGGCGTGCCGAGGCTGGTCAGCATCATCACTCGGCAGGACGGGACGTGCCGGTGCAGCTGCTCGGCGACGTCGAGGCCGGACACGTCCAGCAGGTTGACGTCCAGGACGGCGACGTCCGGCTGGTGCTCCAGCGCGAGCGGGAGCACCTCGTCGCCCCGGCCCGTGTCCGCGACGACCCGGAGGTCGAACTCCTCGCCCAGCAGCACCGTGAGCGCGCCGCGTATCAAGTGCTCGTCCTCGGCGAGGAGAACGCTGATCATCGGGCCCCCTTTGGCACATACCGTCGGAACCGTACCCTATGCGGTCCCGATTCCCCGTGTCACCGCGCCGTCTCCCCGACCCTGCGCCGCGCGCCTCGGGCCGGACTGGATCGCCGGTCAACCACCGCCGCCCGTACGGCCGGTGGGGCGCCCTCGATCCGTCCTCTAGGGGGGACGCGCACAGTGATCCGCGTTCCGCCGCGACCGCGGCCGGGACCGGAACCCACTGCCAGGGGGGCGACTTGCGCATCATCGACCTGTCCCAGCCCGTCGACGCGGACGGCTGGGAGCCCGACCCCGTCCGCCACGAGGTCATGACGCCCGCCGAGGGCGCCCGGCACATGAGCGAGGAGATGAGGAAGCACTTCGGTCTGGAGCTGGACCCGGCCGAACTCCCGGGCGGCGAGCTGCTCTCACTGGACACGCTGACCCTCACCAGCCATACCGGTACGCACGTGGACGCGCCGTCCCACTACGGCTCCACGGGCACCTACGGCCGGCCGCGGAACATCGACGAGATGCCGCTCGACTGGTTCCTGCGCCCGGGGATGCTGCTGGACGTGTCGGACGCCGGCACCGGCGTCATCGGCGTCGACCGGATCGAGCGGGAGCTGAAGCGGCTGGGCCGGCAGCCGGATCCGCTCGACATCGTCCTGCTGCGCACCGGCGCCTCCCGGCACGCCGGCACCCCGCGCTACTTCACCGACTTCGCCGGGCTCGACGGGCCGGCCACCGACTACCTGCTGGACCTCGGCGTACGGGTCATCGGCACGGACGCGTGGAGCCTCGACGCGCCGTTCACCCACATGATCAAGGCGTACCAGGAGACCGGCGACCCGTCGGTGCTCTGGCCCGCCCACTTCGCCGGCCGCCGCCGCGAGTACTGCCAGATCGAGCGGCTCCGGCTGGAGGACCTGCCGGCGCCGACCGGATTCCAGGTGTCCTGCTTCCCCGTGAAGATCAAGGGCGGCGGGGCCGGCTGGACGCGTGCCGTGGCGCTGGTGGACGGGTGACCGGCCGGCACCCGGCCCGGGCCCGGCTGTTCTGCTTCCACCACGCGGGCGCCGGCGTCTCCTGCTTCGCCCGCTGGCAGCGCGTCTGGGGGGACGCCGCGGAGGTCGTGCCCGTCCTGCTGCCCGGCCGGGAGAGCCGGGCCAGGGAACCGCGCGTCACCGCCCCCGGGCCGCTCCTCGCCCACCTCGTGGAGCGGCTGGACCCGCTGCTCGACCGGCCGTTCGCGTTCTACGGGCACAGCCTCGGCGGACTCGTCGCGGCGGCGCTCGCCGAGGAGCTGCGCGCGTCCGGCCGGCGGCTCCCCGAGCGCCTGGTGCTGGGCGCCGTACCGCCCCCGCACCGGCCCGGGCCGCTGGCGCCGGGCGAGGCCGCGCGGCTGCCCGAACCGGTGCTGCTGGAACGGCTCCGCACCCTCGGCATGCTCCCCGGCCTCGCCCTCGACGCCCGCGCCGGCGCCCTCTGGCGGCGCACCGTCCTGCCGGTCCTGCGCGACGACTTCCGGCTCGCCGAGGCGCTGCGGGCCCGTCCCGCCGGGCCGCTGCCCGTCCCGGTGCTCGCGCTGGCCGGCCGGGCCGACGCCGTGGTGCCCGTCCCGTGGGCCGGCGAGTGGCAGCGCTACGCCCCCGAGGGCTTCACGCTGCGCACGGTCCCCGGCGACCACTTCTTCGTCCGCGAACCGGCCCTCCCCCGGCTGCTGCTGGCCGAACTCGCCGCGCTGCTGCGGGAGCCGGCGGCCGCGGCGGGCGGGCTCCGCTCCGGGTCGAGCAGGGTTTGAGGGCTCTGCCGGACCGTCGGAGCCACCGCAAGGCATCAGCACAGGACAGAGAGGAAGCGCCCGTGAAGACAGAGCGCGCCCGTCATCCCCTCCGGGCGGCCCGGCCCGGTACGGCACGGGCAGGTGGTCCGCGATGAGCAGGCGTGTGGTCATCACCGGCATCGGCGTGGTGGCCCCCGGGAGCGGCGGCGGCACCAAGCCGTTCTGGTCGCTGCTGACCGAGGGCCGGACCGCCACCCGGGCCATCTCCCTGTTCGACGCGTCCTCGTTCCGCTCCCGGGTCGCCGCCGAGGTGGACTTCGACCCGGCCGCCTCCGGGCTGCGCCCCCAGGAGATCCGGCGCATGGACCGGGCCGCCCAATTCGCCGTGGTCGCCGCCCGCGAGGCCGTCGCAGACAGCGGCCTGGAGCCCGAGGCCCTGGACCCGCACCGGCTCGGCGTCACCATCGGCAGCGCCGTGGGCGCCACCATGGGCCTGGACACCGAGTACAACGTGGTGAGCGACGGCGGCTCCGGCTGGCTGGTGGACCACGCGTACGCCGTCCCGCACCTCTTCGGCCACTTCGTCCCCAGTTCGTTCGCCGCCGAGGTGGCCTGGACCGTGGGCGCCCAGGGGCCGACCGCCGTCGTCTCCACCGGCTGCACCTCGGGCCTCGACTCCGTGGGGCACGCGGTGGAGCTGATCCGGGAGGGCAGCGCGGACGTCATGGTGGCCGGGGCCACGGACGCCCCGATCTCCCCGATCTCCGTCGCCTGCTTCGACGCCATCAAGGCCACCACCCCGCGCAACGACGACGCCGAGCACGCCTCGCGCCCCTTCGACCGCACCCGCAACGGGTTCGTGCTGGGCGAGGGTTCGGCCGTCTTCGTCCTGGAGGAGCTGGCGGCCGCCCGCGCCCGCGGGGCGCACGTCTACGCCGAGATCTCCGGCTTCGCCTCGCGCAGCAACGCGTACCACATGACCGGGCTGCGCACCGACGGCGTGGAGATGGCGGAGGCCATCCGCGTCGCCCTCGACGAGGCCCGCACCGACGCCACGGCGGTCGACTACATCAACGCGCACGGCTCCGGCACCAAGCAGAACGACCGCCACGAGACGGCCGCGTTCAAGCGGAGCCTCGGGCAGCACGCCTACGCGACGCCCGTCAGCTCGATCAAGTCGATGATCGGGCACTCGCTGGGCGCCATCGGCGCCCTGGAGATCGCCGCCTGTGCGCTCGCCGTCGAGCACGGCGTCATCCCGCCGACCGCCAACCTGCACGAGCCGGACCCGGAGTGCGACTTGGACTACACCCCCCTCACCGCCCGCGAGGCCCGGGTCGACACCGTGCTGAGCGTCGGCAGCGGCTTCGGCGGCTTCCAGAGCGCCATGGTGCTCGCCCGGCCGGAGCGGAGGGCCGTCTGATGACCACCGCGACCCGGGAGGCGCCCGCCTCCGCCGGACGTCCCGCCACCGCGCGGGCCGTGTTCACCGGCATCGGCGTCACCGCCCCCAACGGCCTGGGCACCGAAGCCTGGTGGGCGGCGACGCTCGCCGGCCGGCCCGGCATCCGCCCGGTGACCCGTTTCGACGCCTCCGGCTACCCGGCGACCCTCGCCGGCGAGGTCCCCGGCTTCGAGCCCAAGGACCACATCCCCAGCCGGCTGCTGCCGCAGACCGACCACATGACCCGGCTCGCCCTCACCGCCGCCGACGAGGCGCTCGCCGACGCGGGCGTCGACACCGCCGCCCTCCCCGACTTCGCGGGCGGCGTGGTGACCGCGGCCTCCGCGGGCGGCTTCGAGTTCGGCCAGCGCGAGCTCCAGGCGCTGTGGAGCAAGGGCGGCCAGTACGTCAGCGCGTACCAGTCCTTCGCCTGGTTCTACGCCGTCAACACCGGCCAGATCTCCATCCGCAACGGACTGCGCGGCCCCAGCGGCGTCCTGGTCAGCGAGCAGGCCGGCGGCCTGGACGCGCTGGCCCAGGCCCGCCGCCAACTGCGGCGCGGCAGCGCCCTGATGGTCACCGGCGGCGTGGACGGCGCGATCTGCCCCTGGGGCTGGACCGCCCTGCTCTCCGGCGGCCGGATCAGCACCGCCACCGACCCCGCGCGCGCCTACCTGCCGTTCAGTGCCGACGCCCGGGGCCACGTGCCCGGCGAGGGCGGCGCGATCCTCATCCTGGAGGACGCCGGCTCGGCCCGGGACCGCGACGCCCGCGTCTACGGCGAACTCGCCGCATACGCCGCCACGTTCGACCCAGCGCCCGGCCACGACGGCGAGCCGGGACTGGGCCGCGCCGCCGAACTCGCCCTCGCCGAGGCCGGGATCGCCCCCGCCGGCGTCGACGTCGTCTTCGCGGACGCGGCCGGCGTCCCCGAGCTCGACCGGCAGGAGGCCGACGCGCTGCGCCGCCTCTTCGGCCCGCGCGGCGTCCCGGTGACCGCGCCGAAGACGATGACCGGCCGGCTCTCGGCGGGCGGCGCGTCGCTCGACGTGGCCGCCGCCCTGCTGGCGGTCCGGGACGCGGTGATCCCGCCGACCGTCCACGTCGCCGAACCGGCCGCGGAGTACGCCCTCGACCTGGTCACCGACGCCCGGCCCGGACCCGTCCGTACCGCGCTCGTCCTCGCCCGCGGCCAGGGCGGCTTCAACGCCGCCGCCGTGATCACGGGCGACGCGCGCCCCCGCACCCACCACTGAAAGGTTGCCTGCCATGGCCGAGATGACCATCGAACAGCTCACCCGCCTGCTCCGTGACTGCGCCGGCGAGGAGGAGGGCGTGGACCTGGAGGGCGACGTGCTGGACGTCCCCTTCACCGACCTCGGGTACGACTCCCTCGCCGTCCTCCAGGCCGCCGGCTGCGTGGAGCGCGACTACGGGATCACCCTCCCCGACGAGACCGTCGCCGAGGCCACCACCCCGCGCCTGCTGCTCACGTACGTCAACGAGCGGCTGAGCACGCCGGCCGCGAACTGACGCGCCACGAATACGACGGACGCCGTCCGCCGGGAGCAGCGCTCCGGGCGGACGGCGTCTTCCGTGAATGTGTCAGCCCAGGTCGTCCCGGCGCACCTGCCGGTCCTTGACCAGCCAGCGGCCGTCCCGCCGCACCAGCACGTCGTCGCAGCTGGTGCTGGCCCGCAGCTCGGGCCGGCCGCCGCGCCCGGTCTCGACGACCAGGGCGTAGCAGGAGGCGGCCACCTCGCCGTCGCCGCGCTCGGTGACCGAGACCATGCCGAGCCAGTGCCGGCGCTGGATGCCGCGCGCCACGTAGTCGTCCACGGCCTTGCGGGCCGCCGCCGCGATGACGGACCGGCCGGCGGCGGGCTCGGGGTGGGCGTTGGCGGCGAAGACGCCGTCCTCGGTGAAGGTCTCCGCCCACTCCTCCGCCCGGCCGGTGTCCAGCAGGTGCATCTGCTCCGCGTAGAACTGCTGGACCTGCTGGTAGAGCGCGGCGAAGCCGGCGGCCGTGGTGGTGTCGGTGACGGTCATGGCGTTCCTTCCGGTGGGCGCGGTCGGTCCTTCGTGGACCCGGTGCGGTCTCCCGCCCGCGCGACGGGGCGCGGGCGGACGCACATGCTGGCCGAGCGTCCTCGACGGCCGCTGGAGCCGCCCGTCCAGCACTGTTCGACCTCGATTCGAGTCCGGCCGGTCACGGTGAACGCCACGATGCCGGAGGGAGTGCACAGCATGGGGAACGGTGAACGGCGGGTCGCCCTGGTCACGGGCGGCACCAGCGGAATCGGCCTGGCGGTCGTCCGGGACATGGCGAGGAACGGCCTGGCGGTCTTCCTCTGCGCCCGGGACGCCGACGCCGTCAAGCGGACCGCGGAGGAGCTGCGCTCCGAGGGCCTGGAGGTGGACGGCGCCGCGGCGGACGTCCGCGACGTCGCCTCGGTCCGCGCCCTCGTGGCGGCCGCGGTCGAGCGGTACGGGCGGATCGACGTCCTGGTCAACAACGCCGGCCGGAACGGCGGCGGCGTGACCGCCGACCTCGCCGACGAGCTCTGGTACGACGTGATCGACACCAACCTCAACAGCGTCTTCCTGGTCACCCGCGAGGTCCTCAACCACTCCGGGATGCGCGACCGCGGCTGGGGCCGGATCATCAACATCGCCTCCACCGGGGGCAAGCAGGGCGTGGTCCTCGCCGCCCCCTACTCGGCGTCCAAGCACGGCGTGATCGGCTTCTCCAAGGCCGTCGGCAAGGAGCTGGCCCCCAGCGGCATCACCGTGAACGCGGTCTGCCCGGGCTACGTCGAGACGCCGATGGCCCAGCGGGTGCGCTCGGGCTACGCGGCCGCCTGGAAGACCACCGAGGACGACATCCTGGAGCAGTTCCAGGCGAAGATCCCGCTGGGCCGCTACTCCACCCCCGAGGAGGTCGCCGGGCTCGTCGGCCACCTGGTCACGGACACCGCCGCGTCGATCACCGCGCAGGCGCTCAACGTCTGCGGCGGACTCGGCAACTACTGAGCACCGGACGGCCGTTGCAACCACCCCGACAGAGCACCGAAGAGAGGTCCGAGGTGTCCGAGAGGCATCACACCCTGCACACGACGGAGATCGACGCGCCCGCCGCGACGGTCTACGGCATCATCGCCGACGTGACGCGGTGGCCGCAGTTCTTCACCCCCAACGTCCACGTGGAACACCTGGAGCAGGGCCCGGGTACCGAGCGCATCCGGATCTGGGCGACCGCCAACGACGAGGTGAAGTCCTGGGTCTCGCGGCGCGAGCTGGACGAGGCGAAGCTGACCGTCACCTTCCGCCAGGAGGTGTCCGCGGCGCCGGTGGCCTCGATGGGCGGGACCTGGGTGGTCACCCCGGCCGGCGACGACCGCTCGGTGCTGAAGCTGCACCACGACTTCACCGTCGTCGACGACGCCCCCGACGGCGAGTCCTGGATCCGCACGGCGCTCGACCGCAACAGCGACGCCGAACTCGCCGGCATCAAGCGGATCGCCGAGGAGCACGACCGGCTCGGCGAGCTGATGTTCGCGTTCGAGGACACCGTCCACATCGCCGCCGACGGCAAGGACGTCTTCGACTTCCTCGACCGCGCCGACCTGTGGCCCGAACGGCTCCCCCACGTCGCCCGGCTCGACTTCACCGACGAGGACGGCGTCCAGACCCTCGCCATGGACACCCGCGCGGCGGACGGCTCCACGCACACCACCGAGTCGGTGCGGGTCGTCTTCGGCACCGACCGGATCGTCTACAAGCAGACCACCGTGCCCGCCCTGATGACCGCGCACACCGGCCGCTGGACCGTCGTGCCCGCGGGCGACGGGGTGGACGTCACCTCGCAGCACACCGTCATCCTCCGCCCCGACGCCGTGGAGCGCGTCCTCGGCAAGGGCAAGACCGTGGCCGACTCCCGCGCCTATGTGCAGCACGCGCTGAGCACCAACAGCCGCGCCACGCTCGGCCACGCCAAGGAGTACGCGGAAGCCCGCCGCGCCGCCTGAGCCGGTCCCCCGCAGCCCGTCCCCCACCGCACGCCGAACAGCACGTCATGACACGAGGAGAGAAGCCCATGGGTGGTCCGCACGTTTCGGAGGAGATGCGCAGGACGCTCGACTGGTACGCGCGCATGCGCCGGGACGAGCCGGTCAGCCACGACCCCGCCTCCGGGCGGTGGCAGGTCTTCCGCTACGCCGACGGGCTGCGGGTCATGCAGGACCACGAGGTGTTCTCCAACGACATGAGCGAGTTCATGCCGGACGTCGAGGAGCTCACCGCGTTCCAGGCGGGCAACTTCCAGAACATGGACATGCCGCGCCACCGCGACCTGCGCGGCCTGGTCAGCCAGGCGTTCACCCCGCGCTTCGTCGAGGGCCTGGAGCAGCGCATCCGGGAGGTCACCCGCGAGCTGCTGGACGCCGTGGACGAGCGCGGCGACACCCTCGACGTCGTCGCCGACCTCGCGCACCCGCTGCCCGTCACCGTGATCGCCGAGGTGATGGGCCTGCCCAAGGAGGACCACCCCCTCTTCCGCAAGTGGGCCTACGCGATCCTCGTCGACAACGGCGTGGACGCCGTCCGCAGCGAGGAGGGCGTCGCGGCCATGGCCCCCGCCATCCGCGAGATGAACGCCTACCTCGTCGACCTCGTCCGCCGGAGCCGGGCGACGCCCCGCGAGGGCCTGATCGACGACCTCATCCGGGCCGACACCGACGGCCGCCGGCTGGACGACCAGGAGATCGTCGGCTTCCTCGGGCTGCTGCTCATCGCCGGCTTCCTCACCACCAGCGCGCTCATCGGCAACGCCCTGCTCTGCCTGGACGAGCACCCGGAGGCCACCGCGCGGATCCGCGCCGACGGGAAGCTGCTGCCGACCGCCATCGAGGAGGTGCTGCGCTACCGCTCGCCGCTCATCTGGCTGGACCGCAGGGCCGCCCGGGACGTCGAGCTCAGCGGCCACACCATCCCGCAGGGCGCGCTGGTCAGCGTCGCCCTGGTGTCGGCGGCCCGGGACGGCGAGGCGTTCCCCGACCCGGACACCTTCGACATCACCCGGCGCCCCAACCGCCACCTCTCCTTCGGCAAGGGCGCGCACGTCTGCCTCGGCGCCCCGCTGGCCCGGCTGGAGGCGCGCGTCGCCCTCACCGAACTGCTCGGCCGCTACAAGGAGTTCCGGGTGCCCGAGGAGACCCCGGTGGAGTTCCTCGACCCGACGGGCTTCTTCGCGGCGAGCCGGCTCCCGTTGCGCCTGGTGCGGGCCTGAGACCGTGCGGCCGGGGGCGGCCCCCCACGGCCCCCGGCCGCACCTCACTTCTCCTTGAGCTTGAGGTAGCGCAGGACTTCCTTGTAGAGCTTGTCCCCGTCGGTCCGCGCCTTGCCCTTCTCGGGCATGGTCACCTCCAGGTACCAGGCGGTGTCCTTGGCCTTGTTGACGATGACGCGGGTGCGGCGGACGAACTTGGGTTCCTGCTCCCCGGCACCGGTCTTCCGGTAGGTCGTCGTCATCTCCACCGACTCACGACCGTCGAAGGTCGACAGGGAGTCGACCAGCACCCGGGCGTCGGAGACGTCGCTGACGGCGGCCTTCTCGAAGGCCGCCTTGCGCTGGGCGGCCTCTTCGCGGGCCGAATCGACCCGTTCGGCGTCGGCGGACGGGGTGGAGCCGGCGGCCGGATCGGTCTCGATCCACAGCGAGACGCGGTACACCCCGCCGGGATCGTTGAACAGCACCCACTTCTCGTCGGGCTTGACGTCCTTGACGTAGTCCTCCGGCACTGCCACCGACGCCTTGACGATCTCCGGCTCGTCGACGACCTTCCAGTGCAGCGGCGTCGCCGGCCCGTAGCCGAACGGGTTGATCGCGAGCAGCGCGACGGCCGCGCCCACCACGACGACGCCGATGCCCAGGGACCACTGCGTCTTCCGCTTGTGGTGCAGCACCGGCGGGATCCACCGGCTGCCGGTGGCCGCGGCCGCCGGTGCCGTCACCACGGGCGCCACGGGCGCCGGCCGGGCCACCTCTTCCAGCGCCGCGCGCACCTCGGACGTCGTCGGCCGGGCGGACGGCTCCTTGCGCAGCAGGCGCATCACGATGTCGGTGAAGCCGTCCGGCCCCCGGGTCGGCCGCGGCGGCTCGGCGGAGAGCACGGCCTGCATCGTCGCGTTCGTGTTGGAGCGGCGGAACGGGGACATGCCCTCGACGGCCGCGTACAGCACGACGCCCAGCGACCACAGGTCGGAGGCGGGACCGGGCCGCTGCCCCAACGCCCGTTCCGGCGCGACGAACTCGGCCGAGCCGATGAACCCGCCGGTCTCCGTGAGGCCCTGCTCACCCTCGATCTGCGCGATGCCGAAGTCGGTGAGCACCACCCGGTCGTGCCGCCCGAGCAGCACGTTGTCCGGCTTGACGTCCCGGTGCAGCACCCCGGCCTCGTGCGCGGCCTCCAGTGCTCCCAGCACCGCCAGGCCGATCCGCGCGGCCTCGCGCGCGTCCAGCGTCCCCTCGTTCAGCCGGTCGCCCAGCGACTGGCCCTTGACCAGCTCCATGACGATCCAGGGCCGGCCCTCCTCCACCACCACGTCGTGCACGGCGACGACGGACGGGTGCGCGACGCGGGCCGCGGCCCGGGCCTCGCGCTGCATCCGAAGGTGGATGTTCTGCCGCATCGACTCCGGGACGTGGTCGGGGACGCGCGGCTCCTTGATCGCGACCTCGCGGTCCACCACCTCGTCGTGCGCCCGCCACACCGTGCCCATGCCGCCGTGGCCGAGCCGCGAGCGGAGCAGGTACCGGCCGCCCACCCGGCGGCCCGCGCCCGGGTCCCCCACGGCCGTCACCGGTCCCCCGGCTGGTCCCGCCGCGGCGCCGGGCGCGTCGGACAGCGCGGCCGGGTCCTGGGTCACCGGCGGCGCCGCCGGGTCCGCGTACGGGTTCGGCCAGGCCGTGGCGGGTGGCCGCAGGTCGTAACTGGTGGGCTGATTCGCCCTTCCCCCGTCGTTGGTCATGCCCCCATCATCGGCCACGCGCGGCGGGTCCACCGCGACCCCCTCCGCGCTCCCTGCCTCCCTTCCTCCCTTCCGTCCGGCCGGACCGCCGTATTAGCGTGGGGGGCCGGGCGCGGGACACGGGCCTGGAGCCGCCGGACCAGCGGTGAACCCACCGGGAAGCCACCAGCAGTTCACGCAGCAGTTCACGCGTACGAGACGAGACGCGTACGACGCGAGAAGCGAAAAGGACGTCAGACCGTGCCCCACCCGCAAGCCTCGCCCCACCCGTCCGGACGGCTCCTCGCCGTCAGCGACCTCCACATCGCCCACGCCGAGAACCGCGCCCTCACCGAGACCCTCCGCCCCACCCACGACGACGACTGGCTGATCGTCGCCGGCGACGTCGCCGAGAAGTACGCCGACGTCGAGTGGGCGCTGCGGCTGCTCGCCGGCCGCTTCGCCAAGGTGATCTGGGCGCCCGGCAACCACGAGCTGTGGACCCCGCCCAAGGACCCCTGCGACCTGCGCGGCGAGAAGCGCTACCTGAGCCTGGTGGAGCTCTGCCGCGAACTCGGCGTCGCCACGCCCGAGGACCCCTACCCGGTGTGGGAGGGCGACGGCGGCCCGGTGGCCGTGGCGCCGCTGTTCACGCTCTACGACTACACCTTCCGCGTCGAAGGCGCGGACACCAAGGAGGAGTCGCTGCGCCGGGCCTACGAGGCGGGCGTCGTCTGCACCGACGAGCACTTCCTGCACCCCGACCCGTACGCCACCCGTGACGACTGGTGCCGGGCGCGCGTCGCCTACACCGAGCGCCGGCTCGCGGAGCTCGGCCCCGACACGCGGACGGTCCTCGTCAGCCACTGGCCGCTGGTCCGCGAACCCACCCGGATCCTGCGCTACCCGGACTTCGCCCAGTGGTGCGGCACCGAGCTCACCGCCGACTGGCACGTCCGCTTCCGCGCCGCCGCCGCGGTCTACGGCCACCTGCACATCCCCCGCGTCACGCACTACGACGGGGTGCGCTTCGAGGAGGTGTCGGTCGGCTACCCGCGCGAGTGGCGGCCCCGGCCGCCCCGCGAGCCGCTCCGGCAGATCCTGCCCCAGCCCGTCGACGCGCCCGGAGCCGTCTGGTGATCGCCGCCCTCCTGCCCGCCTCCGTCGTCACCGAACACGCCTTCACCGACGCCCCGGACGACCCGGTGAGCCTCCTCTACCCCGAGGAGGCCGCGCACGTCGCCCGGGCCGTCCCCAAGCGCCTGCACGAGTTCGCGACCGTCCGGGTGTGCGCCCGCGCCGCCCTCGGCCGGCTGGGCTTCCCGCCCGGGCCGCTGCTGCCCGGCCGGCGGGGCGCGCCGCGCTG
>NZ_JAIQLH010000369.1 GCF_020037025.1 Streptomyces huiliensis | reverse complement strand
GGCCGCCGGCTCCACGGCCGACCTGCTGGCCGCGCTCGCCGGCGGCGGCTGTCCCGTCGCCCACGTCCGTCCGACCGGCGTCGCCCCCGCGCCCGGCGCCCTGCGCTGGACGCTCCCCGGCTGGACCGGCCCGCTCGACCTGCTCCTCGTCGTCAGCCCTGACGGCACCGAGCCCGGCCTCGCCCTGCTGCTGGAACAGGCGTACCGGCGTGGCTGCTCCGTCGTCTGCGTCACCCCGGCCGGCACCCCGCTCGCCGACGCCACCGCCCAGGCCCGCGGCCTCGCCATCCCGCTGACCAGCACCCCGTACGAGACCACGATGGCCGGCGACGACGCCCCCGCGCGGCCGGAGAACGGCGAGAACGTCCTGCCGACCGGGCCCGGCACGCTCTGGTCCCTGCTCACCCCGCTGCTCGTGCTCGGCGACCGCATCGGCCTGTTCGAGGCCCCGCACTCCGCCCTCGAGGCGCTCGCCGACCGGCTCGACCGGCTCGCCGAGCGCTGCGGTCCGGCCACCGCCACCTACGGCAATCCGGCGAAGACCCTCGCCGCCGAACTGGCCGACAGCCTCCCGCTCATCTGGACCGAGGGCGACCTCGCGGCCGCCGCCGGCCGTCGCTTCGCGACCGTCCTCGCCGCCCTGGCCGGCCGCCCGGCGCTCGCCGCCGAACTGCCCGAGGCGCTCACCGCGCACAGCGCCCTGCTCTCCGGCTCCTTCGCCGCCGGGGCCGACCCCGACGACTTCTTCCGCGACCGCGTCGACGACCCCGAGGCGCTGCACGCCCGCGTCGTCCTGCTGCGCGAGCGTGCCCCGGACATCACCTCGGCCGTACCCGGCGCCCGCGACCTGGCCCTGCACCGGGACACCCCGGTCAGCGAGCTGGAGGCCGGCGAGGGCGGGAGCGCTCTGGAGGTCGCCGCCGAGCTGCTGGCCGTCACCGACTTCGCCGCCGTCTACCTGGCCCTCGCCGGCACTCCCTAAGCCGTCAAGCCCGCGGCCCGCCTCGCGAGCCGGAGCGTGCCCGCGCGCGGGCACCCCGGACCCGCCCGTACCGCGCCGGACCCGTCCGTACAGTCAGGAATCGCCCCCATGGACCGCCTCGCCAACACCGTGCGCCCCTACGCCTGGGGCTCCACCACCGCGCTCCCCGGCCTGCTCGGCACCCCGGTGACCGGTGAACCCCAGGCCGAACTCTGGATGGGCGCCCACCCCGGCGCCCCCTCCCGCGTCGACCGGGGGGACGGGCCCCGCCCGCTCACCGAGGTCATCGCCGCCGACCCCGAGCGCGAGCTCGGCGCCCCGGCCGTCCGCGCCTTCGGCCCGCGGCTCCCGTTCCTGCTCAAGGTGCTCGCCGCCGCCGCCCCGCTCTCCCTCCAGGTGCACCCCGACCGCGCCCGCGCGGAGGCCGGCTTCGCCGCCGAGGAGGCCCGGGGCATCCCCCTCGACGCACCCCACCGCACCTACAAGGACCCACACCACAAGCCCGAACTCCTCTGCGCCCTCACGCCGTTCGACGGGCTGTGCGGCTTCCGCGACCCGGTGCGGACGGCGGACCTGTTCGCGGCCCTCGGCGTCGACGCGCTGAAGCCGTACGTCGACCTGCTGCACGCGCACCCGGCGGCCGACGCGCTCCGCGAGGTCCTGACCGCGATCCTGACCGCCGACCGCGCGGCGATGGCGGAGACCGTGGCGCAGGCGGCCGCCGCGGCCGAGCGGCTGGCCGGCGAGGACGGCCCGTACCGGGACGACTGCGCCGCCTACGCCTTCGTCGCCCGGCACTACCCCGGCGACCCGGGCGTCCTGGCCGCGATGCTCCTGAACCACGTCCGCCTCCAGCCCGGCGAGGCCCTGCACCTCGGCGCCGGCGTGCCGCACGCCTACCTGGACGGGCTCGGCGTCGAGATCATGGCCGGCTCGGACAACGTGCTGCGGTGCGGGCTGACCCCCAAGCACGTCGACGTCCCCGAGCTGTTGCGCGTCGTCCGCTTCGAGCCGACCGTCCCCGCCGTGCTCCGGCCCGAGGCCGGGCCGGACGAGGAGGAGGTGTACGAGGCGCCCGTCGACGAGTTCCGTCTCTCCCGGCGCGTACGGGCCGCCGGTGCGCCGCCCGTGGCCCTGGACGCGCCCGCTCCACAGATCTTGCTGTGCACCGCCGGCACCGCCCGCCTCAGCGGCGACGACGGCGAACTGGAGCTGGCGCAGGGCGAGTCCGCGTACGTTCCGGCAGGGGAGCGTGTGGAGCTGCGGGGGGAGTGCACGCTCTTCCGCGCCACGGTCGAGGTCTGAAGGCCGCCGGGCCGCCCCTGCTGACACAATGGCCCGCCGAAGGCGGCAAAGAAACAGCAAAGATCAACGCGGCGGCCGCCTGCCGGACTCACGGTGGAAGGGACACCCCGTTCGTATGAGTGCTCAAGGCGGAACCAAGGCCATCGTCGCCGCGCTGGGGGCCAACCTGGCCATCGCCGTGGCGAAGTTCGTCGCCTTCGCGTTCAGTGGCTCGTCGTCGATGCTCGCGGAGGGCGTGCACTCGGTCGCCGACTCCGGCAACCAGGCGCTGCTGCTGGTCGGCGGGAAGAAGGCGAAGAAGGCGGCGAGCGAGGAGCACCCCTTCGGCTACGGCCGCGAGCGGTACGTGTACGGCTTCCTCGTCGCCATCGTGCTGTTCACCATCGGCGGCGTCTTCGCCCTCTACGAGGGCTACGAGAAGATCCAGGACCCGCACGAGCTCGACAACTGGTACTGGCCGGTGGGCGTGCTCGTGTTCGCCGTCATCGCGGAGGGCTTCTCCTTCCGCACGGCCGTCGCCGAGTCCAACGAGCTGCGCGGCCGGCAGTCCTGGAAGCAGTTCGTCCGCACGGCCAAGGCGCCCGAGCTGCCCGTGGTCCTGCTGGAGGACTTCGGCGCCCTCGTCGGCCTCGTCCTCGCCCTCGTCGGCGTCGGCCTCACCGTCGCCACCGGCGACGGCGTCTGGGACGGCATCGGCACCCTCTGCATCGGCGCCCTCCTCGTCCTCATCGCCCTGGTCCTGGCCGCCGAGACCAAGTCCCTGCTGCTCGGCGAGGCCGCAGGTCCCGAGCAGGTCGCCCGCATCCGCGAGGCCGCCGTCGACGGCGCGACGGTGACGGGCGTCATCCACATGCGCACGCTCCACCTCGGCCC
>NZ_JAIQLH010000368.1 GCF_020037025.1 Streptomyces huiliensis | reverse complement strand
GTGACGGGCGTCATCCACATGCGCACGCTCCACCTCGGCCCCGAGGAACTCCTCGTCGCCGCCAAGATCGCCGTCCGCCACGACGACACCGCCGCCGACGTGGCCCGAGCCATCGACGCCGCCGAATCCCGCATCCGCGCCGCCGTCCCCATCGCCCGCGTCATCTACCTCGAGCCCGACGTCTACAGCGAGACCGCGGCAGCGGCCGGCCCGGACCCGGCGGCGACGCCGGGGGGACCCGGCCACTGAGCCCGAGCGCGCAATCCAGCCCGTCCGGCGTTTGAGGACGACCGCGGCGAAGCCGCGTGCCGGGGGCCGGAGAGCGCCACTCAGCCCGTCCGGCGTTTGAGGACAACCGCGCGAAGCGCGGTTTCGGGGTCCGGGGCCGAGCCCTGGAAGAAACGGTGAAAGGGCGGGACCGGGGCACCCCCCCCTGGCCCCGCCGCGGCCTCAGCGCAGCTCAACCAGCACCCGCAGAATCGCCGGAGTATCCGGCGCCGCCAGCAACCGCTCCCGGAACCCCGGATCCATCAACCGCCGGGCCAGCAAGGCCAGAATCCGCAAATGCTCGTCGTCACCCCCCTCAGGCACCGCGACAGCGAAAAGCAGCCGAGCCGGCACCCCATCCGCCGCCCCCCACTCAACCCCCGCGGCCGACCGGGCGAACGCGACCACCGGAGCCGAGACCGCGTCCGTCCGGGCGTGCGGAAAGGCGACACCCTCCCCGGCCCCGGTGCCGCCCTGCGCCTCCCGGGCGAGTAGGGCGGCGACCAACGCGGACCCGTCCCGCACCCCACCCCCCGCGGCCAGCAACTCGGCCAGCTCCCGGACCGCCTCCTCCTTGCGCCGCGCGACGAGCCAGGGCCGGACGCTCCGCCCGGTCAGCCGCCCACCCAGCGCCGCCCCGCCGGCGGGCGGGGGCGCGGCCGGCCCAGGGGACACCCCACCCCCCAGAGCCATCAGACTCACCGTGGCCAACGCCGTCACGACCGCCCCCAGAGCGACGGCGACGAAGAAGACGGGCACCCCACCCACCGCCCCCAGCACCGCGACCACCGGCCCACCGTGCGGCACCGCGTCGGTGACCCCCGCGACACCGGCGACGGCCCCGGCCACCGCCCCGCCGAGCATGTTCGCCGGGATCACCCGCGCGGGCCGTGCCGCGGCGAACGGGATCGCCCCCTCGGTGATCCCGAAGAAGCCCATGACCAGCGCCGCCAGCCCCGCCTCCCGCTCCTGCGCACGGAACAGAGCACGGCGCAGCAGCGTCGCCAGCCCCTGCCCCAGAGGGGGGACGGGAATGGCGGCGGCGCAGACGCCCATCACCTCCGGGCTGCGGGAGATCAGCCCCGCCGCGAAGAGAAAAGCCGTCTTGTTGACCGGCCCACCCATGTCGAACGTGATCATCAGCCCCAGGAGCACACCCAGCACCGCCGCACCCGCGCCGGCCAGCCCGGCGAGCCCGTCGGTGAGGTGGTCGAAGACCCAGGCGATCGGGCCGCCGAGCGCGTAGACGAAGAACAGGCCGAGAACGGACGTGGCCAGCACCGGGATGACGATGATCGGCATCACCGGCCGGAGGGAACGCCACACCGGCACCCGGCGGATCGCGAGCACCAGCCACCCCGCCAGGAACCCGGTGACGATGGCCCCCAGGAACCCCGCGCCCGAGCGGGAGCCGTAGAGCGAGCCGTCGTTCGCCAGCCACCCGCCGATCATGCCGGGCACGAGCGCCGGCCGGTCGGCGAGGGCGTAGGCGATGTAGCCGGACAGCACCGGCAGCATCAGCGCGAACCCGATCTCGCCGATCCGGTGCACGTGCTCCCAGAACGACCCGGCGGGAATCACCAGCCCGTGCGGCCCGGTGTGGCCGCCCAGCGCGAGCGATACGGCGATCAGCAGCCCGCCGGTCACCACGAACGGGATCATGTACGAGACGCCGTTCATCAACGCCCGGTACCCCGCGGCGCCGACCGCACCGCCGAGGAACGAGGGACCGAGGAGCCCGCCGCCCCGCTCCCGATCCGGCAGCCCCGCCCCGCCGGCCACGCGGTGGACGGGCGCGTCCAGGACCCGCCGGATCAGCTCCTCAGGCCGCCGGATGCCCTCGGCCACCCCGGTGACGAGCACCCGCTTGCCGTCGAACCGGGCCAGGTCGACGTCCTTGTCGGCGGCGACGATCACCCCGTCGGCCGCCGCGATCTCGTCGGCGGTCAGGACGTTCTCCGTGCCGATGGAGCCCTGCGTCTCCACGCTGACGCGGTGCCCGAGCGCCTCGGCGGTCCGGACCAGCTTCTCGGCCGCCATGTAGGTATGGGCGATGCCCGTGGGGCAGGCGGTCACTGCGACCAGCCGGAGCGGCTGCCCGCCGCCGCCAGGGCACTCCGCCGTCCCCCCGGGGGAACCGGAGGAACCCCATGAATCAGCCGGACCGGTCACAGGACCTCCTTCCCGACACCACGAACTCCCCGCGCCACCCACACCGCCGCACGCATCGCTCGCATCCTTCACAGGCGGGCGGCGGATTCCGCGGAGGCGAGGCCTGTTCGGCGCGCTCGGCGGAACCCCGCGCCGTCCCGTGAGCGCGTGCCGCGGCCTCGCGCCGGCCCCGACGACCCGTCACCGATTCGCCGCCGGCGGCCCCGGATCCCAAGGAGGGGCTGGGGATCCGGGGGTCGTCCGGTGTAGATTCGGACGCGGTGCCAGACGTCGCTGCTGATGGCGGTCGGGCGGTTCGCACGACGGGCCGGCCGAGGGAGAGAGGACCTCCGACGGACTGCGCTGCGGCCAGGTGTGACGTGCGGGTGTCGAAGGACCGACACGCACGACGATCTGTCCGTCGCACGGCCGTACCCAGACTCTCGCTCGCCCTTCAGGAGGAGCAGCCCGTATGACCACCACCTCCACCGCCCAGGACTTCAAGGTCGCGGACCTTTCCCTGGCGGCATTCGGCCGTAAGGAGATCACCCTCGCCGAGCACGAGATGCCCGGTCTGATGGCGATCCGCAAGGAGTACGCGGAGGCGCAGCCGCTGGCGGGCGCCCGCATCACCGGCTCGCTGCACATGACCGTGCAGACGGCGGTGCTGATCGAGACCCTGGTGGCGCTGGGCGCGCGGGTGCGCTGGGCGTCCTGCAACATCTTCTCCACCCAGGACCACGCCGCCGCCGCCATCGCGGTGGGCCCGAACGGTACGCCGGACAACCCCCAGGGCGTCCCCGTCTTCGCTTGGAAGGGCGAGACGCTGGAGGAGTACTGGTGGTGCACGGAGCAGGCGCTGACCTGGCCGGACGCTCCGACCGGCGGCCCGAACATGATCCTGGACGACGGCGGTGACGCCACGCTGCTCGTGCACAAGGGCGTCGAGTTCGAGAAGGCCGGCGCGGCCCCGGACCCGGCCACGGCGGACAGCGAGGAGTACGCCCAGATCCTCACGCTGCTGAACCGCACGCTGGGGGAGAACCCCCAGAAGTGGACCCAGCTGGCGTCGGAGATCCGCGGTGTCACCGAGGAGACCACCACCGGCGTCCACCGCCTCTACGAGATGCAGGCGGCGGGCACCCTGCTCTTCCCGGCGATCAACGTGAACGACGCCGTCACCAAGTCGAAGTTCGACAACAAGTACGGCTGCCGCCACTCGCTCATCGACGGCATCAACCGCGCCACCGACGTCCTCATCGGCGGCAAGGTCGCGGTCGTCTGCGGCTACGGCGACGTCGGCAAGGGCTGTGCGGAGTCGCTCCGCGGTCAGGGCGCCCGCGTCATCGTCACCGAGATCGACCCGATCTGCGCCCTTCAGGCCGCGATGGACGGCTACCAGGTCGCCACCCTGGACGACGTCGTCGAGACCGCCGACATCTTCATCACCACGACCGGCAACAAGGACATCATCATGGCCTCCGACATGGCCAAGATGAAGCACCAGGCCATCGTCGGGAACATCGGCCACTTCGACAACGAGATCGACATGGCCGGCCTCGCGAAGATCCCCGGCATCGTCAAGGACGAGGTCAAGCCGCAGGTCCACACCTGGACGTTCCCCGACGGCAAGGTCCTCATCGTGCTGTCCGAGGGCCGCCTGCTGAACCTGGGCAACGCGACCGGCCACCCGTCCTTCGTGATGTCGAACTCCTTCGCCGACCAGACGCTGGCGCAGATCGAGCTCTTCACCAAGCCGGAGTCGTACCCGACCGACGTCTACGTCCTGCCGAAGCACTTGGACGAGAAGGTCGCCCGGCTCCACCTCGACGCGCTCGGCGTGAAGCTGACGACGCTCCGCCCGGAGCAGGCGGAGTACATCGGCGTCAAGGTCGAGGGCCCGTACAAGCCCGACCACTACCGTTACTGACGGCTCTCTCGGCGCCGGCGGCCCTCCCGGCCGCCTTCGCGGCACACGCGGCGCCGAGAACAGCCGCAGCAGCGTCAGCAGCCGGCGCACCAGCCGGCCGGCCAGGCCCCTGCCCCCGTGGCGGGGGCCTGGCCCGTTCGTGTCAAGGAATCCCCCATGCCCCGCGGCCGCTACTCGCTCCACGATCCGCACGACCACACCCCCCTCGGTGACGAGCGCTTCCAGTGCGCCACCGGCCCTTCCGGCTGGCGCTACGTCTCCACGACCACCCACGCGTCCGGCGCACCGGCCGGCTCGGTCGACCTGGCGATCGACGCGCTGGGCCGGCCCATCCGCCTCCAGCTCCGGTCCGCCGACTGGCAGGTACGGGCGGCGGCACTCGACGGCGTGACCTGGGTCCGCACCGACCCGTCCGGAGAGCACGCGACGGAAGGCAACGTCCGGGCCCACGCCTGCGCCGGCGCTTCCCCCGCCTTCTACGTGGCTCTGGCCCGCCTGCTCCGCCTGACCCCCGGCGGCCCCTCGACCCGCGTCCGCCTGGTCTCCTTCACCGCCCCCGTCCTCGCCCCCCTCACCGTCGACCAGTCGTGGTCTCTCGTCGGCAGGACACCACACACCACTGACAACGGAACCCTGGAAGTGGACGAGTACCAGGTCAGCGCCCTAGACACGGGGGAGCGGCACACGGTCCACCTGGCCGGCGACGTGGTCCTGTCCGCCCCGGGCCTCGAACTGGAGGAGCTGGAGAGCCCCCCGTCGGTGTTCGACTGAGGCCCAAGGGCTGGTAGGGTTTCCTTCTGCCCCACAAACCTGTTGACACGGGTCGGTGGGGGAGGTAGATTCGAACGGTTAGGGCGACTGGACCTGGTCGCCGACAACGGTTAGTATCTACATCGCTTCGAGGGTCGTGAGCATCGCTCACTCGATCGCGAAGCTCTTCGACTCCCTCAGAAGGAAGCGAAACGGCCGAGTAAATCGGCCCGCTGAAAATCTGATAAAGTCGGAATCGCCGGAAAGCGAAAGCGAGAAGGCGAAACCCCGCTCTAACAGGGGGCCGGAAACGGAA
>NZ_JAIQLH010000367.1 GCF_020037025.1 Streptomyces huiliensis | reverse complement strand
TGCTCGCCGCCGCCGTCGCCGTCACGGCGGCCCCGGCGGCGTTCGCCGGCGGCGGGACGCGGCGCTGGGGCTGGGGCGGCCGCGGCGACGCGCAGCGGGCCGAGGCGCAGGCCGCGAAGGACGCGGCGGCCACGGCGTTCTACGAGCTGGACACGGCCCAGCGCGAGCTGCGGATCTCCCTGGAGACGATCGCCGCGGTGGACTCCTCGCCCGCCGCCCGGCGCGCCGCCCAGGACTTCGCGGCGCTCGGCGCCCGCATCGACGAGGTGTCGGGCGCGTACATCACCGCCGTCGACACCCACGACCTCGACCGCGACGACCTCGACTCCTCGGCCGCCACCCGCGCCCGTACCGACCTCAACCGGGCCAAGGACGAGCTCCTCCGCGTCAAGGCGGACCTGGAGCGGTTCGCGCAGGGGCTCGGGCCGCTGCTGGCCGCCGCCGAGACGGAGCTGGCCCGGCTGGCCCCCGCCGTCGAACGGGCGCGGCAGGCGCTCCTCGCGGCGACCGAGGCGCTGGACGCGACCCGGGCCGCCGGGCTGCGCGCCGACGACCTGGCCGCCCGGCTCGCCGCCCTCTCCCCCGAGCTGACCAAGCTCAACCAGGGCGCCGGGCAGCACGGCGTGGCGGACACCATCGCCCGCGCGGAGCGGGTCCTGCGCGAGGCCGACGCGCTCCGCGAGGCCGCCGCGCAACTGCCGCAGCGGGCCGCCGAGATCGACAAGCGGCTGGTGTCCCTGCGCACCCGCGCCCAGGCGATCGCCACCCGCGCCGCCCAGGTGACGCCCGTCCTCAGCGAACTGCGCCGGCGATACAGCGCCGCCTGCTGGCAGGACCTCCAGCAGGTGCCCGACCAGGCCCGGGAGGCGGTGGAGCGGGCGGAGGCCAAGCTCGCCGAGGCCCGGACGGCCCGCGACGAGCAGCGGTGGCCGGACGCCACCGCCCTGCTGTCGACCGTCCGCGCGCTCCTGACGACGACCGACGAGTCCGTCTCCGCGGCCGGCGACCGGCTGCGGCGGCTGGACGAGGTCTCCGCCGACCGGCAGCAGGAGGTCGAACGCACCCGCTTCGCCATCCGCGACGCCCAGCGCCTCGCCATGGCCGGCCGCAGCACCCCCGACCCCCGCCACGCGGCCCCGCTGGACCAGGCCGTGGCCCGCCTGGACCGCGCCGTGGCCGGCCTGGAGGGCCGCCACCCCGACTGGTGGCGCTTCCTGACCGAGACGGAGGCCGTACGGCAGTCCGTCGCGGCCGTGGTCCAGTCGATCCGCGAGGAGCGCGGCGCGGGACGGTGAGCGAGCGGCGGGGACGGTTCAGGCGGAGCTCCGTCTGAACGGTGGGGACGGTTCAGACGGAGCTCCGCCTCCGATCGCCCCCGCCCGGCGGCCCGTTCCGTACGTACCCGAGATCGACCGGCGTCGTCGGCAGCCCGATGTCGGTCCACCCGGTCTCCTCGCGCGCGGCCGCCCGCTCCGGCGACTCGCCCGGGTCCAGCCCGCCGCCGGGCAGCGCCCAGTGGACGCCGACCTCCTCGTTGTCGTACCGGAACATGAACACCGACCCCGCAGGGTCCAGGATCGCGACTCTGGCCGCTCGTCTGGGTATCCGCATCACACGAGTCTGCCGGTGCCGCCGCCCGTCGGCCCTGCTCCCCCGTACGTCCCCCGTGGTTATGCTGCCGACATGCCTCGCTACGAATACCGCTGCAAAGCCTGTGGTGCCACCTTCGAGCTGCGCCGTCCCATGGCGCAGTCGTCCGCTCCGGCCATGTGTCCCGAAGGGCACGTGGACAGCGTGAAGTTGCTCTCCACCGTCGCGGTGACCGGGGCGGCGACCGCCGCCTCCTCCGGGCCGTCGTCCGAAAGCAACGGCGGAGGCGGCGGGTGCTGCGGGGGCGGCTGCTGCGGCTGAGCGCCGACGTGGCGGGCGGGGCCCCGCGCGGTCGTCAGCCCTGCTCCCGGGCCGGCGGTCGTCAGTCCTTCTTCCGGGCCAGCGTCAGCCCGTCCGCCACCGTGAGCATGACCGCTTCCATCCTCCCGTCCGCCGCCACATGGTCGTTGAACGCCTTGACGCCCTCGCCCGCCGCCGACGCGCCGGGGTCGACGACCTCGCCGTGGAAGAAGACGTTGTCGACGACGATCAGACCGCCGGTGCGCAGCCGGGGGACGACCTCCTCCCAGTAGTCGACGTAGTGCTCCTTGTCCGCGTCCAGGAAGACGAGGTCGAGGTGCGGCTCGGCGGGCAGGGCGCGGACGGACTCCAGGCCGTCGCCCAGGCGCAGTTCGACGCGGTCGGCGACGCCGGCCTTGGCCCAGGCCTCGCGGGCGTGGGCCGTCCACTCCTCCGATATGTCGAGGGCGATCAGGCTGCCGCCGGCGGGGAGCGCCTGGGCCATGGAGAGGGCGGAGAGGCCGGTGAAGGTGCCGATCTCCAGGATGTCGCGGGCGCCGGTCAGGCGGACCAGGAAGGCGAGGAGCGGGGCCTGCTCCTCTGCGACCTGGAGGTGCGCGCTGTCGGGCAGCAGCGAGCGGGTGGTCTCGACCAGGGCCCGCTGTACGGGGTCGAGCGGCGGATTGTGGTCGATCATGTACTGGTAGAGCTCGGAAGTGAGCGGACTGCTCTTGGACTCGGTCACGCGAGACTCCTCGTTCGCTGACGCCGCGCGGGCGACACTGCCGCACGGGCGATTCGGCACCCCGGTCACCGGGATGAGGGCATCCACGTCTTCACTCCCCCGCACACGTTGATGCCTCAACGAACGTTAGGGCGGCGGGGTTTCGGAAAACAGCCGCTTACCAGACATTCCGGCCTCTCCGGCCCCTCCGGCCCCTCCTCCAAGTCCCTCAGGCCCCTCAAGTCCCTCAAGCCATGAGCGGCCCGCCCGGCACCCGCACCCCCACCGCCTCCGCGAACGCCCGCGCGATCTCCTCCCCCGCCGCGACACCGGCCGTCTCCAGACCCGTGACGTGCGGCGCCCCCCACCCCGTGTCGGCCAGCTCGCCGTGGCCCGGCCGCCAGCCGCGGTCGGCGGCGAGCAACAGGTCGGCGTCGAGGAGGGAGTCGCCGGCGGACAGCACGACCTCCGCGCCGGTACGGCGGGCGACCTCGGCGACCGCCGCGCTCTTCGTCACGGGCCGCGGGACGGCGTAGATCTTGCGGCCCTGGAGCGAGACGGTCCAGCCACGCTCGCCGGCCCACTCGGTGAGCTCCTTCACCCACGCGACGGGCAGCCGCTCCCGGTCGACGACGAGGTAGGCGAACAGGTCCTCGGCGGTCCGCTCGCGCAGCAGCCACGCCGGATCGGCCGTCGCCACCAGCCGCGCCCGCACCTCGTCGAGCGTCGCGCACTCGGCGGCGACGGACCGCCGCACCCGCTCCCGCCAGCCGGCGTCCGGCTCGCCGTCGACGAGGATCTCGCCGCCGTTGGCGCACACCGCGAACCGCGGTACGGGCCCGGGCAGCCGGATCCGGCCGTACTGCGCCCGCGTCCGCGTGGTGGCGGGCACGAACGCGCCGGTCCGGGCGAGGCCCTCGAGCAGCGCCGCGGCCGTCTCCGTCACGTACGACAGCGGCTTGCCCTCGTACACCTCGACGCACAGCAGGCGCGGCGCCCGCGCGTCCTCCACCCCGAGGCGGAGGGCGGCGGCCGAGTAGATGAGCGTGCGGTCGAGGTCGCTGGCGACGAGCGTGTCCATCAGGGGGACGTTCACAGAGTTCACCTTCACGAGGACCGCACCGCCCGGCCGTCGGTTCCCGTCGCGCCGCGCGTGTACCGCGGGTGGACGAGGCCGACGCAGCTGTACGGCAGCCCCTCGACCTCCTCCACCGGCACCCCGCGCTGGGCGGCCAGCAGCCGGACGTGGTCGAGGTCCGCGCCCGCGCCCCGCTCGGCGAGGATCTTCCAGGGGACGCGGCGCAGCAGGACGCGGGTGGTCTCGCCGACGCCCGGCTTGACCAGGTTGACGTCGTGGATGCCGTACTCCTCGCTGATCCGCTCGACCGCCGCCCAGCCCCGCCAGGTCGGGGTACGGTCGGCGCCCGCGAGCTCCTTGGCGTCGTGCGCGACGCCTTCCTCGACCTCCGCGAACCGGGCCGCGACGGTGTCGAGGAAGGCCCGGGACACGTCGGCGTCCGCCAGCTCCCGGTAGAACTTGGCGCCGTGGAAGTCGCCCGGCCCGACGAGGTCGGCGCGCAGCACCGTCCGCGAGATCAGGCCGGAGACCGTCGAGTTGAGGCAGGCGGACGGGATGAGGAAGTCGTCCCGGGTGCCGTACGTCTCCACGCAGTGCCCGGGGTCGGCGAGGACCGCGATCCGCGGATCGAACTCGCTGCCTCGCAGAGCCTGTTCGAGCTCGCGGGTGATGGCGCCCTTGCCCGTCCAGCCGTCGACGAAGACGACGTCGGCCGGGTCGTGGTGGTCGGCGAGCCAGCGCAGCGCCGCCGTGTCGATGCCCCGGCCGCGGACGATGGACACGGCGTAGTGCGGCAGGTCCAGGCCGTGCGCGTGCCGCGCCCAGCGGCGCATCAGGACGCCGACGGGGGTGCCGGCGCGGGCCAGCGAGACCAGCACCGGACGCGGCGACCGCTCCGCGAGGACGGTCTCGGTGACCGCACCCACGGCCCGCGCGATCCGGCCGGCGGAGGACTCCAGCGCGGCGGCGTACAGCGCCTGGTAGCGCTCGGACGGCTGGTACTCGACGGGCAGCGACTCCGCGTAGTGCGCGCCGCCGCTCTGGATCGCCTCCTCCCGTTCCTCGGTGGGCACCTCGAGGGTGACGGAGGACAGGTCCTGGAGCAGCCAGCCGACGTCCTCCGGCGCGTAGGAGGAGAAGGCGGGGCCGCGCAGGGGCTCCCCGGCGGCGCGGTGGGACGGGATCACGGCCAGCAGGACCTTCCGGGTGTGCGCGGCGAGCCGGTCGAGCAGGCCGCCGGGTGCGTGCAGGGCGGGGGTGTCGCCCGTCGAGTCGGTGACGACGACGACCGCGTCGAAGCCGGCGCCCGCGACGTTGTAGGCGTAACGGTCGGCGTTGCGGGTGGAACGGTCGGCGGGGCCGTCGGCGGACGCGTCGGCCGGGTCGTCGTGGGCCGGTGCGTCGCGGACCGGTACGTCGTGGGCCGGGAAGACGAGGCGGGTGCGGATCGCGTACCCGGGGTCGTCGACGGGGACGACGGGCGACCGGGTCGTGGTGGAGAACAGCACCTCCGTTCCCGCCAGGCGCTCCTCCAGCGCCCCCGCCAGCCGCAGCGGCGCGTACATCAGCTCCTCGGTCCCGAGCACGAGGACGCGTCGAGCACCGGAACCGCCCTCCGGCAGCGCCTCCGCGATCCGCCCGGCCATGCGCGGCAGCGCCGCCTCCAGCCGGGCCCGGTGCGCGGGGGTGAACCCGTGCCGGCCCCCGTCGGGCAGGCCGGCCGGCCAGCCGAGGCCGATCCGCTCCGGGGCGGCCGCGCTTCCCCCGGCAGCGGCGGCGTCCTCACCGTCCCACTCCTCCGCCAGTTCCTGCCCCAGCCGGAGCACGCCCTCCGGCAGGGACACCGTCCCCGACGCCAGGGCGACGACGTCCACCCGCGCGCCGAGCTCCGCCGCGAAGGCGTCCAGCGCGGCGCGCTCCTCCGCCGGGCGGAGGTCGACGAGGGCGACGACGACGTACCGGTCGCGCGGGCGGCCGGCGTGCAGGGCGGCGATGGTGTTGCGGATCGTCCGGCCGGTGGACAGCTCGTCGTCGACGAGCACCAGCGGGCCGTCGCCCGCGAAGAACCG
>NZ_JAIQLH010000366.1 GCF_020037025.1 Streptomyces huiliensis | reverse complement strand
GTGGACAGCTCGTCGTCGACGAGCACCAGCGGGCCGTCGCCCGCGAAGAACCGCGGGTCCTCGGGCAGCAGCAGGTGGGACGTCGCGTGGCTGTGCTCCTCCTCGAAGCCGCCGGCCGGGGCGACGCCGGCCACCGGGCGGCGCGTGGAGTGCAGGTAAGGGGCGAGGCCGAGCCCGTCGGCGACCGAGTGGCCGAGGCCGGTGGCCGTCTCGGCGTAACCCAGGACGACGGCCCCGGCGGCTTCCGCCTCACCGAGCAGCGCCCGCACCCGGCGGCCGAGGTCCAGGCCCACGCCGTGGACGACGGACGGCCGCTGCGGCACGTGCTTGCCCAGCACCCGGGAGACGAGCAGGTGCGCCCGCTTCGGGTTGCGGCGCAGGGCCAGGCCGAGCAGCCCGGACAGCTCCGCGTCGCCCTCCAGCCGTACGCCGAGCCGATCGGTCACCCACTGGCCCGACCACATCAGAACGTCACTCCCTCTCGCCCGGCCTGCGCCGACGCCGTCACCGCCGCTGTCGTCGTCGCTGTCGTCGTCACCGCCGCTGTCGTCGTCGCCGTCGTCGTCGTCGCCGTCGCCGTCGTCGTCGTCGTCGTCGTCGCCGTCGGCACGCTCGCCGCCAGCAGCTCCACGAAACCGACATCCTCTCGTGCCACACCGAACACCTCGGCCCGCAGCAGAGTCCTTTCTGCCCAGGCGCGGTGCGGCTTCACCTCGTTCATCTTGTTCGTGTAGGCGGAGCGCAGCACTCCGCCACCGCCCTCCACGGACCGCAGGATGTCCTCCGCGTCGCCGAACTCCTCGTGGCTCACCACGGAGAGCGCGTGCACCGGGGCGACGTGCGACGGGTGGATGCAGGTCTTGCCCTGGAGGCCGTTGGCGCGGTCGAGTTCGATCTCCCGCAGCAGGCCGTCCATGTCGTGTTCGATCAGGGCGGAGCGCAGCGCCTCCGCGGGCCCGGCGAACGGGCTGCGGCGCAGTTGCGGCTTGAACATCCGCTGGTGCTGGCGGAAGTACTCCCACACCGGCCCGGTGACGGTGAAGCCGCTGCCGTCCGCGCGGCCGAGGACGTTGACGACGTCGGCGATCACGGAGGCGACGAGCTGCACGTCGTAGGCGGTCATGTCGGGCGCGCGGCGCAGCCCGTACGCGGAGCAGAAGTCGGTCACGCCCAGGCGGAGGGCGAGCACCCGGTCGCGGTACTTGTCGACGGCGCGGGCGATCCCGCCCAGCGTCTCGGCCCTGGTCTCCAGGTGCAGCAGCTCCGGGGACTCCAGGACGGGCATGGCGAACAGCCGCTGCCCGTACGCCGCCTCGGCCTCGGCGAGCGCCTCCAGGAAGGGCAGGCCGCGGTCCTCGGTGAACTTGGGCAGGACGAAGCCGGAGAGCAGCCGCCGGGCGGGGCCGAGGCGGCGCGTGAGGTCGGTGATCTGGCCGGGGCGGCGGACGCGGACGAACAGCAGCGGCACCGGGCCGCCGGGTGCGTCGGCCAGCTCCGCGAACTGCCGGACCAGGTTCTCCTCCGCGGCGGCCACCTCGCCGTCCGCTATGGAGTCCTCCAGGCACAGGACCATGGACACGACACCCTGCCGGGCCTGCTTGACGACGTCCCGGGCCAGCGCGGGCCGGGTGGCGGGGCTGTAGAGGGTGGCGCCGAGGGCGACGGCGAGCGTACGGGCCGGGGAGTCGGTGCCGAACTCGGCCGGCTCCCGGTGGAACAAGCCGTTCCGGACCTCGGGCGCGAGGTGTCCAAAATGCCGCATCTTTCTCCCCGTTGTGCCGCGCCGTGCCGCCGGGCCGTCCAGCCGACGAGCGTGGCCGATTATCGTACGTCCGGAGACGGGTCAAGAGTTCCCCAAATACCGGAGGAATCTCTTCTCCTTCCCCCACACCGCCCCTATACCGCCTCTCCCACACCGCCGCCCACACCGCCGCCCCACGGCTTCCGCGCGCCCGCCCCGCGCCCCGGGCGCTCCCCCGGCTCCCGGGGTCCCCGCCGGTCGCGCTTCGGCCGGGGCGGGGCCCGCGTTGTCCGCGGCCCGCGCGGGAGGGCAGGATTGCGGGCATGACGCACGCGATGCTGAAGGGATCGAACATCCCGCTGGAGGCCCCGGCCGTCCGGGCGGTGCTGCGCTGGACCCCCGGTGCCGGCGTCCCCGACGTGGACGTCTCCGCCCTGCTCCTGGGCGCCGACGACCGCGTGCGTTCGGACGAGGACTTCGTCTTCTACAACCAGCCCCGCCATCCCTCCGGCCTGGTCCGCCACCTGCCCAAGAAGCGGCTGCACGAGGGGCTGACCGACACCGTCGAGGCCGACCTCGCCCCGCTGGACGGCTCGGTACGCCGCGTGGTGATCGCCGCCTCCGCGGACGGCGGGACCTTCGGCCTGGTCGACGACCTCTGCCTGCTGCTGTACGACGCCTCCGCCGCCTCCCCGGCGGCCGGTGACACCGCCGCCGCTCCCGGCCCCCTCGTCGCCCGCTTCGACGTCCGGCCCGAGACGGGCGACGAGACCGCGATGATCTGTGGCGAGCTCTACCGCCGCGGTGACGGCTGGAAGTTCCGGGCCCTCGGGCAGGGGTACGCGTCGGGCCTGGTGGGCCTGGCCACCGAGTACGGCATCTCCGTCGAGGACGAGGACGAGGCGGACGCCGGCGACGCACCGGACCGGGACCCGGCCGGCGCGCCCGGCGCGACCGGCTCAGGCGGCCCCGGCGCGAGCGGTTCCGTCGCGCCCGGCGGCGGCAGCCCGCACTCCGGCGGTGACGGAAACGCCGGCGCCCACGGAACCGGCGACGGCACCCGCACCCCGCCGCCGTCCCCCGAGCCCATACATCCGGCGCCCGGCCGGCCGACGTTCCCCGCCGCGCAGGCGCCCACCCCCGCAGCC
>NZ_JAIQLH010000365.1 GCF_020037025.1 Streptomyces huiliensis | reverse complement strand
GGCCTCGGCGCCGCCGGGCCGCCGCCGGACCAGCGCCCGGCGGCCCCCCTCCGCCGGGCGGGCGGCGACCCACCACACGTCGTCGCCGACCCAGCCGACGAAGTCGGGGCGGCCGCCGTGCTCCGCCACCAGGGCGGCGTCCACGGGGGACGGCCAGGTTCCGCAGGGCGCCGTGGGCACCATGATCTTTACGCCTCCTCGGGCAGGGGGTGGATGCGGGGACTCGGCTCGTGCATCACAAAGCGGTCCAGGACGCGTACGCCGAAGTGGAGGGCGTCCACGGGGACCCGCTCGTCGACGCCGTGGAACAGGCCCTGGTAGTCGAAGCCCGGCGGCAGCCGGAGCGGGGAGAAGCCGTAGGCGGCGATGCCGAGCCGGGAGAACTGCTTGGCGTCCGTGCCGCCGGACATGCAGAACGGCACCACGTGCCCGTCGGGGTCGAAGTGCTCCAGCGCGGCGCGCATCCGGGCGAACACCGGTGCGTCCACCGGCGCCTGGAGGGCCCGCTCGCGGTGGAAGAACGACCAGTCCACGTCCGGTCCCGTGAGCCGGTCCAGGGTGGCGGTGAACTCGTCGTCCGCGCCCGGCACGGTCCGGCCGTCGACGAACGCGGTGGCCGTCCCCGGGATGACGTTGATCTTGTAACCGGCGCTGAGCATGGTGGGGTTGGCGCTGTTGCGGACGGTCGCCGCCGCCAGCTTGGCGGCGGGTCCCAGCTTGGCCAGCAGCTCCTCCACCTCCTCCGGCCCCGGCCCGGAACGGTCCACGTCGATGCCGTGCGCGGCGGCCAGTTCGCGCAGCGCGGCCTTGACGACCGGGGTCAGCCGGATCGGCCACTCGTGCTCGGCGATCCGGGTGACGGCCGCGGCCAGCCGGGCGACCGCGTTCGCGCGGTTCACCTTGGAGCCGTGCCCGGCGGTGCCGCGGGCCCGCAGCTCCACCCACGCCGAACCGCGCTCCCCCGCCGCCACCGGGTAGATCCGCACCCCGCCGGCGCCGTGGACGGTGTACGCGCCCGACTCGCCGATCGCCTCCGTGCAGCCCTCGAACAGGGCGGCGTGCTCGTCCGCGAGGAAGGCCGCGCCGGTCTCGCCCTTGTCCTCCTCGTCCGCGGTGAACGCGAGCACGATGTCGCGCGGCGGCACGGCGCCCGCGCGCGCCCAGGAGCGGACCAGGGCCAGCACCATGGCGTCCGTGTTCTTCATGTCGAGTGCGCCGCGGCCCCAGACGACGCCGTCCCGCACCTCGCCGGAGAACGGGTGCACCGTCCAGTCCGCGGGCTCGGCCGGCACCACGTCCAGGTGCCCGTGGACGAGCAGCGCCCCGGCGACCGGGTCCGCGCCCGGGACCCGGGCCACCACGTTGGTCCGCCCCGGCTTCCGCTCCAGCAGGAACGGCTCGATCCCCGCCTCGGCGAGCCGCTCCGCCACGTACTCGGCCGCGGGCCGCTCCCGGCAGTCGCCGCCGCCGCGGTTGGTGGTGTCGATCCGAATCAGATCGGAGGTGAACCGGACGACTTCCTCCAGCGCCCGCGCGTCCACCCGCCCGCCGCCGTCGCCGTCCGATCCTGCCGTGCCACTAGCCATACGCTTCCTCCACCGCCCCTGCCACGACGGGACGGATCGCCTCGGACATGGTCGGCGTGGTGCGGCGCGTCGGGCCGGGCGAAGCGACGCCCGTACGGCGCGTCGGGCCGAGCGGCGCGGAACCCGTACGGCCCGCCGGCCGGCGGCGGTGCACGCCCCCGCACCACCCGGCCCCCTCGGCGCGCACGGCACACCCGCTCCCCCGGCCGTCACCCGTCACCAGCACCACCGTTCCACCGTAAGCGCCCCCACCGCCGAACCCGCACGACCCGTCGAACCACCGCGCGCCGTCCACCCGTACGCCGTGCCCGCGCGCCGGGGCGCCCCCGGCGGGCCGCCCCACCCGACCCGGACGGCCCACGGCGGCGACGGCGCCGCCCGCGGCCCGCGCCGGCGCCCGCGAAGTCCGGGATCTTGACCATCCCCCCGTTCTACCTCAGTCGTCAGGCGTCCGCACGGGTCGCGGAGCGGCTTCCCGCGGCCGACTCGGCGGCGGCGGGGGCTCTTTCGGGGGCTTCCGCCATAAACTCGGCCAGAGAAAGTGGAATTGGCCGTATATCGCCGCTCCGCGCCCACGTGCGGCTACGCAGTCGGCCCCTACCGCCGCAACCCCAGCACCCGGTGCGGCCGGTAAGGCGCCTCCAGTTGGGCGATCTCGTCCTCGGTGAGCGTCACGTCCACGGCGGCCACCGCGTCGTCCACGTGCGTGGCACGCGTGGCGCCGATGATGGGGGCGGCGACGGCCGGTTTGGAGAGGAGCCAGGCGAGGGCGATGCGGGCCGGGGGGAGGGCTCGGGCGGTGGCGACG
>NZ_JAIQLH010000364.1 GCF_020037025.1 Streptomyces huiliensis | reverse complement strand
CCAGGCGAGGGCGATGCGGGCCGGGGGGAGGGCTCGGGCGGTGGCGACGGTGCGGACGGCGTCGACGACGTCGAAGTCGGCGTCCTCGTAGAGGCGGCGGGCGAGTTCGTCGTTGCCGGAGCGGAGGGTGCGGTGGGAGCCGTCGCGGTCGCGGGTGCCGGTGAGCATGCCGCGGGCGAGGGGGCTCCAGGGGATGCAGCCGACGTTCTCGTCGCGGCAGAGCGGGATCATCTCGCGCTCCTCCTCGCGGTAGAGGAGGTTGTAGTAGTTCTGCATGGAGACGAAGGGGGTCCAGCCGTTGGCCCTGGCCAGGTGCTGCGCCTTGGCGAACTGCCAGGCCCACATGCTGGAGGCGCCGAGGGCACGGACCTTGCCGGCGGCGACGAGTCCGTGCAGGGCCTCCAGGGTTTCCTCGATGGGGGTGTCGTAGTCCCAGCGGTGGATCTGGTAGAGGTCGACGTGGTCGGTGCCGAGGCGGCGGAGGGAGGCGTCGATGGCCTTGACGATGTGCTTGCGCGACAGACCGCGGTCGTCGGGGCCGGGGCCCATCGGGAAGTAGACCTTGGTGGCGAGCACGTAGTCCTCGCGGCGCGGGAAGAGGCGGGAGAGCAGGCGTCCCGTGATCTGCTCGCTGAGGCCGGACGAGTACATGTCGGCCGTGTCGAAGAACGTGACGCCCGCCTCGACGGCGCGCCGGACGACGGGTTCGGCGGCCTCCTCGTCCAGGAACCACTTCTGCGCGGTCGGGCCGCCGCCGTAGCTCATCATGCCCAGGCAGATCCGGGACACCTTCAGGTCCGAGCCACCCAGTTGTACGTAGCGCACGTCGTCTCCCGTTCCGTTCGGTCCTCGCCGCTCACAGAAGCGCTCGCAGAAGCGCTCACAGAGGCATCCTGCGGCCGGGGCCGGTGGAATTGAAGACGCGTGCAGGGGTCAGGTGCGGGCAGGTGGGGTGTAGGAGGCGCGGGTGTTGAGGGCGGCGGCCTCGCCGGCCGCCCTGCGGTGGGACGCCGCGGCGCGTTCCAGGTCGCGGCGCGCGTCCGGGCGCTTCGCGGCCGAACGGGCCCTGGCGACGCTGTCCATCTTGCGGTTGGCCAGGACGACCGCGGCCGTCGGGCCCCGCCGCTCGGCCTCGTACGCGGCGAGGGCGCGGACGGGGTCGGGCTCGGTGGCCAGCCGGTGGGCCAGGACGCGGGCGTCGAGGACCGCCTGGGAGCCGCCGTTGGCGCCGGAGGGGTACGCGGGGTGGGCGGCGTCGCCGAGCAGGGTGACGCGGCCCGCGCCCCAGGACGGGAGGGGGTCGCGGTCGACCATCGGGTACTCGAGGATCCGCTCGGCGCCGGCCAGCAGCCCGGGGAGGTCCGTCCAGTCGAAGTGCCAGTCCGCGTAGTGCGGCAGGACGTCCTGGAGCCGGCCCGGGCGGTTCCACCGCGCCTCGCCGGCGGGCAGCGGGCCGGGGGCGCCCGTGGGCACCGCGCAGACCCAGTTGAGGAGCGTACGGCCGCGCGCGAGGGCCGCGGGCGAGATCTGGTAGGCGACGAACTGGGCGTCCCGCTCGTCGGACGCGAGGAGCAGGGCCTCGCCCGGCGGGAAGGCGTCGGTCTCGGTCACTCCCCGCCACAGGGTGACGCCGCTCCACCGCAGGGGCCCCTGGCCGGGGTGGAGGCGGGCGCGCAGCCGGGAGTGGATGCCGTCGGCGGCGACGAGGACCCCGGCGGTGTGGCGCTCGGGCCGGTCCGTGGCGCGGTCGAGGGCGTGGACCTCGACGGCGTCGGGGGTCTGGGTGAAGTCCTCGACGCGGACGCCGGTCCGGACAGCCTCGGGGCCGATCCGCTCTCTCACCGTTCTCAGCAGCATCATCTGTAAGTCGCCGCGGTGGACGGAGTACTGCGGCCAGCGGTAGCCGGCGGCCGTGCCGCGCGGGTCGCTGTAGAGGGTGGTGCCGCGGTGGTCGGCGAAGACGTGGGCGACGGCGGGGACGCCGAGCGCGGCCAGTTCGTCGGCCAGGCCGAGTTCGTGCAGTTCGCGTACGGCGGCGGGCTGGAGGTTGATGCCGACGCCGAGCGGGCTGATCCGGCGCGAGGACTCCAGGACGAGCGGCCGGATGCCCGCGGCGTGCAGGCTGAGGGCGGTGGCGAGTCCGCCGATGCCGCCGCCGGCTATCACGACGTCGGCGGAGTGGGGTGTGGTCATGGCTCCTCATCGGGCTGGCGGGAAGCACGGCGGGCCGCCCGCTCGCGGGTGTGCGAGCGGGCGGCCCGTTGGTGCCGTGACGTGGTTCAGCGCACCGCGTGGACGAGTTCGCCGCCGCGCGGGGCGTTCCGGGGCCAGCGGCCGAGGGCCTGGCCGACCGCCGCGTAGGACGCCGTCTCCGGCCGCCAGCCCCGCTCGGTGAACAGCGGGCCGGGCTCGTCGGTCCCGTACCGCCAGCCGGCGCCGGAGCGTTCGAGCAGGCTCAGCATCGGGCGGACGGACGCGTCGTGGAACAGCGACCCCGCGACGAAGTCGGTGAGGAGGTGACTGCCGGGGGCGGAGAGCTCGGTGATGCGGTCGAGGAGGCGCAGCACGTCCCGCTCCTCCAGGTACTGGGTGAGGCCCTCGACCAGCCAGCAGGTGGGCTCCCCGGGCCGGAACCCGGCCGTCATCAGGGGGTTGGCCCAGTCGGCGGCGAGGTCGGCGCCGACCGGCACCCGGCGGGCGCAGCGCGGCGGGGCGTCCCCGAGCAGCGACTCCTTCAGCCGCAGCAGGTCCGGCCGGTCGACCTCGTAGAGGACGGTCGCGGGGAGCGGGAGGCGGTAGGCGCGGCTGTCCATGCCGGCGGCGAGCATGACGAGCTGGCGGGGCGCGTCGGGGGCGCCGGTGACCGTCAGGAGCAGGTCGTCGAAGTACCGGGTGCGGACCGGGATGGCGTCCACCTCGCCGGCCCGGTCGGCCAGCATCCGTCCCGTGTCGCCGGCGAGGACGGCGGCGAGCGGGTCGTCGAAGAGCCGGTCCGGGCGCGCGGATTCGCGGGCGCGCAGGGCGGCCGTCATCCGGGCGGTGGAGGCCACGGGGTCGAGACGGTCGGCGTCGGCGGTCGAGTCGGGCATCGCGGTGAGGCTCCGTTCGTCGGTCGCTGGTACGGGCGCCGGGGCGCCCAGGACTCACCCCCGTCTGCTGTAGCGCTCCCGTACTACCACGTACGTGGACAAGCGGATAAGACGACCGTGTGCCGACGATTGCTTTCTGGGTCGAGTGGTACGGGTGGGGCGACAGAAGCGGGAGGCTCGAACGGCGCTCGAACCTCCGTCCGGGGTCCTTTCGGTCGGCACCCCTGCCGTCTTCCACGCCCTCCTCGTCCGTACACCCCGGGGCCGCTCCCCGAGCCCGCTCCCCGAGCCCCGCGACGGAACCCTCAGCCGATGACCGTCACCTCCCGCCGCTCCCGCCCGTACGGGTCCCAGTCCGGGGCCTCCGGATGGCGCGGGTCGCCGTCGCGGACGAAGGCGATCCAGGCGCGCTGGACGCGGTCGGTCAGGGTGTCCAGGTCCTTCGGGTCGGCGCCGCGGAGCATCGGGGCGTCGGACCAGGCGTCGAGGTCGCCGAAGACGAAGGGGAGTTCGAGGCAGTGGCAGGCGCCGAAGGGGCTGCCGTCGGGGGCGTAGTCGAAGCGGTAGAGCCAGGCCGGGTTGCCGGCGTCGGCGAGGAGGGCGGCCAGGCGTTCGGACGGGGCGCGGAAGAAGTGCTCGGTGGTCATGCGGACGGCGCGCTCGGCGGGGGCGAGGTGCGCCCACTCCGGGAAGCGGTCCGGGTCGCCGTACCACCGCTCCGAGGCCCGGGCGAAGTCCGCCGGGCCGACGCCGGCGAGCAGGGGTGAGCCGGGGGTGAAGAAGGCGGCCCCCTCGTCCCGGGTGGTGCCGATGAGCATCCGGACGCCGTGCGCGCCGGCGGCCCCGACGGCCGCCACCGGGTCCGGGGCGACCACGCGCCCGTCCGCCACCAGCTGGAACGCCGGTGTCACGTCCAGGAAGTCGTGCGGCGCACGGCGTACGGCCTCCCCCTGCGCGGCGAGGACGGCGGCGGCCGGCAGCGTGCGGGCGTCGGCGGCCCGGGCGGCCGGGAGGCCGAGGCAGTCGAGCAGCAGGGCGCCCTGCGCGGCGGCCGCCTCCGGGGTCTGCGGCAGCATGCCGCCCGGGTAGCTCTGCAGGATCGCGCCCCGGAACAGGCCCCGACCCTCCGTACCGGAGAGCAGGCTGACGATGGAGACGGCGCCCGCGGACTGCCCCGCGACGGTCACCCGCTCCGGGTCGCCGCCGAACGCGGCGATGTTGTCGCGCACCCAGCGCAGCGCCTGGAGCTGGTCGAGCAGCCCCTGGTTGCCGGAGCCGGCGCCCGGCAGGACGTCGCCGAGCCGGGCGAAGCCCAGGGCGCCGAGGCGGTACGTGACGGTGACGACGACGATGTCCCCGCGCGCGGCGAGCCCCGTCCCGGCGTACCAGCTCAGCCCGCCGCCCCCGCTGGAGAAGCCGCCGCCGTGCAGGAACACCAGCACGGGCCGGGCCGCGTCGTCGGCGGCGGGGGTCCAGACGTCGACGGTGAGGCAGTCCTCGTCCTGGGTGACGTGCGCGAACGGCCCGTCGCCCATCACCTGTTCCAGCCGCGACGGCGGCTGCGGGGCGACCGGCCCGGGAGCGGCCGCGTCCCGTACCCCCCGCCACGGGACGACGGGACCCGGCGGCGCGAACCGCAGCGGGCCCACCGGGGGCGCCGCGTACGGGACGCCGAGGAACGCGGACACCGCCCCCTGCCGTACCCCGCGCACCACGCCGTGCGCGGTCCGTGCCTCGGGCCGCCGGTCACCGGTCATGAGCTGTCACCCTTCCACGAAGACGATGTCGGCGCCGTACGCGTCCTCGGCCCGGACGAGGAAGCCGGTCTCCGTCGACTGGACGGGCACCCCGTTCCGTTCCGCGAGCGCGCGGGCGGCGGGGACGTCCGCCACCGCGATGCCCACCGCCGCCATGTACGGCAGGACGGGCGCGGTCCGCCCCGGCAGCACGCTATCGAGCGCGGAGGCGGGGACGAGATCGACCCTCCCCTCCCGCAGCGGGATCTCCCGCACCGGCCCGCGGGCGCGCGCCGGGACCCCGAGCATCCGCTCGTAGCGGGCGGCGTACGCGGGCAGTTCCTCGTCCGCGACGACGATGAGGACGCTGTCGAGGCGCCGGGCGCCGTTGGCATGGCCGAGGTAGCGGGGCTGGTGGACGTACTGCGGGGTGAGGTGCTGGGCGACGTGCGCGGCGCCCTCCGGCGTGCGCTCGCGGTCGATGTGCACGACGCGCGCCTCGACGGTCCTGACGCCCTCCGGCGTCCCGACCTCCCGCCGCAGGTCGCGCACGCCCGTGGACGACAGGCCGGACGCCGTGAGCCGCTCCGCCACCGCCTCGACGTCGCCGCAGCCGAACGACAGGATCCGCAGCCCCTCGTACTCCGCCGCCAGCGGCTTCACCCGCCACGGGTCGGCGGCCTCCGGGTCGACGATGCCGAGCAGTTCGACGTACGTCTCGCCGAACAGGGCGCACCGGTTGGCGGTGCAGGTGTCCAGCAGTGGGCCGCCGGGCTCGGCGGAGAGGCGGTGCGGCGAGCGCGGGCTGAGGGTGAAGCCGAGGGCCTCGAAGAGGGCGGACAGGCCGTCGAGGTCGGTGGTCAGGAGGACGGCGTGGTCGATGACGTCGACGTCAAGGGTGCGGGACGGCGTGGGGGCGTTGGGCATGGGCTCCTCATCGGGGAACAGGGCGGCGAGGACCGCGTCGGCGACCTGCTCGGGGGTACGGCCGCCAGTGGCCACCGTGCACCGGGCGACCTCGGCGTACAGCGGGCGGCGGGCCGCCATCAGCTCCCGCCACCGCTCGCCCGGGTCGCCGGCGAGCAGCGGGCGCGCGGAGTCCGGGCCCACGCGGCGGACGGCGTCGGCCTGTTCGACGTCGAGGAAGACCACCGGGAGGCCCTTCAGCAGCGCCCGGGTGCCGGGGTCCGTGACCGCGCCGCCGCCGAGGGCGAGGACGCCCCGGTGGTCCGCCACGGCGGCCCGGACGGCCTGGCGTTCCAGCTCACGGAAGTGCGGCTCGCCCTCGTCCCGGAAGATCTCCGGGATGGACTTGCCCGCCGTCCGCTCGATGTCGGCGTCGGTGTCCCGGTAGCCGGCGCCCAGGCGCGCGGCCAGCAGGGCGCCGACCGTCGACTTCCCGGCGCCGGGCGGGCCGACCAACACCACCAGGGGCGACGTCACTTGATGGCCAGGTTCT
>NZ_JAIQLH010000363.1 GCF_020037025.1 Streptomyces huiliensis | reverse complement strand
CGGCGCCGGCGCCCGCGCCGCCGCCCACCCGGACCTCGCGGCCCTCACCCGGGCCGTCGCCGACGGCACGCCGGCACCCCGCGTCGTCCTCGTACCGTTGCTTCCGGAACCCGACGCGCCGGAGCCGGACGCCGCCGCGGCGGCCCGTACCGCCGGGCACCACGCCCTGCACCTGGTGCGCTCCTGGCTGACCGACGAGCGGTTCGCCGCCTCCCGCCTCGTGCTGCTCACCCGGGGCGCGGTCGCCGCCGGCCCCGACGAGGACGTCCCCGACCTGGCGCACGCCCCCGTCTGGGGCCTGGCCCGCTCCGCGCAGACCGAGAACCCGGGCCGCGTCACCCTGCTGGACACCGACGGCACCGACGAGGCCGCCGCCCCCGCCCTGCTGCGCGCCCTGGCCGCGGACGACGAGCCCCAACTCGCCGTCCGGGGAAGCGGCGTACGGGTGCCGCGGCTGGCGCGGGCCGCCTCCGCCGACGGCCCGTCCGGCTTCGGCGGCGGAGGCACCGTCCTCCTCACCGGCGGCACCGGGCTCCTCGGCGGGACGCTCGCCCGCCACCTCGTCACCTCCCACGGCGTCCACGACCTGCTTCTCGTCAGCCGGCGCGGCCCCGACGCCGCCGGCGCGGCGGAGCTGACGGACGAACTGACCGCCCTGGGCGCCCGGGTGACCGTGGCGGCCTGCGACGCCGCCGACCGGGACGCCCTGGCCGGGGTCATCGCCGCGGCCGAACCGCCACTGACCGCCGTCGTGCACCTCGCCGGCGTCCTGGACGACGGCGTCGTCGCCTCCCTGACGCCCGACCGGATGGACGCCGTCGCCCGCCCGAAGGCGGACGCGGCCTGGCTGCTGCACGAACTGACGAGCCATCTTGAGCTGGCGGACTTCGTGGTGTTCTCCTCCGCGGCCGGCCTCCTCGGCACCGCCGGG